>NZ_CP166245.1:990486-1320648 GCF_033597815.2 Staphylococcus sp. KG4-3
TTACTCAATAGAAGCCTGTGATTTTTCACAATTTGATACACATATCTTAGCGATTACTGGTCAAAAATTACCAAAACAAATTGAATTGTTAAAACCCGCAATAATGATGAACTTATTGGGGAAAGATTTAGATTTATTAGAGGATCAATTTAGTGAGTATGCTGAATGGCATGTGCATATATATGGTAAAACATCTAGAAAACCAAATAGAAAGATGGGTCATTTAACAGTGTTGACTACTGACATAAATAGATGCGAACAAACGCTACTTGGTAAATTTGAAGGGAGATCTGAATAATGTCTTTATTATATGAAGGTAAAGCAAAAAGAATATTTTCAACTGGTGAAAATGATGTATTACGCGTTGAATACAAAGATGAAGTTACTGCAGGAAATGGTGCTAAAAAAGATTTAATAGAAGGTAAAGGACGTTTAAATAACCAAATCACTTCTCGCATTTTTAATTATTTAAAAGAAAAAGGCGTGAAAAGCCATTTTATCGAGCAGATATCTGAAACTGAACAACTAGTACAATCAGTTGAAATTATACCTTTAGAAGTAGTGGTAAGAAATATTGCTGCAGGATCTATAACTAAAAGACTTGGTTTTGATAAAGGACATGAATTTGACGAACCACTTGTTGAGTTCTTCTATAAAAATGATGATCTAAACGATCCATTAATAACTGAAGATCATATTAAGTTACTACATTTAGCTGAAGAGAAAGAAATTAATATATTAAAAGAAGCGGCAAAGGAAGTAAATGAAGTATTAGTTCAATTGATGAATGAAATGAATTTAAGGTTAGTAGATTTTAAAATAGAGTTTGGCCGTACAAACGATGGACAAATTTTACTAGCTGATGAAATTTCACCTGATACATGCCGAATTTGGGATAAAGATAGCGATACAAATTTTGATAAAGATGTATATAGAGAAGATAGAGGATCAATCATTGAAACATATCAAACTTTTTTAAATAAACTGGAGGCTTTATAAAAATGAAAACAATTGAATTACACATCACATTACAACCACAAGTATTAGATACACAAGGGCAAGCATTAAACCGTGCAGTTCACGATTTAGGCTATAAACAAGTTAACGATATCCGTGTTGGAAAAGTTTTATATATGACAGTAGATGAAGCTACAGATGCTGAAGTACACAATGTGGTTACGACATTAAGTGAAAAACTATTTGCTAATACTGTAATTGAAGAATATAGCTATAAAGTATTGGAAGAAGGAGAGAAAGCATAATGAAATTTGCAGTGCTAAAATTTCCAGGCTCCAATTGTGATAGAGATATGTATAATGCGGCTATAAAGTCTGGCGTACAAGCAGAATATGTTGATTATCGAAATACTTCTTTAGATGGTTTTGATGGCGTGTTAATTCCAGGAGGTTTTTCATTTGGAGATTATCTACGTTCGGGCGCAATGGCTAGTGTGGCACCGATTACTGAAGAAGTGAAAAGGTTTGCTTCAGAAGGTAAACCAGTATTAGGTGTTTGTAATGGATTTCAGATATTAACAGAAATAGGACTATTACCTGGCGCATTATTACATAATGATTCGCACTTGTTTGTCAGTCGTAATGAGTCTTTAAAAGTTGTTAACAATCAAACAGCATTTACAAATTTATATGATGAAAATGAAGTGGTAGTATACCCAGTTGCACATGGTGAAGGACACTATTACTGCACGCCGGAAACATACGAAGCTTTAGATCAAAACAATCAAATCATTTTAAAATATGTTGATAACCCAAATGGTTCATTTAATGATATTGCCGGTATTGTAAATGAACAGGGAAATGTTTGTGGTATGATGCCACACCCAGAACGCGCAATTGAATCCATTTTAGGTACTGACAGCGGTGTGAAGTTATTTGAAGCGATGGTAAATAGTTGGAGGGAACAAAATGTCTAAGTTTATTGAACCAAGTGCAGAAGAAATCAAATTAGAGCAATTGTATAAAGATATGGGTTTAAGTGAAACAGAATACGAAAAAGTTTGCGAAATTTTAGGTAAAGAACCTAATTTTACAGAAATAGGTATCTTCTCTGTAATGTGGAGCGAGCATTGTTCTTATAAGCACTCTAAGCCATTCTTAACACAATTTCCAACTTCTGGTGAGCATGTATTAATGGGACCGGGTGAAGGTGCCGGTGTTGTGGATATAGGTGATAATCAAGCTGTTGTATTCAAAGTAGAATCCCATAACCATCCATCTGCTGTAGAACCTTATCAAGGTGCGGCAACTGGTGTCGGCGGTATTATTAGAGATATCGTTTCTATTGGCGCAAGACCTATTAATTTATTAAACAGCCTACGCTTCGGTGAACTTACTGAAAAACAAAACCGCCGTTTATTACGTGGTGTGGTTGCTGGTATCGGTGGTTATGGTAACTGTATAGGTATTCCAACTACTGCCGGTGAGATAGAGTTTGATGATAGATATGATGGAAATCCTTTAGTAAATGCTATGTGTGTAGGTATTATCGATCATGATATGGTTCAAAAAGGTACAGCAAAAGGTGTAGGTAATTCAGTAATTTACGTAGGATTAAAAACTGGACGTGATGGTATTCATGGCGCTACATTTGCTTCTGAAGAACTAAGCGAAGATAGTGAAAGTAAACGACCATCAGTACAAATTGGTGACCCATTTGTTGGTAAGAAACTTATGGAGGCAACATTAGAAGCGATTACGTTTGATGAACTAATAGGTATACAAGATATGGGAGCTGCAGGGTTGACTTCATCTTCTTCAGAGATGGCTGCAAAAGGTGGCAGCGGTTTACATTTACGTTTAGAACAAGTTCCAACTAGAGAAAAAGGTATATCACCATATGAAATGATGTTATCAGAAACACAAGAGCGTATGTTACTTGTTGTTGAAAAAGGTACAGAACAAAAATTCTTAGACTTATTTGATAAACATGAATTAGATAGTGCTGTGATTGGTGAAGTAACGGATACAGATCGCTTTGTATTAACGTATGAAGATGAAGTGTTTGCGGACATTCCTGTGCAACCTTTATCTGATGAAGCGCCTGTTTATGTATTAGAAGGTGAAGCACCGAACTATAATGAGAGTAAAAACGATTATAGCAAAGTTGATGTAGAGTTTGTGTTTGATGAACTATTACAACATCCAACTATTGCATCTAAACGTTATTTATATGAACAATATGATCAACAAGTTGGCGCTAATACAATTGTGAAACCAGGATTACAATCATCTGTAGTTCGAGTAGAAGGTACGAATAAAGCAATCGCATCTACGATCGACGGTGAAGCACGTTATGTATTTAACAACCCTTATGAAGGTGGGAAAATGGTTGTAGCAGAAGCGTACCGTAATTTGATTTCCGTAGGTGCTACGCCTTTAGCAATGACTGACTGTCTAAACTATGGATCACCAGAAAAGAAAGAAATTTATCAACAGTTAGCGGATTCAACGAAAGGTATGTCAGAAGCGTGTGAAGTATTAAATACACCAGTCGTATCAGGTAATGTATCACTTTATAATGAAACTAGAGAAACATCTATCTTCCCTACACCAGTTGTAGGCATGGTTGGGTTAATCGAAGATATCGATTACTTAAATGATTTCCAACCAAGCGTTGGCGACACTTTATATGTAGTGGGTGACACAAAAGATGACTTTGGTGGTAGCCAAGTTGAGAAGTTACTATATAAGAAAGTAAATCATGAATTTGAAGCAATTGATTTATCTAATGAAGTACAAAAAGGTGAATCTATTAAACAAGTGATTCGTAATGGTGTTGCATCACATGTTCAAACCGTTGGAAAAGGCGGCTTATTGTTGACGTTAGCACGTATGAGCGCACACTACCAACTTGGATTAAATGTACAATTAAATGTAACGAACGCGCAATTGTTTAGTGAAACACAAGGGCGCTATATTGTTGCAGTAAAAGAAGGACAAACGTTAGAAATTGAAAATGCTGTGGAAATTGGTCAATTAACAAATGACGGTCAATTTAAAGTAGCTAATAATGAGGTTCAAGTAACACGTAATGTTCAAAACCTTACTGATATATGGGAAGGAGCAATACCTAAATGTATGACAGCAACGGACTAAATGAAGAATGTGGTGTATTTGGTATTTGGGATCATCCCGAATCTGCACAATTAACTTACATGGGGTTACACAGTTTACAACATCGTGGACAAGAAGGTGCTGGTATAGTGTGCTCTAATGGTGAAAAGTTAATTGGTGAACGTGGTTTGGGTTTGTTAACAGAAGCAATATCGGATATTCAACTTGAAACTTTCAAATCATACCAACACGCTATTGGTCATGTGAGATATGCAACATCCGGTAATAAAGGTATTGAAAATATCCAACCATTTTTATATCACTTTTACGATATGAGTGTTGCAGTTTGTCATAATGGAAATCTTATAAATGCACAAAGTTTAAAGCGTTCATTAGAACATCAAGGGTCTATTTTTCATTCATCATCGGACACAGAAGTCATCATGCATTTAATTAGAAGAAGTAAAGCACCAACCTTTGAAGATGCATTCCAAGAAAGTTTGAGAAAGATAAAGGGTGGATTTACTTTTGCTATTTTAACTAAAGATGCATTATACGGCGCAGTTGATCCTAATGCAATTAGACCATTAGCTGTAGGTAAAATGAAAAATGGCTCTTACATGATTGCGAGTGAAACATGTGCGATTGATGTCTTAGGTGCTGAATTTGTGCGCGATATTCATGCAGGAGAATATGTTGTGATTAATGATGAAGGTATTAGAGTAGAGTCATATACTAGACACACGACGACAGCTATTTCTGCGATGGAATATATTTACTTTGCTAGACCTGATTCTACAATTGCTGGTAAAAATGTACATGCAGTTAGAAAGCAATCTGGTAAGCAACTAGCTAAAGAAAGCCCAGCTAAAAGCGCAGATATGGTTATCGGAGTGCCGAACTCTTCATTGTCTGCTGCTTCTGGTTACGCAGAAGAAAGCGGATTGCCTTATGAAATGGGCTTAGTTAAAAACCAATACGTTGCACGAACATTTATTCAACCGACCCAAGAACTACGTGAACAAGGTGTACGCGTAAAATTATCAGCGGTTAAGGATATTGTACAAGATAAAAATATCGTACTTGTAGATGATTCAATTGTCCGAGGTACAACTAGTAGACGCATCGTGCAAATGTTGAAAGATGCTGGAGCTAGAGAAGTACATGTACGTATCGCGTCGCCTGAGTTTATGTTCCCAAGCTTTTATGGCATCGACGTTTCGACAACAGCTGAACTTATTTCTGCCAACAAATCGCCAGAAGAAATAAGCGAGCATATTGGCGCAGATTCTTTAGCTTATCTATCAGTTGATGGATTGATTGATTCCATTGGACTTGATGTAGATGCACCATACAGTGGATTATGTGTAGAAAGTTTTACTGGTGACTATCCAGCAGGACTTTATGACTATGAAGAAGATTATATAGCACATCTAAGCGACCGCCAAAAAGCATATATTGCAGATCATAAACAATTCTTTGATAGAGAGGGTAATTTAAATGTCTAAAGCATATCAACAAGCCGGTGTAGATATTAATGCAGGTTATGAAGCAGTAAATCGTATGTCTAGTCACGTTAAGAGAACAATGCGTAAAGAAGTACTTGGTGGTTTAGGTGGTTTTGGGGCAACATTTGACCTATCACAATTAAACATGAAAGAGCCATTACTTGTTTCAGGTACAGACGGAGTAGGTACAAAACTGAAATTAGCAATAGATCACGATAAACATGACACAATTGGTATTGATGCCGTTGCTATGTGCGTCAACGATATTTTAACTACAGGTGCAGAACCACTGTATTTCTTAGATTATATTGCAACACATAAAGTTGTTCCAGAAGTCATCGAACAAATTGTCAAAGGGGTAAGTGACGGTTGTGAAGAAACGCATACTGCTTTAATTGGTGGAGAAACTGCAGAGATGGGTGATATGTATCACGAAGGTGAATATGACTTGGCAGGATTTGCTGTAGGTGCTGTTGAAAAGAGTGAATATATTGATGGTTCTTCAGTAAAGCCAGGTCAAATTATCATAGGACTTGAATCTAGTGGAATTCATTCAAATGGATATAGCTTAGTTAGAAAATTAATCGAAAAATCTAAGATTGATTTACATGCTAACTATAATGATGAACAAACATATTTAGAAGCGTTTTTAGAACCAACAAGATTATATGTTAGTCCAATATTAGCTGTTAAAGAAGCAATTAAGATTCATGCTATGACACACATTACAGGTGGTGGATTTTATGAAAATATCCCTAGAGCATTGCCCGAGGGTGTCACTGCTAAAATAGATGTAACTAAATTCCCAACATTACCAATTTTTGATTGGTTACAACAACAAGGAGAGATTGAAACCGAAGAAATGTACAACATATTTAATATGGGTATTGGTTATACAATTGTAGTAGATGAGGCTCAAGTACAAACAACTTTAGATATACTAAACAAACAAAATGTAAATGCTTATGCAATTGGAGAAATCGTTGAAGGCGATGAACCAATTCAATTAACGGGGGTATAAAAGTGACCAAAATAGCTATTTTTGCGTCAGGGTCAGGTAGTAATTTTGAAAGCATAATGACACAAATTGAGCAAGGTAATCTTCCTCATATTGAAGTGACAGCATTGTATACAGATCAAGTTAGTGCATATTGTATTGAACGCGCTAGGAAATACAATCTAGATGTACATATTAATGAATTGAAAAACTTTGATTCTAAAGCAGACTACGAACGAAAAATTATAGAGTGGCTTACTTCAGAAAAAGTTGAATGGATAGTCTTAGCAGGCTATATGAAATTAATTGGCGAAAATATTTTGAGAGCCTATGATAAAAGGATTTTAAATATTCACCCATCCTTATTACCCAAATACAAAGGTAAAGATGCGGTGGGCCAAGCATTAGCAAGTGGTGATGACATAACTGGTACGACGGTACATTATGTCGATAGTGGGATGGATACAGGAGAAATTATCGAACAAAGAACATGTGATATATACCCGGACGACACTAAATCAGACTTAGAAGAGAGAATAAAAGCATTAGAACATGAATTATACCCAGCAGTCATTTCAAAAATCATTCAATAAGAGGTGCAAGTAATAATGAAGAAAGCAATTTTAAGTGTGTCTAATAAAACAGGGATTGTAGCGTTTGCGCAATCATTAATAGAAAACGGTTATGAATTATATTCAACAGGTGGCACGATGCGTGCAATTGCTGAAGCGGGTGTACCTGTAAAATCTATTTCTGACTTAACGCAATTTGAAGAAATTATGGACGGCAGAGTTAAGACATTACATCCATCTGTGCATGGTGGTATTTTAGCAGATCGTGATAAACCTGAACATTTAGAACAATTAAAAGAACAACATATTGATTTAATAGATATGGTCGTCGTGAATCTTTACCCGTTTAAAGAAACGGTTGCTAACCCAGATGTAACAGAAGGTGACGCAATTGAAAATATTGATATTGGTGGACCTACAATGTTGCGTGCAGCAGCTAAAAATTTTAAACACGTGACAACGGTAGTTCATCCTGCTGATTATAATGAAATCATAAATAGATTAAAAGAAGGGCAATTAGATGAAGCTTATCGTAAATCATTAATGATTAAAGTATTTGAACATACAAATGAATACGATGCTGCGATTGTCGATTATTTCAAAGATAACAAAGAAAGTTTACGCTATGGGGAAAACCCACAGCAGTCTGCATATTTTGTACGTACTTCGGATGCATCACACACACTAGCTGGTGCTAAGCAATTACACGGTAAACAATTAAGTTATAATAACATTAAAGATGCTGATGCCGCCTTGTCACTTGTTAAACAGTTTGAACGGCCAGCAGCAGTTGCTGTGAAACATATGAATCCTTGTGGTGTTGGTGTTGCTGATTCAATTGATGAAGCTTATCAGTATGCCTTTGAAGCTGATAGCCAATCTATCTTTGGTGGTATTGTTGCTTTAAATAGAACAGTTGAAAAATCATTAGCTGAAACATTACATGGTATTTTTCTAGAAGTTATTATTGCACCAAAATTTACACAAGAAGCTTTAGATGTTTTAAGTCAAAAGAAAAATATTAGATTATTAGAAATTGATATGACTATTGATAATAGCGAACAAGAAGTTGTATCAGTTTCCGGCGGTTACTTAGTTCAAGATAAAGACAATGTAGCTTTGAAACGTGAAGAAATGAATGTTGTAACTGACGTTGAACCTACTGAAGCACAATGGGATGCGATGTTACTAGGTTGGAAAGTAGTTGCTTCAGTTAAAAGTAATGCAATCATATTAAGTAATGCCAAACAGACTGTGGGCATTGGTGCAGGTCAAATGAACCGTGTTGGTTCAGCACAAATCGCTATTGATCGTGCAATTGAAATTAATGATGATGTAGTAATGGTTTCCGACGGGTTCTTCCCAATGGATGATACTGTCGAGCTAGCTGCCAAGTCAGGAATTAAAGCGATTATTCAACCAGGTGGTTCAATTAAGGATCAAGCATCTATTGATATGGCAAACAAACATGGTATTGCTATGGTAACTACAGGCGTTAGACACTTTAAACATTAATAATGGAGGCCATATATTATATGAAAGTACTTGTAATTGGTGCAGGTGGTAGAGAACATGTTTTAGCACATAAGTTAAGTCAATCACCTCTCGTTAATGAAATACATGCTATTCCAGGTAATGATGCAATGTCAGACGTAGCAATAATCCATACGGAAATAGCTGAAACTGATCATGAAAAAATAGTAGCATTTGCGCGACAACATGAAATAGCGTGGACAATTATTGGGCCAGAACAACCACTTACAGAAGGTTTAACAGATAAATTACAAGCAGCAGATGTTAAAGTATTTGGCCCAAATCAAGCTGCTGCGCAAATAGAAGGTTCAAAACTATTTGCAAAGCAATTAATGGAAAAATATAAAATACCAACGGCAGAATACAAAGAAATTACTAATAAACAGAGTGCCCTACAATATATTGCATCTTGTGAATATCCTGTTGTATTAAAGAAAGATGGGTTGGCTGCTGGTAAAGGTGTTATTATTGCAAATAATTATGAAGAAGCACAAGCCGGTGTAGAAACTTTATATCATGAGGAAGATGGTGTTGTTGTATTTGAACAATTCCTTGAAGGCGAAGAATTTTCACTTATGACTATGGTTAATGGTGACTATGCAGTACCATTTGATTGTATTGCGCAAGATCATAAACGCGCATATGATAATGATAAAGGACCAAATACAGGTGGGATGGGCGCTTATTGCCCAGTACCTCATATTGATGAATCAATCTTGAAACGTACTAATGACGAAATTGCTCAGCCAATTGCCCAAGCTATGGTCAAAGAAGGGTACTCATTCTTTGGTGTACTTTATATAGGAGCAATTATTACAACAGACGGTCCAAAAGTAATAGAATTTAATGCTCGTTTTGGTGACCCTGAAGCACAAGTGCTACTCACACGTATGGAGAGTGACTTGATGCAACATATAATTGATTTAGAAGCAAAAGCACCTATCAATTTCGAATGGAAAGATAATGCGGTTGTAGGAGTTATGTTAGCTTCAAAAGGTTATCCAGGACAATATGAAAAAGGACATCAAGTAACAGGTTTTAATTTAAATGGCGATTACTTTATCAGTGGTTTGAAGAAAGAAAATGATATGTATGTTACTTCGGGCGGTCGTGTCATATTAGCATTAGGCGAAGGTGAAGATATTGCTGAAGCTAAATTTAATGCATATAAAGCGGTCGATAAAGTAGAGAGCGATGGGCTTTTCTATCGTAAAGATATTAGTAATAAAGCGATAAAATAGTTGAAAATTTATCATAAAGTTAAAAAGCGATTGGACAAAGTGGTTTAAGTTTTGTCCAATCGCTTTTCTTTTTGGATAATATGTCTACTTAAAAAGTTGGTTAATCTTTTTAATAAATATTTGTTACACGTATATCTTCAATACCGGTAATAGGAATATATTGAGCTAATAAATAAGCACTCAATAAAATGATACCTATTATTAAAATTAATAGAAAATCTTTATACGAGAAAGGTGCATAATAATAATACGTTCTTGGACCATCTTTAAATCCATTTTTTTCCATTGCTACAGAAAGCTGATGTGCTTTACGAATGTTTTGGCTTAATAAAGGTATTAATAAATGTTTTAATTTTTTTAAACCACGATAATTTTGTGCGTTAATTAACTGATAACGCATTTTTAATGATTTTCTAAGTTGTATTAGTGAAATGAACATCAATGGAACCATACGAATTGCTGCCATAAATGCATAAGCCACTTTAGGTTTTACTTTTAAGTGTTGCATTAAACTGTAAAAAACTAAAACAATCTGAGAAGTGAAAGCAATTAAAATTCCGAAAAATGAAATGGTAGTTGTACGCATGGCTAAATGTAAGCCACGATATAAACTCTCTGAAGTAATATGGACAAAACCAAATTGGAATAGTGTGTGCGTACCATCGCCATAAAAAATCATAAACAACGCAGATATGACACTGAATACCATCGTTAAAATAACAAAAGTTAAGGTGATTTTTAATTGCAAACCATTAAAAGCTAATAAAAATAAAAGCATTAAACATGTAATGTAGAGCATGAAATCAAATTGATGAACAAGTATAACAAAGAAAAATAAAATAATAGCGATTGCTAATTTAGTAATTATATTTACATCATCTACAAATGTATAATGTTTCTTCCAAAGATCAAACATAATCATCACCAACCATTTCTTCTATGACGTGATGTGATAAATGGAGTCTTCGAGTTGGATAACGAGATATGATTTCTGAGTCATGTGTCACCATAATAATAGTCTGACCACTAGCTACACGTTGTTGAAATAATTTTATTAAATTAAATGTATTATGGCTATCGAGACCAAATGTAGGTTCATCAAGTAATATGAATTCAGATGATGAACTTAGTGCAATTGCAACACTTAAGCGTCTCTTTTGACCTATTGAAAGTTCATAAGGATGTTGAGATTTTACGGATAGCAAATTAAGTGTACCCAACATTGATTCAGTCTGAGCAGCAGCTTCTTGTTTAGAATTAAATTTATTTTTATATTGAATATGAACTTCATCATAAACGGAAGAAGTTATGAATTGTAACTCTGGATTTTGATAAACTAAATACATATATTTAGCAGCTACTTTAATTTTATTGAAAGAACGATTATTCACTAACATACGTCCTTCATATTTAATTAATTGCATCATTGATTCGAGTAGTGATGTTTTTCCAGAGCCATTTGCGCCTGTAATTGTAATCCATTCTCCAGTCCCTACACTTAATTGAGGTATATTAATAAGATTACGTTTACCACGTTTTATGGTTACGTTATCAAATTCAAGGTTTAACTTTGAGCTACTGCTATTGAAATGCATAGTTGATGGAGCATATTGCCATGCATTAGGGTGCCAAACGCCATATTCTGTTAACAAATCTTCATGTTCATTCAAAATTTCATCGGGCGTATTGTCAGCGATAATGTCACCCTCATAATTTAATAAGATGACACGATCCATATGTTGCCATATATGATCCACTTTATGTTCGACAATGATTACTGTTTTATCTTGCCAAAGAGCTTTAATTTTTCCCCATAATTCTGCAGTCGATTCAACATCCAACATTGCAGTAGGTTCATCTAAAAACAAGGTTTTCGACTGTTGTAATATCGTTTCGGCAATTGCTAATTTTTGTTTCATACCGCCACTTAGTTGATTAATGTATTGGTTTTTATCAACTTTTAAATCTACGGCTTTTAATGCATTATCTATACGTTTATCCATTTCGTGACGAGGGATTTGTTGGTTTTCTAAAACAAATGCTAATTCTTCGTCAACTTTAGGCATACAAAATTGACTATCTGGATCTTGAAATATAACACTACTGGAAACATCGATAATTAATTCGTCATATTTAATAGGTAAATCAATAAGATTTGGTACAATGCCACTTAATACATTTAATAAAGTGCTTTTGCCAGAACCTGATGGTCCTAGTAATAATACTTTTTCGTTTTCTTTGATTTGGAGTGTTAAATGATCAAATATCTTTTTCTTACCGTTTGGATATTTTAATCGTAAATTTTTTGTAGCTATCAACGTGATTGCTCCTTATAAATTATCATAGTCACTTTTTGTGGCAGGTCTGAACAATTTGGTTACTCCCGTTTGATCCAATGCTTTTACTATATAGTAGGAAATTAGGCCGGCAACGACGACGCCGCTTATAAGTCTGAATCCGATATATAACGATAGATTCCAACCTACAACTTCACCTAAATAACCATAAGCAAAGTCTAAAGGCAATGTTGAAATAGAGGCTAAGAGACCAGCGAGCATTGCTACCATTGCTGAACGAGATTTATATCTGAAAATAGCAAATATAATTTCACATGCTAAACCTTGTAATAAGGCATAGACCATAGTTGCAATATCAAAACGACCCATGACAATAGTTTCTCCGGCACCAGCAGCAAATTCGGCTAATATTGCAATGCCAGCTTTAGGAATAATAAGGTATGCGACGATAGCAGCCATGAACCAAGCGCCATATGTTAATTCTTCAAAATGTAACCCTGTAACTTGTAACGCTTTATACACAAAATTCCAAATGTTGTAAATAATTGCAAAAACAACAGCAATTAGCACAGTCACTAGAATTTCTGAAAGCTTTAATCCTTTTGACATAAAAAATCCTCCTAATATAAAAACGCACAACCTTCTAGAAAGTTGCGCGTTAAAATATAGGCATACAAATACCTGAAAAATAGGTGATTAGTACACTTTCCTACGCTAGTTTCATCTAGATCAGGTTCAAAGGGTTTGAGGGTATACCTCATCTCAGTCACAAAACACCCCTAGTGCGAATGATTAATTTAAATTTAACTATAATGTATGACTTTTAAGGCATAATGTCAAGGCTGCCTATTAAATTTAATATATAACATATGTACTTTACTTCTATATAAGTTAATAATTATTTCGCTTTAATCAAATTAAAAATTGCTCATATAAAAAGGAAGTGAGCTATTTTATTTATATCAACTATCCATCTTAATCGTATTAAATCCCAATACATAAGGTATTTACGTCTGAAGATATTGTCTTCACACATATAATACATATCTAATGCAATGGCGTTGAAAAATTACAATAAAGGTGAGGCTGGGACATTTATTATGACCCAGCCTCACTTGTCGGATTTACTTTTATATTTTAAAGCATGTGAAACCTATATTATTGAAAAATTTAGTCTAATGAATCTTGAACATTCTTTTTAGTTTCTTCTGTACTATCTTCAGCAGTTTCTTTCTTATCTTTTAATTTATCTTCTGCTTCTTTTGCTTGTTCTGCGGCTTTTTTGTTTAATTCTTCTTTACTCATAGATTAAACACTCCTTTTAAAGTATATGACTTCTATAAAGTATATATACCACAACTTAAAAAAATCAAACAAAACTAGTGATTTAGATTTTAGACTTAGTTATAATCAATTTATTGTTTAATTGAATGATATAAGTGGAAAGTTGACTATACATCGATTTATATCATACTATGGACGTATTTATTAAATTGTTAAAGACAAGAACTAATTGTTAATATATAATAACTTTTGAGGTGAATGGTATGTCTTTTTTGAAGAAACACGCTGAGATATTATATAGTTATATTATAGGCATCGTTTCGCTTTTCACAGGTCTCATCATTTTAATCAATTTACCTTTAATTGATAAATTAAATAACAAGGGTAAAATTGACTTACATATTCATAATGTATGGGATTTTATAAACGCATTTTTTGGTGAAATAATTAGAGTGATAAGCAATTATATAGGTAATTTCCCAGTATTTAGTGCCATTATAATCATTTTATTTGGTATTGGTGTTGTTTTGCTTGGTTTTACTCTATTTAGAACAACAAGATACGACTATGATATTTCAATATTCTTTTTAGTTATTGGTATATTATTCTTTATTATCACGTTAATATTAATGACTCAAGTTTATAGCTTTTTTGCTATTATTTTCGTAATACCATTTGCAATTCACATTGGTTACATCGTTTATAAGGACGAGTTAAATACGGATCATAGAAAATACCATTATCTTTGGATTATTTTCAGTTATGGTTTTAGTTATTTAATTACGCAAATTGTGCTATACGGAAGAATTGATAGTGATAAAATTATACCGATTGATATTTTAAGTGTGAACACATTTTTCATAATTATGTGGTTATTAGGTCAAATGTCAATTTGGAACTTCTTATTCTTAAGAAGATCTCTTCCATTAACTAAGCAAGAACTTGGTGAAGAAGAACCAGAATTATCAAGAACAAGTAAAGGCACAGTAACGAATCAAACGAAAGAAACTTGGAAAAACTTACAAGATAAAACAACAGAATTTACTAGAAAAACACGTAGAAGTGTAGATATTCAAAAAGTAAGAGATAAAAAGGATAAATTCATTACAAAGTGGAAAGATAAAATAGATATTCAAGAGGATGATATTCCTAATTGGATGAAAATACCAAAATGGGTAAAATCAGCATATGTAGAATTGTTTTGTGGCGCAGTGCTATTATTTTTCACTTTAATTGAATTTAACAATAGAAATTCATTGTTCGTTTCTGGCAATTGGGAGATTTCTCAAACGCAATATGTAATTGAGTGGATAACATTGCTAATCTTAATGTTTATTATCATTATTTATATATTAACGACATTAACGAATTTCTTAAAAGATAGATTTTACTATTTACAATTATTTATGGTCAGTCTATTATTCTTCAAATTACTTACTGAATTCGTGAATATTATGGTACATGGCTTATTACTTTCAATTTTCATAACACCAATATTACTAATTATGTTAATTGCTATTGTAGTAGCCTTTGTAATGAAATTGCGTGAACCAAGTAAATATTAACGTACTAACAATATTGAAGTGGATAAAGAGTAGGATTAGATCTTAATGAATAAATAAGGTTATATCGACTGACACCGTTAAAGTTGACTATCGAAGAATAAAGTTTATGATAAGTGCACTTTTCATTTTAGTCAGGTTTTACCAATAATATTTTTAAAGGCTGAGACATATATTTGTTGTCTCGGCCTTTAATTTTTACTAACAATAATGTAGTGATTTAAAGATAATTGATGTTACGATAGGGTTGAGATGATAGAATAAGTAAGCGAAGAAAAATTATAAATATAAAAAGCAGAAAGGCTGACATAATTTTATGAAAACTGCCACATTAAATAGAGGTAAAGAAACAAAGTATTTAAATGAATATCCACTTATAGATGAAGATGATATTTACTCACATGATCATTTAAAAGAAGGAGATTTATTTTATTTAGTCAATAACCAGGAACAATATATTGCTACTGCATATGTCGGTAAGCAACATAAAGGAATTGGCTGGGTTTTAAGTTACGATAAAAATGAAGTGATTAACACGCAATTTTTTGAGAGATTATTTGAAACAGCAAAATCTGAAAGAACGTATTTTTATAATGTCGACGGAACAAACGCTTTTAGAGTTTTTAATGGTGAAGGTGATGGTGTTGGAGGTCTGACAATAGACAACTACGATGGTCATTTCTTAATTCAATGGTATTCAAAAGGGATTTATAAATTTCGTTATAATATACTATCAGCCTTAAAAGCTATATTTCCTTATACTTCAATATACGAGAAAATGCGTTTCAAAGATGCAGAAATTAAAGGTGGTTTTGTTGATGGTGACGCACCAGATTTCCCGATAGTAATTGAAGAAAACTATACTTTCTACAATGTGCACTTAGATGATGGACCAATGACTGGTATCTTTCTAGATCAGAAAGAAGTACGTAAAAAATTAAAAGATCAATACGCGGAAGATAAAGAAGTGTTAAATGTTTTTAGTTATACAGGTGCATTTTCAGTAGTTGCAGCAGAAAAGGCTGAAATGACAACAAGCGTAGATTTAGCAAACCGTTCTCGTCCTTTAACAGAAGAGAATTTTGGGTTAAATAGTATTGACCCTAAATCGCAATATATTTATGTAATGGATACATTTGATTTTTATAATTATGCACGTCGTCATGATTTATTTTATGACACGATTGTTATAGATCCGCCAAGTTTTTCTAGAAATAAGAAAAAAACGTTTTCTGTACAAAAAGATTACGATAAATTAATTTTAGGTGCTCTAGATATACTTGGACCTGATGGTACACTACTATTGTGTACAAATAATAGCGCATTTTCATTAAAAGCATTTAAAAATGTAGTAAATTCAACATTAGAAGCGGAAAATGTAGATTACGAAATTGTTGATGTAATGGGCTTGCCTAAAGACTTTAAAACACATCCTCATTACAAACCTTCTAAATATCTAAAAGCTATTTTTGTAAAAATAAAGTAAAACTATGAAAAAAGGGTATTATTTTTAATGTGAATGAATTTACTTAAGGAGTGAACGAGATGAGCTTTAAAAATAAAATAACGAATAAATTAACAAATAAAGTAGGTAATAAAGTACTGAAAATTGAAGATATTAAACAAAAAAGTAATATACCTACAACAAATATTGAGATTGAGGAACGTCGTGAAAGAGCACAAGCACTTGTTAGAAAAAAATCGGTTTTATCTTCAAGTGTAAGTATTGTGCCGATTCCAGGTTTAGACTTCGGTGTAGATATTAAGCTTATGAGAGATATTATTGAAGATGTTAACAAGATATATGGTCTTGACCATAAACAGGTTAATAATATGGGAGACGATATGAAAGAACGTGTCTTTGCAGCGGCTGCAATCCAAGGAAGCCAATTTATAGGTAAAAAAGTATCCAATGCAATATTGAAAGTGGTTGTTCGAGATGTAGCTAAACGAGTAGCGGCAAAACAAACTAAATGGTTTCCGATTCTTGGTCAAGCAATCTCTGCTTCAATAAGTTATTACTTCATGAAGAAAATAGGGGAAGAACATATACAAAAATGTGAAAAAGTTGTAAAAACACTAGTTTAAAACTATAGCGTTTTCACAAAATGGTTAAAATTCGTTGAATATTGTCATATCATGGGTGCAACGAATTGAATTTATATGTATAATTTGGTAATGTTATTATATAAAACTATGCTAGGTTTTATAATAAACTAACGATTCTAACTATACGAAGGAGATATCATATTATGGAACAAAAATCATATGTAATTATTGACGAAACAGGTATCCACGCTCGTCCAGCGACAATGCTTGTTCAAACTGCTTCAAAATTCGACTCAGATATTCAATTAGAATATAACGGTAAAAAAGTTAACTTGAAATCAATCATGGGTGTTATGAGTTTAGGTGTAGGTAAAGATGCTGAAATCACTATCTACGCTGATGGTAGCGATGAAACTGACGCAATTGAAGCGATAACAGATATCTTATCTAAAGAAGGATTAACTAAATAATTATGTCTAATTATATTAATGGCATAGCTGCATCTGATGGTGTAGCTATTGCTAAAGCATATTTATTAGTTGAACCTGACCTTTCATTTGATAGTGAAAAGGTAACAGATGTCGACGCTGAAATTGCAAAGTTTAACCATGCTATCGAAACATCTAAAGTTGAATTAACTAAGATTAGAAATAATGCAGAAGAGAATTTAGGTGCCGATAAGGCAGCGATTTTTGATGCACATTTATTAGTTTTAGATGATCCTGAATTAATTCAACCGATTGAAGAAAAAATTAAAAACGAACAAGTTAACGCACCAACTGCATTATCTGATGTAACTGGACAATTTATCACAATATTCGAATCAATGGATAATGAATACATGAAAGAGCGTGCTGCTGATATTAGAGACGTTTCAAAACGTGTGTTAGCACACATCTTAGGTGTAGAATTACCAAATCCTAGTATGATTGATGAAAGCGTTGTTATAATCGGAAATGATTTAACACCTTCAGATACTGCTCAGTTAAACAAAGAATTTGTACAAGGGTTTGTTACAAATATTGGTGGTAGAACATCACATTCTGCAATTATGAGTCGTTCATTAGAAATTGCTGCAGTCGTGGGCACTAAGTCAATTACTAAAGAAGTGAAACAAGGCGATATGATTATCGTTGATGGTTTAACTGGTGAAGTTATTATTGACCCAACTGAAGATGAAGTTATAGCGTATCAAAATAAACGTGAGCGTTTCTTTGAAGATAAGCAAGCGTTACAACAATTACGTGATGAACCATCAACAACAGCTGATGGGACGCATGTAGAGCTTGCTGCTAATATAGGTACACCAGATGACTTAAAAGGTGTTATCGAAAATGGCGCAGAAGGTATTGGATTATACCGTACTGAGTTCTTATATATGGGTAGAGATGAAATGCCAACTGAAGATGAACAATTTGAGGCTTATAAAAAAGTATTGGAAACAATGGAAGATAAGCGTGTTGTTGTACGTACTTTAGATATTGGTGGCGACAAAGAGTTACCGTATTTAAACTTACCTGAAGAAATGAATCCGTTCTTAGGATATCGTGCAATTCGTTTATGCTTAGATCAACCAGATATTTTCAGACCGCAATTAAGAGCATTATTACGTGCATCTACTTACGGTAAATTAAATATCATGTTCCCAATGGTTGCCACAATCAAAGAGTTCCGCGATGCAAAAGCACTATTATTAGAAGAAAAAGAAAATTTAATAAACGAAGGCATTGAAGTATCTGATGATATTGAATTAGGTATTATGGTAGAGATACCATCAACTGCTGCTCTAGCAGATGTATTTGCTAAAGAAGTTGATTTCTTTAGTATTGGCACAAATGACTTGATTCAATATACAATGGCTGCCGATCGTATGTCTGAGCGTGTTTCTTACTTGTATCAACCATACAATCCTTCAATTTTACGTTTAGTGAAACAAGTGATTGAAGCTTCACATAATGAAGGTAAATGGACTGGTATGTGCGGAGAAATGGCTGGAGACGAAACTGCTATTCCATTGTTACTAGGTATAGGTTTAGATGAGTTTTCAATGAGTGCAACATCTATATTGAAGGCACGTCGACAAATCAAAGGTTTAAGTCAAAATGAAATGGAAGAACTAGCGAATAGAGCAATTAATTGTGCGACTTCAGAAGAAGTACAAGAATTGGTCGAACAATACGCGAAATAAAATTTTTGAATAATTTTGTAAGCGAATGCATATAAGTATTGAATTACTTTAGGTTTCGCTACATTTAAAAACTGTTCACAGAGTTAAATAACTTTGTGAACAGTTTTTTTGATTATTCAAGTCTTTTAATGCACAATTATTGTAAAATGCAACTTTCTGAGTTAGGTTTGATATATAAGTTAATGGGATGGAGAAGGGTAACTAATTTAAATTCAAACTTTGATTGATTTTATCCATATCAATTTGATACATTGGTTCGCCATCTATTAAGATAAATGGTGTAGCAAATGCATCATAATCCATCATTTCGTTTCTGAATTTTGAATTGCTAATATTTTTTTCAGTATAGTCAATTGCTTTATCTGATAAGTAATTTTTGATAAATGTACAAGGTGGGCAATCGTTTTGAGTGTAAATAATAATTTCAGTCATAGTACTTTGTCCTTTCTTCATTATAATTTACTTAAATATAAAAAACTTTAATAAATATTTCAAGTTTAAAAAATATATGTTATTGGTCATTAATTTGTCACTTTATTTTGAGCGCAATTTATTTTAAAAAAATGTAAAGCAGTTTATAATGAATGGACGTTGTGATTTTTGTCACAAATAAATAAAAAAGGTGATATTATGGATTCAGTTGAATTAGCACGCTTTCTAACTGCGATGACACTCGCAGTTCATATAATTTTTGCAACAATCGGAGTAGGTGTACCGGTCATGTTTGCTGTTGCTGAATTTTTAGGGATTAAGAAAAATGATCCATCATATACGGCTATGGCTAAAAGATGGTCCAAAGGATATACCATTACAGTGGCAGTCGGTGTTGTAACCGGTACTATAATTGGTTTACAATTGTCGCTACTTTGGCCAACCTTTATGCAAATGGGTGGTCATGTTATAGCTTTACCGTTATTTATGGAAACTTTTGCTTTCTTCTTTGAAGCAATTTTCTTGAGTATTTATTTATATACATGGGATCGTTTTAAAGGGAAATGGACACATTTTCTTATAAGTATTCCAGTTATATTAGGTGGCTCATTTTCCGCATTCTTTATCACAGCAGTTAACTCATTT
The DNA here is from genome assembly GCF_033597815.2 of Staphylococcus sp. KG4-3. Taxonomy (NCBI): domain Bacteria; kingdom Bacillati; phylum Bacillota; class Bacilli; order Caryophanales; family Staphylococcaceae; genus Staphylococcus; species Staphylococcus halotolerans. The sequence continues at coordinate 1,010,868 of NZ_CP166245.1, forward strand.
ATGAATACACCTGCTGGATTTGAAATGAAAAATGGAAAAATGGTAAATGTAGAGCCACTAGCAGCAATGTTTAATGATTCATTTTTAATACGTTCATTTCACGTTGTAGCCACTGCGTTAATGACAATGGCATTTGTATTAGCTGCTATTGCAGCATTTAAATTGTTAAAAAATAAATTTAAAAAAGATACTGAGTATCATAAAAAAGCACTTAAATTAACTATGATTTTAGGTGTAATATTTACCTTGGGATCAATGTTAGCTGGGGACTTGTCAGCAAAATTCTTACATCAAGAGCAACCAGAAAAACTAGCAGCATATGAATGGCATTTTGATACAGAATCAAATGCAGATTTAGTATTATTTGGTTCATTAGATGAAAAAACGCAAGAAGTTTCAGGTGCGCTTAAAATTCCTGGCATTTTAAGTTTCTTAGCAGATAATAATACAGATACAGAAGTAAAAGGTTTAAATGATTTCCCTAAGGAATTACATCCGCCTATGATTGTACATTATTATTTTGACTTAATGGTTTCTATGGGTGTATTTTGCCTTATAGTATCGGGTGCCTACGTGTTGACACTTGTGTTTAAAAAATTACGGAAATACACACATTCTAAACCGATGTTGTATGGTGCTTTATTGACCGGACCAGCGGCAATGTTGGCAATTGAGTTTGGTTGGTTCTTAACAGAACAAGGCCGTCAACCATGGATAGTTCGTGGCTATCTAAAAGTAGCTGATGCTGCAACACAAGCAGGTGGCCTGACACTTGTAACGATATTATTTGGGTTACTTTATATCGTGCTTATGGTTACTTCTGCTTATGTACTGATTCGTATGTTTAGGCATAAACCAGCTTATAAAGACGTTGAAGCATTAGCTTCAGAAAGAGGTGAAGCAGAATGATATTTGCTTACATTGGTATTTCAGTGCTTTGGATTTTCTTATTCTGTTACATCATTATCGCCTCAATTGATTTTGGTGCAGGCTTTTTTACACTACATGCAAAAATTACGAAGCAAGATAAGAAAATTAATCATTTAATCGCTCGTTATCTTAATCCAGTATGGGAAGTAACAAATGTGTTCTTTGTATTTTTCTTCGTAGGAATGGTTGGGTTCTTCCCTGATACAGCGAAGTATTTTGGTACAGTGTTACTATTGCCAGCGTCAATTGCGTTAATTTTGCTTTCGATTAGAGGTGGCTTTTATGCGTTTGAAAACTATGGCCCAGATACTAAGTTACCATGGTTAGCGATGTATGGCATTGCTGGATTATTGATTCCGGCTGCGCTAGCTACAACGTTAACAATATCTGAAGGTGGATATATTACTGGAACAGAGAATCATTTAGATTTAAACTGGTTAGAACTATTGCTTAGTCCATATTCATGGTCCGTAGTATTTTTAGCGATTATTTCAGTACTTTATATCTCGTCAGGTTTTCTTACATTTTACGCTTCTAAAGCAAAAGATAAGCCAGCATACAATTTATTGAGATATTGGTTCTTAATTTGGGGAGCTCCTATGATTGCTGTATCATTATTTGTATTCTTGTCATTGCGTTTACAAAATGAAGGACACTTCTTAAATGCAGTAACAAATTATTGGTGGATGTTCCTATTAAGCTTTATATGTTTTGTTGGTGCAATGGTATTAACACTTATGAAAAAAGGACATGGTTATGCTTTTGCATTAGTAATTTTACAAATGGGCTTTGCGTTCTTTGGATATGGTGCCAGTAAATTGCCTTATATATTATATCCTTACATTCGAATAGATGAAGGTGTTGTAAATAGTAGCATGGCAATAGCCTTAATTATTGTGTTTATTTTAGGTTTACTTTTACTCATTCCATCGTTAATATTATTATTAAGATTATTTGTCTTCGATAAAAAATATGTAGAAGGCAAAAAATAACTTAATATTTTCAAATGTGGTTATATTACTTGAAAGCAATACTTCTCAAAGTAAAGTTTTCAAGTAATATGCCACAATTTTTAAATTGGAGGACGCATATGGATAAAGAATATGTGGTAATCGGCCTAGGCCGATTCGGTGGCAGTATAGTAAGAGAATTAAATGCATTAGACATGGATGTTATGGCAATAGATATGAATGAAGCTCGAGTAAATGAATACAGTGATATTGCAACACACGCTGTTGTTGCAGATACAACGGATGAAGCTGTAATGAAAAGTTTAGGTATCAGAAACTTTGATCATGTTATTGTTGCAATTGGAGAGAATATTCAATCTAGTACCTTAACGACTTTAATTTTAAAAGAATTAGGTGTGAAGAAGGTAACAGCAAAAGCACAAAACGATTATCATGCCAAAATTTTAAATAAAATTGGTGCTGATACTGTTGTACACCCAGAACGAGATATGGGTAGAAGAATTGCGCATAATGTTGCTAGTGCAAGTGTGTTAGATTATTTAGAGCTGGCAGATGAACATTCCATCGTTGAAATCAAAGCAAGTGAGAAAATGGCAGGTCAAACAATTATACAATTGGATATTCGTGCACAATTTGGCATTAGTATTATTGCTATTAAACGTGGTAGAGAAATCTTAGTATCGCCAGATCCTAACTTAAGTATAGAAATAGGCGATATTTTAATAATGATAGGACACGATAACGATTTAAATCGTTTCGAGAAAAAAGTAGTGAGGTAACCATTACTAAACTATTAAAGTTAGTAATTTATGAATAGTTATAATAATTATATATTTCATAACAGTTAATAATAGAAAATGCGCTTAAAAGCAGCTACTTATAGGATGGCTACTTTTAAGCGCATTTTTTTAAAGTTACTTAAGAAGTGGTTGTTTGAAATTCACTAAAAAAGATGAAGCTGGGACCTCATTTAAAGTCTCAGCTTCATCTTTTTATTAGAATTTACTAAACGAATTGTTATTAATTACTTTTAATTTTTCTTAGGTTTGCTATCGTAAATCAACATTTTGTGCGATGTATTATTATTCTTTGTTTGATGATGTATCTGTTGAATCTGTCGATTGCTTCTTATTAATATTTTGTTTTGGTTTTTTATTATTAACCTTTTTATTATTCTTATCTGTTGGTTTTTTAGTTTTAGCAGGTGCCTTCGTGTTGTTTTTCTTAGGTTTAGGCTGATTATTATTAGGTTTTTTAGAAAATGATTGATTATCATCTTCATTAACTTTCATAATAACAGGTAATATCATTGGTTTACGTGCAGTTTTCTCAAATAGATAAGGTTGCAACGTTTCGATAATAGATGATTTAATTTGATGCCATTGAATCTCTGGATTTTGATTTAATTTAGCAATTACATCTGTTTTGATTCTACGTTGAGCATCATAAATCAGTTGTCCTGATTCTCTCATATATACGAAACCTCTTGAAATAAGGTCTGGACCTGATAACAGTGTGTTTGTATTAAAGTCTATACTTACTACAACGATTACTAAGCCTTCTTCAGACAATAGTTTTCTATCCCGAATAACTACATTACCAATATCTCCAATGCCACTACCATCGACAAGTACGTTTCCTGAAGGAATTCTACCAGCTTTACGCGCTGTATCTCGTGTTAAAGCTAACACATCACCTATATCAAATATAAAGACATTATCGGGTTCAACACCACATTCAATTCCGGATTGACCGTGCGCTTTCAGCATGCGGTATTCACCATGAATTGGTAGGAAGAACTTAGGACGTAATAAACGTAACATCAACTGTTGGTCGCCTTTTGAACCATGTCCTGAAGTATGAATGTTTGATACTTTATTATGAATAACTTCTGCACCAGCACGGTATAGTGAGTTGATTGTACGGTTGATACTCTTTGTATTACCTGGGATAGGTGATGAACTAAAGACAACTGTATCTTCAGGAATTATTTTAATTTGTTTGTGTGTACCATTAGCGATTCTTGAAAGTGCAGCCATTGGCTCACCTTGTGAACCGGTACATAAAATCAAGAGTTCATGTTTCGGAACTGTATTGATTTTATTGGGTTCAACAAATGTTTCTGGTGGCGCTTTGATATAACCTAATTCCATACCAATTTTGATATTGTTTTCCATCGAACGACCAAAAGTTACAATCTTACGATTATACTTGATTGCAGCTTCTACCGCTTGTTGTACACGGTAAATATTAGAAGCAAATGTAGCAAATATTATTCTACCATTACAATTTCTGAATATTTTTTCGACGTTTTGACCAACTTCGCGTTCACTTAATGTGAAGTCAGGTACTAGTGAGTTAGTTGAATCAGAGAGTAAGCACAGAACGCCTTCTTCACCAAGTCTAGCCATTTTAGCTATATTAGCAGGTTCGCCAACCGGAGTTAAATCAAATTTAAAATCTCCTGTGTGGACAATATTACCTTCAGGTGTATTTACAATGACACCATATGATTCTGGAATACTGTGTGTAGTTAAATAGAATGAAACTTCAAAGTGTTTTGATTTAATTACACTACTTTCTTCAATTTCAATAAGTTTCGTAGTTCTTAACAAGTGATGTTCTTCTAATTTATTTCTAATTAAGCCTAAAGCTAATGGCCCACCATAAATAGGGACATTAATTTTCTTTAATAGGTAGGGCACACCACCTATATGGTCTTCGTGTCCATGAGTAATAAAAAGCCCAACGATTTTATCTTGATTCTGCTCTAGGTAAGTAATATCAGGAATAACGTAATCGATACCTAATAAATTGTCGTCAGGAAATTTAATCCCAGCATCGATAATAACGATTTCATCTTGATACTCAACGGCGTAAGTATTTTTACCAATTTCACCTAAGCCACCAAGTGCATAAACCGCAACTTCATTTTTATGAATTTGTTTCATTATTCAGCTTGCTCCACATTGAAATGATCTGATTGTTTTTCATACTCTAAATGTGCGCCCTCTAATTTAGTTATAAATTCAATATTAAAATTACGGTTTTTTAGATATCTTCTAACTTGTTCTTCTGTTTGTCCTTCAACATAAATCGTTTGTGTGTTTTCACGTACGATTACTTCTTCACTGTTATGTTGATAAAATACTTTAAATACTGCCATTTTATTATTTTCCTCCTAAAAATCATCTATTGATTTTCTTTTTATTTTATTGTAAAACCCTAGTGTTATAAGTGGAATGAAAACGATGAAGATTATAAAATATCATCATTATTTTCAAAACGTGATGTTTACGCTACCATTATATAAATAGAACATACTAGTTATCCCAGTATGCTGCTAGGGCGATTTTCTTAATTTCGTTCGATTAGAAAAACACAAATATAATTATTTGTATGTTTTCAGTTATCTCTCATTTTACATGATGTAGTAGAATAAATAAAGCAGTTTTATCTTGTTGCATGCCATTAATACGAACAATTATGCTTATATTTTATAAAGTATGTAAAATTAACTTCTTGTTTTTTCAGAAAATTTGTAAAAAAATAAGTTTAAGCTTGAGTAAGAAATGAAAGTTATTATAAGATAATAGGGAGAAGGAAAAATTATTGTCATTGCAAAATCAGTAGATTATCGTAGTGAACGTGATGTTGAGGGTGATAGAAATGGATCAAGTGAAGAGAATTGTGGAAGATGTAAAAGTTGAAAAAAAACGAACTGATAAAATATTTCAAGATGTAACTTTTGAGGTGCGTGCTGAACAAGTAATCATGTTTTTTAATTATAATGAAATTATTGATAATGTAAATGGAAATCAAATTTATGTAAAACATAATCATGATCCAGAATTTATAGACATTCAAGAGTTAAATTTATTGAAATCGGAATTAAATGAATTAGAAATTCCTTATCATGAACGTAGAGATGACTTTATGTAAAAATACCGTTAGCAACTTGAAATTATCAAATTGCTAACGGTATTTTTTAAACCTGAATAAGCTAGACTTCTACTGCATCATCGTGTGGTTGAAGTGGATTGTTTTGATCAATGTGATCATAGAACATAACGCCATTGATATGGTCAATTTCATGTTGAACCACAATTGCTGGGTAGCCTTTCAGACGTAATTTAACTTCTTTACCATCAATATCAGTAGCTTTTACTGTAATTCTATTCTTACGATGGACAAGTCCGGGAATATTTTCATCTACGCTTAAGCAGCCCTCGCCAGTAGGTAAATAAGCTTCTTGAATACTATGACTTACTACTTTTGGATTAACTAACATAAGGTCATAACTTTTACCACTGCCATCATCTGGTAAATATACAGCTATCATTTTTTTAGAAACATTGATTTGAGGGGCCGCTAGTCCCACGCCTGAACGCAATCCGTATTTATTAGCAGTTTCCTCATCTTGACTATTAATTAAAAATTCTCGCATTGATTTCAATATATTGCGATTTTCCTCAGAAATCGGTAACGGCACATCTTGTGCTTTTTGTCGAAGTGTTGGATGTCCATCACGGATAATATCTTTCATTGTTAACATTTGTTCATACACCTTCCTTAATATAAAATATACCAAAACTTAATAGGAAAAATACAGTAATAGATTTGATTTATCATAAAATATTATATAATATATCATACAAATAAAGGAGGATTTCTCAAAATGAAATTAAAATATGGCATCGGTGCAGTAATTGCTTCTACAATGTTAGTCGCAGGTTGTACAACAGATAAAGGTGAAATTAAAGACTACAATGAAAAAGTACAAAAAGCATTTGATGAAGAGAAACCTGTTTCATCAGTGGGTAAAAAATTAAATAGCCTCGAGCAAGAAAAACAAAAATTAGTAAAAGAAATAAACGGAAAAGACCAGCAAGAAGTTAAAGAAACTTCAAAAAAAGTTGTAGATAACGTAGAGGAAAGGAAAAAAGAGTTTAAAAAAGAAGAAAAAGCTCTTAATGACTCTGAAAAAGAATTTAAAAAAGCACAAGAACATGTCGACAATATAAGTGATAAACAAAAGAAAAAAGAAGTTGAAGAATTGAATAATGCACTTAAAGATAAGTATAAAGCGCACGACAATTATTCTAAAGCTTATAAAAATATTTTGGCTAAAGAAAAAGATATGTTCAAGTACACATCAGGTAATCAAGTGGATCAATCTGAAATTGATAAAAAGTCAGAAGCAGTATCAAAATCATATAAAGATATGAATAAAGCATTTAAAGAATATTCAAATGCAATGAACAAAGTTAATCAAGAAAAAGAAGATGTTGATAGTCTTGCTTAAAAATTGAATGCAATACATTTGAAATTTGCGTTAATTGATTATAGCATAAACATTGGGTGCGCTTACATTTAATGGAAGGTTTTAGAATCAGCCACAGAAATTTTAGTGGTACAGTGTTATAATTTTCATTAGTACAGATTGAAAAACTGTATCCATTTTGAGTATTACAGAACTTTTTCAAATTGTTTAACAGTGTAACAGTTTTGTGGTACAATGTGATAGGATAAAATGAATTTCTACTATACGGGAAAGGTTTGGTGAATTGAATGGCTCAGAAATTAAAAGCCCAATTCGATGCAGAGAAGGTATTGAATGATACTGAATCTAAATTTGAAATGATTCAAATTTTGAATGAAGATGGCAATGTTGTTAATGAAGATTTATTACCAGAATTGTCAGACGAGCAATTAGTTGAATTAATGGAAAGAATGGTATGGACACGTATTCTTGACCAACGTTCTATTTCATTAAATAGACAAGGGAGACTAGGTTTCTATGCTCCAACAGCAGGACAAGAAGCTTCACAATTAGCTTCACAATATGCTTTAGAGCAAGAAGACTTTATTTTACCAGGTTATCGTGATGTACCACAATTAATCTGGCAAGGTTTACCTTTAACGGAAGCTTTCTTATTCTCAAGAGGTCACTTTAAAGGAAATAGAATGCCTGAAGGAGTTAATGCTCTAAGTCCACAAATTATTATCGGTGCTCAGTATGTTCAAACAGCTGGTGTTGCATTAGGTATTAAAAAACGTGGTAAACAAGCGGTAGCAATCACTTACACTGGTGATGGTGGTTCGTCACAAGGTGATTTCTATGAAGGTATTAACTTTGCTTCTGCTTATAAAGCACCTGCAATTTTTGTTATTCAAAATAACAACTATGCGATTTCTACACCACGTAGTAAACAAACAGCAGCTACAACTTTAGCTCAAAAAGCAATCTCAGTTGGTATTCCTGGTATCCAAGTTGATGGTATGGATGCATTAGCAGTATATCAAGCAACTAAAGAAGCGCGTGATCGTGCTGTAAATGGTGAAGGTCCAACTTTAATTGAAACAATCACATACCGTTACGGTCCACATACAATGGCTGGTGACGATCCAACTAAATACAGAACATCTGATGAAGATTCTGAATGGGAGAAAAAGGATCCATTAGTACGCTTCAGAAAATTCCTTGAAAATAAAGGCTTATGGACTGAAGAAAAAGAAAACGAAGTTATTGAACGTGCTAAATCTGAAATCAAAGCTGCTATTAAAGAAGCAGACAACACTGAAAAACAAACAGTTGTTGACTTGATGGAAAATATGTACGATGAAATGCCTCAAAATTTAGCTGAGCAATATGAAATTTATAAAGAGAAGGAGTCGAAGTAACCGATGGCACAAATGACAATGGTTCAAGCGATTAATAATGCGCTTAAAACCGAATTACAAAATGATGAAAATGTCTTACTTTTCGGTGAAGACGTCGGTGTTAACGGTGGTGTTTTCCGTGTAACTGAAGGTTTACAAAAAGAATTCGGTGAAGATCGTGTATTCGATACACCTTTAGCGGAATCTGGTATTGGTGGTTTAGCTCTAGGTTTAACTACACAAGGATACCGTCCAGTTATGGAAATACAATTCTTAGGATTTGTATTTGAAGTATTCGACTCTGTAGCAGGACAAATTGCGCGTACGCGTTTCCGTTCTGGTAACTCTAAACAAGCTCCAGTTACAATTCGTGCACCATTTGGTGGCGGTGTGCATACACCAGAATTACACGCTGATAACTTAGAAGGTATTTTAGCTCAATCACCTGGTTTACACGTGGTAATCCCTTCAAATCCATACGACGCTAAAGGATTATTAATTTCTGCAATTAGAAGTAATGACCCAGTTGTATATTTAGAGCACATGAAATTATATCGTTCTTTCCGTGACGAAGTACCTGAAGAAGAGTACACAATTGAAATCGGAAAAGCTAGCGTAAAACAAGAAGGTAATGACATCACACTTATTGCATACGGTGCAATGGTACAAGAGTCATTAAAAGCAGCAGAAGAATTAGAAAAAGAAGGTTACTCAGTAGAAGTAATTGATTTACGTACTGTTCAACCAATTGATATTGAAACACTTGTCGCTTCAGTTGAAAAAACTGGTCGTGCGGTAGTAGTTCAAGAAGCTCAACGTCAAGCTGGTGTTGGTGCAACAGTTGCATCTGAATTAGCTGAGCGTTCAATTCTTTCATTAGAAGCTCCTATTGCAAGAGTTGCAGCGGCTGACACTGTCTATCCGTTTACACAAGCTGAAAATGTTTGGTTACCAAACAAAAACGATATCATTGAAAAAGCGAAAGAAACATTAGAATTTTAATATACTCATTGAATGGAGTAGCGTATACGATACTCCATTCAAGTTTATATATACAACAAAGAAGGTATGAGTAGTATATCTCAACCTGTTTTCTAATTTTTGACTTAATATGAATTTTTAGGAGGATAATAACGTGGCATTTGAATTTAAATTACCCGACATTGGTGAAGGTATCCACGAAGGTGAAATTGTAAAATGGTTTGTTAAAGCTGGAGATACAATTGAAGAAGATGATGTATTAGCTGAAGTACAAAATGATAAATCAGTTGTAGAAATTCCATCTCCTGTTTCAGGTACTATTGAAGAAGTTTTAGTAGACGAAGGTACTGTAGCAGTTGTTGGTGATACAATTGTTAAAATCGATGCACCAGATGCAGAAGATATGCAATTTAAAGGTAGCGAAAGTGACGAAGCTGCTAGTGAAGAAACAGAGGCGCCAGCAGAAGAAAGTACACCAGAAGCACCTGCACAATCTTCAAATAATGAAGAAGTAGATGAAAGCAAACGCGTTAAAGCGATGCCTTCAGTTCGTAAATATGCACGTGAAAAAGGCGTTAATATTAAAGCTGTTTCAGGTTCAGGTAAAAACGGACGTACTACTAAAGAAGACGTTGACGCTTACTTAAATGGTGGTCAATCAACTGCTTCAAACGAAAGTGCAGCAGCTAGCGAAGAAACAACTAGCACAAGCGCTTCACAACCAGCAGCAGTTTCGACTGAAGGGGAATACCCAGAAACTACTGAAAAAATACCTGCAATGCGTAAAGCAATTGCTAAAGCAATGGTTAACTCAAAACACACTGCACCACACGTAACATTAATGGATGAAATTGATGTTCAAGAATTATGGGATCACCGTAAAAAATTCAAAGAAGTTGCAGCTGAACAAGGTACTAAATTAACTTTCTTACCTTACGTTGTAAAAGCACTTGTTTCTGCACTTAAAAAATATCCAGCACTTAACACAGAATTCAATGAAGAAGCTGGCGAAATCGTGCATAAACATTACTGGAATATTGGTATCGCAGCTGATACAGATAGAGGTTTATTAGTACCAGTAGTTAAAAATGCTGATCGCAAATCTATGTTTGCAATTTCAGATGAAATTAACGAACTTGCTGTTAAAGCTCGTGACGGTAAATTATCAGCTGATGAAATGAAAGGTGCTACTTGTACAATCAGTAACATCGGTTCAGCTGGTGGACAATGGTTCACACCAGTTATCAATAACCCAGAAGTTGCAATCTTAGGTATCGGACGCATTGCACAAAAACCTATCGTTAAAGATGGTGAAATTGTTGCAGCTCCAGTATTATCATTATCATTAAGCTTTGACCACAGACAAATTGATGGTGCTACTGGACAAAATGCTATGAATCATATTAAACGTTTATTAAATAATCCAGAATTATTATTAATGGAGGGGTAAAACATGGTAGTTGGAGATTTCCCAATTGAAACAGACACTATTGTAATCGGAGCAGGACCTGGCGGATATGTTGCGGCAATTCGTGCAGCACAATTAGGTCAAAAAGTAACAATCGTAGAAAAAGGCGAACTTGGTGGTGTATGTCTAAACGTAGGATGTATTCCTTCGAAAGCGTTATTGCATGCTTCGCATCGTTATGACGAAACTAAGAACTCTGAAAATTTAGGTGTAATCGCTGAAAGTGTTTCACTAAAATTTGATAAAGTTCAAGAATTCAAACAATCAGTTGTTAAGAAATTAACTGGTGGTGTTGAAGGATTATTAAAAGGTAATAAAGTTGAAATCGTAAAAGGTGAAGCTTACTTTGTTGATAACAATAGCCTACGTGTTATGGATGAGAAAAGTGCTCAAACTTATAACTTCAAAAACGCGATTATTGCAACTGGTTCTAGACCAATTGAAATCCCTAACTTCAAATTTGGTAACCGCGTAATCGATTCTACTGGCGCTCTAAATTTACAAGAAGTTCCTGGTAAATTAGTTGTCGTTGGTGGTGGTTATATTGGTTCAGAATTAGGAACTGCTTTTGCTAACTTTGGTTCAGAAGTTACTATCTTAGAAGGTGCAAAAGACATCTTAGGCGGTTTCGAAAAACAAATGACGCAACCTGTTAAAAAAGGTATGAAAGAAAAAGGCGTTGAAATTGTAACTGAAGCAATGGCTAAATCTGCTGAAGAAACTGAAAATGGTGTTAAAATAACTTATGAAGTAAAAGGCGAAGAACAAACAATCGATGCTGATTACGTATTAGTTACTGTAGGACGTCGTCCTAACACTGACGAATTAGGCTTAGAAGAGTTAGGCCTTAAATTTGCAGATCGTGGATTATTAGAAGTAGATAAACAAAGCCGTACTTCAGCTGAAAACATTTTTGCAATTGGTGATATCGTTCCTGGTTTACCACTTGCACATAAAGCTAGCTATGAAGCTAAAGTTGCTGCTGAAGTAATCGCTGGTGAAGCATCTGAAGTAGACTACATTGGTATGCCTGCTGTATGCTTCACTGAACCAGAACTTGCTACTGTAGGTTACACTGAAGCTCAAGCTAAAGAAGAAGGTTTAGCAGTTACAGCTTCTAAATTCCCTTATGCAGCTAATGGTCGTGCTTTATCATTAGATGATACAACTGGATTTGTTAAATTGTTAACACTTAAAGAAGACAATACATTAGTAGGTGCTCAAGTAGTTGGTACTGGCGCTTCAGATATTATTTCTGAATTAGGTTTAGCAATTGAATCAGGTATGAATGCTGAAGACTTATCTTTAACTATTCATGCTCACCCAACATTAGGTGAAATGTCTATGGAAGCTGCTGAAAAAGCATTAGGATTACCTATCCATACAATGTAATTTCTTTAGAATTTCATACTAGAATTAAAAAAAGAATGTGACATAACAAGTATTTGTTATCACACTCTGGTAAAAATGTTTGTGATTGAGCATAGCTTAAATTAAGTTATGCTCATCGTAATCATTTATTGCCAATATGACAATTGAGTCCGGGACATAAATAGATGTCTCGGATTTTTTCTGTATATACCATTTAGATGATACAAAATATTTGTTTAAAATATAATGAAGATAAGTCAGTTGAATCGGAGGTAAAGAACAATGGAATATCAATATCCAATAGATTTAGATTGGACAAATGATGAGATGATGCAAGTCGTGTCATTTTTCAATGCTGTTGAAGCTTATTATGAATCTAAAGTTGAAGGGCAACGCGTACTAGATCGTTATAAGCAATTTAAAGAAATTGTACCTGGCAAAGCTGAAGAGAAACAGATCTTTAAAGAATTTGAAAATAGTAGTGGTTATAACAGTTATCAAGTAGTTAAAGCGGTACAAACTTCACCAGAACAAAGATATTTTTCAGCAAAATAAAAATAACTATTGTCATAATAGCTATATTCTGATATTTTTATTAAGCATTAAACAAAATGTTTGATAAGAGTAAACAGAATATAGCTTTTTATTTTTTTAAGACCATAAATTATAGTTATGATAAAAATTAAAATTTTTCACTATAATTTTTTGAAAAGGTGAAATTAATGGATATAGGTAAAAAAATTAAGAATTTACGTATCATTAAGCATTTAACACAAGAAGAATTAGCAGAACGTACTGACTTATCAAAAGGTTATATATCACAAATAGAAAGTCAACATGCATCGCCAAGTATGGAAACCTTTTTGAGCATATTAGAAGTATTGGGCACGGCTCCCAGTGATTTTTTCAAAGAACCACGAACAGAAAAAGTGTTATATAAAAAGGCATCACAAGTTACTTATGATGAATATGATAAAGGATATATATTAAATTGGCCGGTTACACAATCTAATGAATTTGAAATGGAACCATTATTACTAACGTTGAAAGGAAATGCTTCATATAAAAACTTTGAACCTTCAGAATCAGATACTTTTATCTATTGTTTAAAAGGGCAAATTACTTTGAAATTAGGTGATAATGAGCACCATGCTGTAGAAGGCGATGCGCTTTATTTTAAGGCTAACCAGTTACATAGATTAATAAACCCAACATCAGAAGAAGCTCAAGTGATGATAGTCGTTACTGCTTCTTATTTATAGGAGGATATATACATGGAACCTTTATTATCTTTCAAATCTGTAAGTAAAAGTTATGATGATTTACAGATTTTAGACAAGATTGATATTGATATAGAGTCAGGTCATTTTTATACACTACTTGGACCATCAGGTTGTGGTAAAACTACCATATTAAAACTCATTGCTGGCTTTGAGGCTGCAGATAATGGAGAGATTATTTATCAAAACAAGAAAATAAACCAAACACCGGCAAATAAACGTAAAGTAAATACAGTATTTCAGGATTATGCGTTATTTCCACACCTTAATGTTTATGACAATATAGCTTTTGGATTAAAACTTAAAAAAATGAGTAAGTCTGAAATTAAAAGGAAAGTTGAAGAAGCTTTACAGCTTGTGAAATTAACAGGGTATGAGACACGCACAATTGATGGTATGAGTGGTGGTCAAAAACAACGCATAGCAATTGCACGAGCTATAGTTAATGAGCCTGAAATACTATTATTAGATGAATCGTTGTCTGCACTGGATTTAAAGTTACGTACACAAATGCAATATGAGTTAAGAGAGATACAATCCAGATTAGGGATAACGTTTATTTTTGTAACTCATGACCAAGAGGAAGCCTTGGCTCTTAGTGATTATATCTTTGTTATGAAAGATGGTAAAATTCAACAATTCGGCACACCAACTGATATTTATGATGAACCGGTCAATCGCTTCGTGGCAGACTTTATAGGAGAATCTAATATTGTTGAAGGTACAATGATTGATGACTATTTAGTTAATATTTATGGTCAAGATTTTGACTGTGTTGATATGGGCATAGCTTCTCAGAAAAAGGTTGAGGTTGTTATAAGACCAGAAGATATTAGTTTGATAACAGCTGCAGAAGGTTTATTTGAGGTCACTGTTGATTCGATGCTATTTAGAGGAGTTCACTATGAAATTAATTGTATAGACAGAAAAGGCTATGAATGGATGATTCATTCCACTAAAAAAGCAGAAATAGGAAGTAAAGTTGGCTTGTATTTTGATCCTGAAGCGATTCATATTATGGTCCCAGGAGAAACTGAAGCAGAATTTGATCAACGTATCGAAAGTTATGAGGAGCATAACCATGCGTAAAATAAACAAAGTCTTATTCATTCCTTATGTGTTATGGATGATACTATTTATTATAGTTCCAGTACTTTTGCTTGTCTACTTCTCCTTATTTGATTTACACGGGCATTTCAGTTTTGACAATTATAAGCAAATTCTGACATGGAAATATTTTCGTATGATTTGGGACTCAGTAGTTTTTGCAGCTGTTATCACACTCATTACATTGTTAGTTAGTTATCCAGCTGCTTATTTTATTAGGTCCTCAAAATTCCAAAATTTATGGTTATTGATATTAATCATACCTACATGGATTAATTTACTACTGAAGACCTATGCATTTATTGGGTTATTGAGTCATGATGGTATTATCAATCAAATGTTAAGGTTATTACATTTACCTGAAATTGATTTATTGTTTACTGTTCCTGCGTTTTTAATTGTAGCAAGTTATATTTATATTCCATTTATGATTTTACCTATTTTTAATAGTATGAAAGACATCCCTAATAATATATTACAGGCATCTAGTGACTTAGGCGCAAGTCCGTTTACTACTTTTAGAAAAGTAATACTTCCATTGACTAAGCAAGGTGTATTAACAGGTATTCAAGTAACGTTCATTCCTGCATTATCATTGTTTATGATAACGAGATTAATTGCAGGAAATAAAGTAATTAATATAGGAACTGCGATTGAAGAGCAATTTCTTGTAATTCAAAATTACGGTATGGGTTCAACGATTGCGCTGTGCCTTATTATATTTATGGCGCTAGTCTTGATTATTACTAATACTAAATCTTCGAATGGAAGAGGGTGAAACAAGTGAAATGGTATGGTAAGTTATATATCTACATATTAACGGCAGTATTGTATATCCCGATTATATTTTTAATGCTTTATTCCTTTAATTCTGCAGGTAACATGATTCACTTTGAAGGATTTACATTGGAACATTATCAATCTTTATTTAATAATGAACGTCTCATGGCAGTTATTTTTAATACAATTGCTGTTGCTTTATTAGCAGCAGCCTTTGCAACTGTGATTGGTACGATGGGTGCAATTGCTTTATTTCATCTGAGAAATAAAAAGTTAAAAGTTTCATTATTAACATTAAATAATGTATTGATGGTTTCATCAGATGTTGTTATCGGTGCGTCATTTTTAATTATGTTTACGGCTATTGGCCATTTTACAGGTCTAGGACTTGGATTCACGACTGTGTTAATTTCTCATATTGCATTCTGTATACCAATCGTTGTCATCATTGTTTTACCTAAACTTTATGAAATGAATGATTACACACTAAATGCAGCGCGTGATTTAGGCGCAACTGAATTCCAAGTATTAAATAAAGTAATGTTACCGCATCTGATGCCTGCAATCATTGGTGGTTTTTTTATGGCCCTCACATATTCACTAGATGACTTTACTGTAAGTTTCTTTGTGACTGGTAATGGATTTAGTGTATTATCAGTAGAAGTTTATGCTATGGCTAGAAAAGGCATTAGCATGGAAATCAATGCTATTTCTACAATATTATTTGTAGTCATTATGTTAAGTATTTTTGGTTATTATTTCATCCAAAATATGATGAAACATAAAAAGCAAGTGAAACGAGGTATACAGTAATGAAGCGATTCTTACAATTAATCATAGTTTCAGTTGTTGTTGGATTGATATGTCTGTTTATCAGTCATAAGTTTACAGCGAAAGACCATTCAAAAAATGGTGAAAAAATTTATGTTTATAATTGGGGAGAATATATTGATCCTAGTTTAATTAAAAAATTCCAAAAGGAAACAGGGATTGAAGTAATCTATGAAACTTTTGATTCTAATGAAGCTATGGAAGCAAAAATACGTAACGGTGGCACACATTACGACGTCGCTTTTCCTAGTGAATATACTGTTCAAAAATTAAAAAGACAAAATATGTTATTACCAATAAATCATGATAAGATTCCTAATATCAAAAATTTAGATTCAGATTATATGAATATGTCTTTTGATAAAAATAATCAATATTCATTGCCATATTTTTTTGGAACTGTAGGAATTATCTATAATAAAAAAGCATATCCTAATGATAATTTTGATTCTTGGAATCAATTATATAATAAAAAGTATAGTAATGATGTATTATTAGTAGATGGTGCAAGAGAAGTAATAGGTTTAGCATTGAATAAATTAGGATACAGTTTAAATGATACGAATTCACAACACCTAGAAAAAGCGGAAAGAAATTTAAGACATTTAGGTCCGAATGTTAAAGGTGTCGTAGGTGACGAAATCACTATGATGCTAGAACAACATGAAGCGAATATTGCTGTTGTGTGGAGTGGTGTTGCTGCTCCTATGGTTCAAGGTAGTGATGAATTTGATTATGTTGTGCCTAAAGAAGGCTCGAACTTATGGTTTGATAATATGGTAATACCTAAAACTGCTCAAAATAAAGCAGGCGCATATAAGTTTATGAATTTCTTATTGGACGCACAAAATAATAAGCAGAATACAGAATGGGTTGGTTATGCAACACCAAATAAAGCAGCAAGACATTTACTTCCAGATGAAGTGAAAAATGATGAACGCTTTTATCCATCACAAGAGTCACAAGAAAACTTAGAAGTATATAGAGATTTAGGAAAAGAAACATTAAGTGAATATAACGAAAGATTTTTAAATTTTAAAATGTCATTAAAATAAATCTAAGTTAGTAGTTATTTTAGCGTATTTTCGCTATAATAGTTTGAAAGCATTATAAGGAGTTGTATAGACATGTCAGGAGAGCAATATACTCAAGTTAGACGTCCTGTGAGTCGACTAGCAGAAAAAGTATTAGGTTGGTTAAGCTGGGTATTTTTATTATTACTAACCATTATTACGATGTTTATTGCACTAGTATCTTTTAGTAGTGAGACATCAATACAAAATTTAGAAACTACATTAAATGGGAATGATTTTGTTCAGCAAATTTTAGCTAATAATAGTTTGAATACGACGCAATTTGTGATTTGGTTACAAAATGGTGTGTGGGCTATTATCGTTTACTTTATTGTGTGTTTATTATTATCATTCTTAGCACTTATCTCAATGAATATTAGAATGCTGTCAGGGTTTTTATTCCTCTTAGCTACAATAGTTACGTTGCCATTAGTGTTATTATTTGTTCCGCTGATTATTCCAATCCTATTTTTAATCGTAGCAGTTATGATGTTTGCACGTAAAGATAAGGTGGAAACGGTGCCTACTTATTATGGTGAAGGTTACCAAGGTCGTTATTCAGAATATGAACAACAAGCTGAACCAACACCGCAATATTTAGAGAGAGAACATACTTCTGACGTTGAACAACAACCGAGAAAAGAGAACCAACTAAGAAGAGGTGGCTATTCTTCTGAAGTAGCAGAAAAAGTGAACTCTGATACTCAAGAGGCACATGAAGGACCTCAAGTACTTTCGAGACAAGCGAAATACAATTATAAACATAAAAAACAAACTGAAGATGACCAACAACAAACAGATGAATTTGGTCCAGTAAGCGATGTTTATGATGAAAATGGAGAAGCAGTTTCAAATCAAAATCAAACTGGAGTTGATAATACAACTACAGAGTATGATGAACAAGCTGAAGCAGAAGCTGCACAAAGAAGACAAGAAGCGTATGAAGAAGAGCAACGAAGAAAGCAGGAAGCATACGAAGAAGAACAACGTCGTAAGCAAGCTGAAGCAGAAGAAGCGGCAAGATTGAAACAAGAGAAAGCAGAAGAAAAAGCTCGTATTAAAGAAGAGAAGAAAGAACGTAGAAAACGTGAGAAAGAAAGACGCAAACAACAACCAAGTGCAGTAAATCAGCGCAGACAAAATTTTGAAGAACGTAAAAAAATGACTTCACAAACTGTTGATGATACAGCTGAACATGATAGTAAAGAAACATCTGAATCGGACAACTCTGAAGACAATAAATGAGATACAAATATTTTAAAATGTGCTATGAGATATGCTAGTTCATTTGAAAGTTAAAAAAGGAGCGAGACTGATGTCTCACTCCTTTTCTTTATTTCGTTTATAGTTCTTGGAAAGTCTGTATAATTAAGTATATATTTAACAAACTTAAAATAATGATTAAGATCCAAGATATGATATTAACCCACGATTTATTTTTGAATTGTCCCATTAAACTATAATCATTTGTTGAAAGTTGTAATGGAATTAATGAGAATGGTAGAGCTAAGCTTAAAAATACTTGTGAGAATACTAGTAATTGTTCCATTTTTGCTTCATTGCCTTTAAAGATAATTAAACATAATATGATTGGTAGTATTGCAATTGAACGAGTAATTAATCTACGTAACCAATTTGGTATTTTTAAATTTATAAAACCTTCCATCACAATTTGACCGGCCATTGTCCCTGTTATTGTAGAATTTTGACCAGAAGCTAGTAATGCGATAGCAAAAAGCGTACTCATAATTGCTCCTAATGAAGCTCCTAATATAGGTTGATTTTGTAAGGCATTGAATAAGTCATAAAACCCACCAAGTTGTTCAGAATTGACACCAAAGAAAAGAGCGGCACCTAGTACTAAAAGTAAGCAGTTAACCACAAAAGCAATGGACAATTGAATGTTTGAATCTATAATTGCATATTTAATTGCTTGCGCTTTAGATTTAGTACTTTTACGATCATACATCCTTGATTGAACAATGGATGAGTGTAAATATAAGTTATGAGGCATGATTGTCGCTCCAATTATACCTAAAGCAATAAAGAGTGCACTGTTATCTGTGATAATTGTCTTACTAGGTAAGAATCCATTTAATACTTCCGATACATGTGGGGAAGCTATAAAGACTTCAAAGATAAATATAACAAGCACAGTAAAAATTAGTGTACCTACAATAGCTTCAATTTTTCTAAAGCCAAATTTCATAATGAACAATAATAGAAACACATCTAAGACAGTGATTAACGCCCCCACCAATAATGGAATACCAAAGAGTAAATCAAGTGCGATTGCACTACCTATTACTTCAGCTATATCTGTTGCGATAATTGCTAATTCTGCAATGATCCAAAATACAAAAGCAATAGGTTTATTTAAATAGTGTTTTGTTGCTTGCGCTAAGTCCATACCTGTTGCTATTCCTAACCTCACTGTCATACTTTGCAATAACATGGCTGACAGACTTGAAAGTAAAATCACGAATAGCAAAATGTAGCCGAACTGTGCACCACCTTGCATAGATGTAATCCAGTTACCAGGATCCATATATCCTACAGCTACTAGTAGGCCGGGTCCTAGATAAGAAAAAAGTTTTTGGCTAAACTTGCCGTGAGTATTGATGGAAACTGTATTATTGATTTCATCTAAACTCTTATTATGGGATTGAATAGTTTTGCTCAATACCCTCACCTCCATATACATTTGTTAACATTTCATAGATTACTCCAAAAAAAAGATTAGGTCAACCTAAACAGTGCAGTGAAAGTTATTTTATTTTTACTGAATTAATTATTATATTTAAACATATATAATAAAAATACGTAGCAATTAGGACGTGATGATTTTTAAAGCAATATAAATTTGCTATGATAGAATTAATAAAAAATAGGAGGAAGATTATGAAAAGAAAAGCTGAAAGAATCACAGCCTGGGTAGCAAATGGTCTAAGTATATTATTTTTGTTACTTATGATCCTTGTATTTTCTTTCCTAAATGTGCCAGAATTTCAAGAAACATTTAAAGAGATGAATCAGCAACAAGGTGTAGAAATGTCAATTGAAGCATTTAAAACTTCCATGATTTTCCAAGGTAGCTTTTTAATTATTTCAACGATACTAGGTATTATCGGTACATTGACTATTAAGGGAAATCGTATATTAGCAGGCTGCATTTTAATTATTGCAGCAATTACTGGTATATTTGCAGGAAACTTTATTGCACTGATATTATGGTTTGTTGTTGCTATCATGTTGTTTGTAAGAAAAGGTCCGTATGATGGGGTAAACCAAAATGACAGAGAGTTTCCTCAACATAATTTTGACGAGCAAAATAATCAGCGTAAACAAGCAGAAATTAACCCAGAAAATGAAATGAAAAAGAAAAAAGAAGATGATCCATATATTTACTAAAATCCTTTAGATAAGATAATTTTAAGTCAATCCTCAAGATTTTAAGCTCTTGTGTAAGGTCAGATAACTCAATAAATTTAGAAGTGTCCTTAAAAAATGAAACCTCAAGTTAATACCACTATAATGATTGGGTACGGGACTTAAATATCTCTGACTAAAGAATGAACATCAATTTCTACTGAATATATAGAAATTGATGTTTTTTGATTGTATGAAATATTGAAGTTGCTACTGGTAGTGTAAATTGAGTCGTGTTATTAATTTTATAAATACGCCACCTCGTTTCAAAATCATGCGATGTTAATTTCATTATAGGAAAGGGGGTCGGTTTATTCTATATTAATAAACAAATTGAACCGATATAGTAACGTGTTGACCCCCAGAGGATAGTATGAGTGGAGGGGACCCCAAGCTTGGACCATAAACCAGGCAAACATGCACGAGCGCAATCGTGAAGTTTTTATATAAAAAGGACTAACCCATTCTAAAATGGATTAGTCCTTTATTTTGAGAATGAGTATATATGTCCCAAGCTCTTCTTATGCAATTACTATTTGTAATAGAATAATATAACGCAAGTATTATAGAGAAAATGACTATCATCATATTTCCATTTTTATTTGTTTATTTGTAAAATTTCAATAGATATTCAAATGTGTCTTCTAAAAATTCTAAAAATGACTTATCATTCTCAAGTACTTCAGAGCCTGGAGCTAAAGTACGAGCTACGAAAAATTCACCTTTTTTAACTTCTTTAACACGTTTAAATGCTTTGTATATGTCTTCATCGGTCATTTCGTGTATGTATGTTTTTTCTTGGCTCATATGATCTAAGCTTATACTAAAATCATTTGGTAGATTTTTTAATGTTTCAAATTGATTTTCGAAAGCTGTAACTTGCTGTGCTTTATCCTTCGCCTCATGCATAACACCATACATAATAAATAATTGATTTTCAAATAGCCCTATTTGAAAATGAGGCTGCATTTTATAACCGCGTTTATTAGTTGCAAATGCAACCCATGTATCTTTAGGTGGATTAACACTTCGACGAGCGTGTTTGGCTACGTGAGGATAGAATACTTCACCGGTAGCAGTTTCTAAATATTGTGAGAAATAATCACCTAAAGCATGCAATTGTGGTCTAACATGGTTATTAAGTGCTTCCATTCTGGCATCTAAGCCATCTACTGTAAATACTTTGAAGTCTTTAGGTTTAAATGTATATTGAGTCATTTGTGCCTCCTATAATCATTATTTTTGTATGTATTGTAGCACATTATACTCTGATAGACATTTTACATGCTTCTTATTTTTTAGATAGTAAATGATTTGCTATGCATTGTGTACACTATGTTTGAACAGGGTAAAGATAAAATATATTGAATAATCTTAAATTCACCTTATTCTTAATTCGTATAATTATTGAAATAATAAAGGTTGGTTAATATCTTTTTGAAAGTTAGTTAATGTATAATGAAGGATGAATAAGGAGCTGATACGATGACTGTCTATGAATTTGCCAAAGGTCTTATATTAGAAGCAGGAATTAATGTTAGAAAAATAATGAAAGAAGATATAAAAGTAGAAACTAAATCTAATCCTAATGATTTAGTGACAAATGTCGATAAAGCTACAGAAAAATATCTTTTTGATAATATAACGGAAACTTATCCTAATCATTTAGTGATTGGAGAAGAAGGACACGGACATGACTTAAAAGATGAAACAGGTGTAGTTTGGGTCATCGATCCAATAGATGGTACGTTAAATTTTGTACATCAAAAAGAAAATTTTGCAATATCTATTGGTATTTATAATAACGGGAATCCATATGCTGGATTTGTTTACGATGTTATGAATGATGTGTTGTATCATGCTAAAACTGGTGAAGGTGCGTATGAAAATGGTACATTGTTACCTAAAATCGTGAGTACGCCATTAAAGACAAGTATTATTGGAATTAATCCAAATTGGCTTACAAAGCCGAAATTAGGAGAAGTGTTCAAACCTATAGTAGAGGAAGCTAGGAGTGCACGAGCATATGGCTCTGCAGCGTTAGAGATTATACATGTCGCAACAGGCAAATTGGGCGGTTATGTAACCCCCAGATTACAACCTTGGGATTTCGCAGGTGGTTTGATTATTTTAAATGAAGTAGGGGGACTTGGTACAAATTTAATGGGAGATACATTATCAATTTATGAACCAAATTCAATTGTTATGGCCAATGCACAGTTACACTCTGAATTAATCGAACATCATTTTCAAAAAAATAACGAAATTATTGAGTTATTACAGCAGCGATTAAAAAACTAGGAATTAGTGTATATGTTATAGATAAACTTATAAAAAAAGCGTCTCAATCCTGTTTTGAGGGAATGGGACACTTAGTTATTAAATATAGTCAAAATCATTCAATTACAGCCAATCATTTTCACGATATTTCTTTTTTAATGTGAAACCGTAACCAAATGTTGCAATGAATAATATAAATGTTAAAATCATGAATGGAACATTTGTAGCAGCTATACTAAAGCTGAATAATAGCAAAAAGACAATAGCTACTATAGCGAGTACCCAGAAAATTGATTTGGATTTTTTTTGTTGCATTATACCACACCTTTATAGTTTTCTTTAACCAATTATATGATATAATAAAAAAGTTGCAAAGAAAAGTGGGAATTTACTCGAGAAAGGAAATTGTATAAAATGACTAAATTAAGAGAAGATGTGCGTAATATAGCAATCATCGCTCACGTTGACCATGGTAAAACGACACTTGTAGATGAATTATTAAAACAATCAGGAATTTTCCGTGAGAATGAGCATGTAGATGAAAGAGCAATGGATTCAAATGATATCGAAAGAGAACGTGGTATTACAATCCTTGCTAAAAATACAGCAGTGAATTATAAAGATAATCGTATTAATATTTTAGATACACCAGGTCACGCCGATTTCGGTGGAGAAGTTGAGCGTATCATGAAAATGGTTGATGGCGTTGTCTTAGTAGTTGACGCATATGAAGGCACAATGCCACAAACTCGTTTCGTATTGAAAAAAGCTTTAGAACAAAACTTAAAACCAGTAGTTGTAGTTAATAAAATCGATAAACCTGAAGCTAGACCTGAAGGTGTAGTTGATGAAGTATTAGACTTGTTTATCGAATTAGAAGCAAATGATGAGCAATTAGATTTCCCAGTAGTCTATGCTTCAGCTGTTAATGGTACAGCAAGCTTAGATCCAGAGAAACAAGACGAAAACATGCAATCATTATACGAAACGATTATTGATTATGTTCCGGCTCCTGTTGATAATAGAGATGAGCCATTACAATTCCAAACGGCGTTACTAGATTATAGTGATTATTTAGGTCGTATTGGTGTTGGACGTGTGTTCAGAGGAACAATGCGTGTAGGTGATAATGTTTCACTAATTAAATTAGATGGTACAGTTAAAAATTTCCGTGTAACTAAGATATTTGGTTACTTTGGTTTGAAACGTGAAGAAGTTAATGAAGCACATGCAGGCGACTTAATTGCTGTATCAGGTATGGAAGACATCAATGTTGGTGAAACTGTTACACCAATAGATAATAGAGATGCTTTACCTGTATTAAGAATTGACGAACCAACATTAGAAATGACTTTCAGAGTAAATAATTCTCCATTCGCTGGTCGTGAAGGTGATTATGTAACATCTCGTCAAATTCAAGAACGTTTAGATCAACAATTAGAAACAGATGTGTCATTAAAAGTTACAGAAACTGATTCACCAGATAAATGGATTGTTGCCGGCCGTGGTGAATTACACTTATCTATTTTAATTGAAAATATGAGACGTGAAGGTTTCGAATTACAAGTTTCTAAACCACAAGTTATTTTAAGAGAAATTGACGGCGTGAAATGTGAACCATTTGAACGTGTACAATGTGAAGTGCCACAAGAATACACAGGTGCTGTTATTGAATCATTAGGCCAACGTAAAGGTGAAATGTTAGATATGGTAACTACAGATAATGGCTTAACACGTATTATCTTCATGGTACCAGCACGTGGATTAATTGGTTATACTACTGAATTTATGTCTCAAACACGTGGATATGGTATTATAAACCACACATTTGAAGAATTTAAACCTCGTGTTAAAGGTCGTATTGGCGGTAGAAGAAATGGTGCATTAGTATCATTAGACACGGGTAAAGCAAGTTCGTATGCACTTATGGGCTTAGAAGACCGTGGTATTAACTTCATGGAACCAGGTACTGAAGTTTATGAAGGCATGGTTGTTGGTGAACATAATCGTGAAAATGACTTAACAGTCAATGTTACGAAAGAGAAAAACCAAACTAACGTACGTTCTTCTAACAAAGACCAAACAGTAACTATGAAACGTCCTAGAACTTTAACTCTTGAAGAAGCTTTACAATTTATTAATGACGACGAACTTGTAGAAGCTACACCAGAAAATATCCGTATTAGAAAAACTGTATTAGAAAAAAATGCTCGTGAAAAAGAAGCGAAACGTATTAAACAATTAATGCAAGAAGATGAATAAAATACGAAATTAAAATAAGCATGATTATAGAGCTGGGACATAAATGTCTCAGCCTATTTATTGTTAAAGTAATAGCGTAATAATAATATGTTAATAAATCAGTCAGATCGTAAAAATGATGGGCTCAGAACTTAGATAAACCTTAGGTGATAGTTCACCTAAGGTTTATTTATATATTATAATCTTTTAGTGAATATTGGCAGTAATTAGACTGACTCTTGAGGGCAGAGCAATAACCGGAGACAACTGGTTCAGGCAGTGCTGGTGGAAAGCATTCACAAAAAAACTGCCAACAAAGTCCCCGACTTTGTTGGCAGTCTGAAATAAGCCCCGTCGCAAAAAAGATGGGGTGATTTATATTAACGGTGATCATAAGTAGTTATTTGATTACGTTGTTTAGGTGTATCAAGTCTACTTTTACATTCATCACACATAAAAGTATGCATTGGATCATTGCGTAATCTTTTAGCTTCTAAAGTATTTTGATCTATAAATACTTCAGTATCGCAAATTATGCATTGAACTTTTTTCATATTAAATCACCTCGATATGAGTGACATACTTAAATTCGTATGAATAACCTTCATCAGGAATATATACAAAGCTATCTACTGAATAATCGTCATATAATTTTTTACCGTCTTTTGCAAATTGGAAAAAAAGATATGGTAATAAGTCAATAGGTAATTCTATTGACTCGTTATCATTAAATAAACGAATCGTTTTTGCGTGATCAAACGGTTCAGCATTTTTGAAAAATGGAGCCATATTAATGACAAATGAATTTTCTAAAACGGCTCTTTTTTTATATTTAATTTCAGAATTTAACGTTGGTGGATTAGTTTGACCTTCTAAAATTGCTCTATTCCATTCACGATTATCATCAAAATTGATTGGTTTGGTACCGTCGAATATACCTTGCTCTAAATCTTCTAGTTGAACTTTTCTGTCGTCAAAAATCCAAGTTGTACTGTCTAAAGTAATTGGAAATTTAACTTCACCCTTAATTTGAATCATAATCCCACTCCTATTTGATATCTTGTTTCAGAATTAAAACGTTATTAAGTAATCAATCACAACGTTAATATATTATATTGAATCTGACTTTTTTGTGAACAAATACATGTTTGAAATAAAAAAGTATATCTTATTGTTAAAGCGAAATATTCTGACAACAATCAGCTAATATATTGGCATTGCACGTCTGACACTTAGTATCGTTATAAATTCAATCAAAATAAATAATTGTTAATTACAATTTTATCACAAATACTAGTATTACGTATATTCCTGAATTCACTTGCTTTTTAGTATGCATTAAGATAAACTCGTCATATAAAGTTACAATTGATAGGGGGAGTATGTCTTGGTAAAAAATCAAAATATTAGTAATGTGGCATATGACCAGTTGAATAAAGATGCTGATAGGATTCTCCAACTTATTAAAGTACAAATGGATAATCTTACATTACCTCAATGCCCATTGTATGAAGAAGTACTTGATACACAGATGTTTGGATTACAAAAAGAAGTAGATTTCGCTGTACAACTTGGTTTAGTTGATAAAGAAGTGGGCAAAGATTTAATGCTTCGATTAGAAAAAGAACTTTCTAAATTGCATGATGCATTTACAAACGTTTAATTGGGTTAAATAAAATAGTTTTATAGCTGGGAAACTTGTGTTCCACGTTCAAAAAATATAAAAACTTATATGGTGTTCATTATTAAACTACATAAGTATACTGCAGGTGGCTAGGATATCAATAATTGTTGATTATATCTTAGCCACCTTTGTCATGTTTAAATAGTTAAATAATGAGTATCTAAAAAATGATGTTTTGTTATATTTATTCGGAAAATTGATAGAATGTTTGTTATAATATTTGAAGTACAATTTATTTTACATGTTGAAAAAAGTTTTTAAAGACAACTAAGTTATTGAACATAAGTCGAATTAATACAAAGTATTTAATTAGTGATAATAAATAATGAGAATTGGATGATATGTCAAATGAATAATGTGAAACAATTTTTTCGATATATAGGTCGGAATGCAAAGTATATTGATTATCCGTTAGTCATTACCTATTTATTACTATGTTTGATAGGTTTGGTAATGGTTTACAGCGCAAGTATGGTCGCTGCTACTAAAGGGTCATTAACTGGTGGTATATCAGTAGCTGGAACATACTTTTATACTAGACAGTTAATGTATGTAATTATGAGTTTGATTATTGTATTTTTTATGGCTTTCTTTATGAATGTCAAATTTCTTGAAACAAGCAGATTCCAAAAAGGCATGATGCTTGGCATTGTTATATTATTGATTGCGACGTTATTGATCGGTAGTAATATAAATGGTTCAAAAAGTTGGATTAATTTAGGCTTTATGAATTTACAAGCTTCCGAGTTATTAAAAATTGGCATAATTTTATATATGCCTTATATGATTGAAAAGAAACGGCCTAAAGTATTCAAAGAACCTAAATTACTAACATATCCTATCGTTTTAGCGGGTATATGTATAGGCCTTGTGTTATTGCAACGAGACGTTGGTCAAACGTTACTTATTATGATTATTTTCTTTGCAATATTATTTTATGCAGGTATTGGTGTTCAAAAATCAATCAAATACGGTCTGTTGATTATAATAGGGATTGTAATTATTGGTTCGCTTTTCTTACTAGTTGGGTTGGTTCCGGATTATTTAACAGCAAGATTCAGTACGCTAACGAATCCATTTAGTCAAGAATCTGGTACAGGATACCATATTTCAAATTCGTTGATTGCAATTGGTAATGGTGGATTACTAGGCAGAGGTTTAGGCAATAGTATTATGAAATTAGGGTATTTACCTGAGCCACATACAGATTTTATTTTTTCTATTATATGTGAAGAATTAGGTTTATTAGGTGGTTTGTTTGTTATATGTTTACTCTTTTTTATCGTTTATAGAGCTTTTGAACTCGCAAGCAAAACAAATTCTTATTTTTATAAGTTAGTTTGTGTAGGAGTAGCAAGTTATATAGGTAGTCAAACTTTTGTTAATCTAGGTGGTATTTCTGGTACGATTCCATTAACAGGTGTGCCTTTACCATTTATTAGTTTTGGCGGTTCTTCGATGATTAGTTTAAGTATAGCAATGGGCTTATTGTTAATAACAGCAAAACAAATTAAAATCGAACAAGCAAAATATAAAAAAACAAGAAAAAACAGAACAAGAATTAGTCCAACCAGACATTCTTAATAAAGGCAAACGTTTTGATACAAATGTATTGAAAACGTTTGCTTATTTTTTTGCATCTTTAAAGTGATTTTGAAAAACTTTTATCAAAGTTCAATTATGATAACTAAAACTTATTGTAAACAATAACTTTTTATTATGCTATTCTTATGATATAATTTTGAAAGAAAGTGATGATATCAAGGTCTTACGTAGTTTTTAATGTGATGGTCATTACCTATCCGTCAGTGAGTGACATATGTATTTTGAGCTGTGTTAAAATAATGGCTATATATTTTTTACTGTCTAGATTGTTCGGATTTTGCTATAATGATTTTTATATCAAACTTTTTTGAAAATTCTAAATTTAAGGGGGACCATGATGTGAAACAAATAAACAAGCTTTTGGTAGCCAATCGTGGTGAAATTGCAATAAGGATTTTTAGAGCGGCAACAGAGTTAGACGTTAAAACAGTTGCTATTTATTCAAATGAAGATAAAGGATCTTTACATAGATATAAAGCGGATGAATCATACCTAGTGGGTGAAGATTTAGGGCCTGCTGAATCTTATTTGGACATTGAACGCATTATTGATGTTGCTAAACAAGCAGATGTAGACGCAATTCATCCAGGATATGGTTTTTTAAGTGAGAATGAAACTTTTGCAAAAAGGTGTCAGGAAGAAGGCATTAAGTTTATAGGGCCTCGTGTTGAGCATTTAGATATGTTTGGCGATAAAGTAAAAGCTAGAACGACAGCAATTAATGCAAATCTAACGGTTATACCAGGTACGGATGGTCCAATAGACAATCAACCAGATGCAGTTGCATTTGCGAATGAAGCTGGTTATCCATTGATGATTAAAGCTACTAGTGGTGGTGGCGGTAAAGGTATGCGTATCGTTCGTTCTGAAGATGAGCTAGAAGATGCATTCCATCGCGCTAAATCTGAAGCTGAAAAATCTTTTGGTAATAGTGAAGTTTATATAGAAAAATATATCGATAATCCCAAACATATTGAAGTTCAAGTCATCGGTGATGAACATGGGAATATAGTGCACTTATACGAACGTGATTGTTCAGTACAAAGACGTCATCAAAAAGTTGTTGAAGTAGCACCTTCAGTAGCGCTTGAAGACGATTTAAGAGAACGTATATGTGCTGCTGCGATTCAATTAATGGAAAATATCGAGTATGTGAATGCTGGTACAGTAGAATTTTTAGTTTCTGGTGATGAATTTTACTTCATAGAAGTAAATCCACGTGTACAAGTTGAACATACGATAACTGAAATGATTACAGGCGTAGATATTGTTAAGACACAAATATTAGTTGCTGATGGTGAGAATTTATATGATGAGGCAATCAGCATGCCACAACAACAAGATATTCAGACGCTAGGTTATGCAATCCAATGTCGTATTACTACTGAAGATCCAACAAATGATTTTATGCCTGATAGTGGTAGAATCATTGCTTATCGTTCAAGTGGTGGTTTTGGCGTAAGGTTAGATGCTGGTGATGGATTCCAAGGTGCCGAAATATCACCTTATTACGATTCTTTATTAGTGAAATTATCTACACATGCAATGTCATTCAAACAAGCGAATGAAAAAATGGACCGCTCATTACAAGAAATGAGGATTCGTGGTGTTAAAACCAATGTTCCATTTTTAATTAATGTTATGAGAAACGAACAATTCAAAACAGGTGATTATACAACTAAATTTATAGAAAAGACACCGGAACTTTTTGATATTGCACCAACACTCGATAGAGGTACAAAAACGTTAGAATATATTGGTAATGTATCAATTAATGGTTTTCCAAACGTAGAAAAACGACCAAAACCTATTTATGAAACATCACCTATACCACAAGTTTCTAAAAAAGAAGTTGCAGCATTAGAAGGTACCAAACAACTATTAGACAGTAAAGGGCCAAGAGCCGTAGCTGAATGGCTAAAACAGCAAGAAGACGTTTTGATAACCGATACTACATTTAGAGATGCGCATCAATCGTTACTAGCAACGCGTGTTAGAACGAAAGATATGATGAATATTGCTTCGAAAACAGCACAAGTAATGAAAGATAGTTTCTCCTTAGAAATGTGGGGAGGTGCTACATTTGATGTAGCGTATAACTTCTTAAAAGAGAATCCTTGGGAACGCTTAGAGAGACTTAGAAAGGCAATTCCAAACGTATTATTCCAAATGTTACTTCGTGCATCTAATGCTGTCGGTTATAAGAACTATCCTGATAATGTTATTGAAAAATTTGTGGAAGAAAGTGCGGAAGCCGGTATTGATGTATTCAGAATTTTTGATTCATTAAACTGGGTAGATCAAATGAAAGTGGCAAATGAAGCTGTACTAAAAGCTGGTAAAATATCAGAAGGTACTATTTGTTATACAGGTGATATTCTAAATCCGAATCGCTCTGATATTTATACGTTAGAGTATTACGTAAATATGGCGAAAACACTTGAACGTGAAGGCTTCCATATATTAGCAATTAAAGATATGGCAGGTTTGTTGAAACCTAAAGCAGCAAATGAATTGATTGGTGAATTAAAAGCAGCTGTCGACCTACCAATTCATCTACACACACATGATACAAGTGGTAATGGTTTATTGGTTTATAAAGAAGCTATAGATGCAGGCGTAGATGTTATTGATACAGCTGTTGCTTCAATGAGTGGTTTAACAAGTCAACCTAGTGGTAATTCATTGTATTATGCATTAAATGGTTTTGATAGAAATATGCGTGCCGATGTTGATGGAATGGAAGCATTGTCACATTATTGGGGAACTGTACGTCAATATTATAATGACTTTGAAAGTGATATTAAATCACCAAATACTGAAATATATAAACACGAAATGCCAGGCGGGCAATACTCAAATCTTAGTCAACAAGCGAAGAGCTTAGGATTAGGTAATAGATTTAATGAAGTTAAAGAAATGTATCGACGTGTTAACTTCTTATTTGGTGACATTGTTAAAGTAACACCTTCCTCGAAAGTTGTTGGGGACATGGCATTATATATGGTACAAAATGATTTAGATGAAGAAACAGTGATAAAAGATGGTTATAAATTAGATTTCCCTGAATCGGTTGTTTCATTCTTCAAAGGTGATATTGGACAACCAGTGAATGGTTTTAATAAAGAATTACAAAAAGTAATTCTAAAGGGACAAGAAGCAATTACAGATCGTCCTGGCGAATATTTAGAGCCTGTTGATTTTGAAGCGGTAAGAAAAGAATTAGAAGAAAAACAAGAGAGAGAAGTAACAGAGCAAGATATTATTAGTTATGTCTTATATCCTAAAGTTTACGAGCAATTCATTGCTACGCAAGAACAGTTTGGAAATGTATCACTATTAGATACACCAACATTCTTCTTTGGAATGCGTTCAAATGAAACAGTGGAAATAGAAATTGATACAGGTAAACGTCTAATCATTACATTGAAGACGATTACGGAACCAGATGAAAAAGGAATTCGAACAATTTTCTATGATATGAATGGACAAGCGAGACGTATATTCATTCAAGATGAAAATGTAAAAGCAAATGAAAGTGTAAAACCGAAAGCTGATAAATTAAATCCAAATCACATCGGCGCTCAAATGCCGGGTTCTGTTACTGAAGTTAAGACTTCAGTAGGTGAAACAGTTACAAGTGGACAAGCATTATTGATAACTGAAGCTATGAAGATGGAAACAACGATTCAAGCTCCATTCGACGGTGTTGTGAAGCAAGTGACAGTCCAAAGTGGCGAGGCAATTGAAACAGGGGATTTATTAATAGAAATTGAAAAAGAACCTGTGGATTAAATTTCATAGTATAATTATTTATAAACTTTTTAATGGAAACGAGTCTGGGATATAAAGTTCTTGGACAAGTGAAAAAGGCAATTTCTACTGAAACAATATAGAAATTGTCTTTTTTATTATTGTTTAGTTTAGTAGTGTTTATTAAATTATACGTAAGGGTCTTAAATTTTCAAGTATTTTAATATCAAATTACATGTTAATGCGATGTATTTTGACGAGATTCTCGAGGGGACAGGGCAAGTTGAAGACTACAGGGTGAAGATATACACTAAGAAAGCGAGCCAACAATACGAAGTATTGAATAAAAAAGAAGCACTTAGATGAATTGAATTAAATCATCTAAGTGCTATCTTTTTTAGATTTATGCTCAAAAATGTCTAAAATGTAGAAATTATATTGTTAGAAAATTTTCAAGGTCATATTATACACTTAATGTAAAAGTTTATTTGGAGTATATGTACAGAAAAATATACAATAAAAAACTGTCAACGTGCCTTTTATCTCGTTGACAGTTTTTATTGATATAACATATTCGATGTTTTACTTAGCCGCCACTTCTAATCGTCCGTAACATCAAGACAATGAAGTAGGCTATTAAACCAAAGAGTAATGTAATAAATAAAGCGTGTAATAAGGCGATAAATAAATTAACTTCTGTAATAATAGATAATGCGCCAGTAATTACTTGGAGGATAACTAATATAAATGCAGCTGTGTATCCGTAACGTATTGTACGGTTATCTTTGTAGTTATTTACTGCATGAATGAATGTAATCATTATCCATATAAAGGCGATTAATGCCATTCCTCGGTGAGTAAGGTTTACCCAATCTTGGACATTGTGAGGTATCAAATCATTAAAAGGTAATGGCCATTGGCCATATGCTAAACTAGCTTCTTTATGTCTGACTAATGCCCCAGTATAAATTGTTAAATAAACGATAATAGCCATTATCCAAGTATAAATTCTTAATGGCTTTCTAATAAATAATTCATCTGCTTCATATTTGCGATCGATTTCAAAAATAATTAAAGTTAATACAAATACTGAAGAAAATGAAATGAGCGAAATTCCAAAATGTAACGCTAAAACATAGGCATTTTGTTGCCACATTACTGCTGCAGCACCTACAAGCGCTTGTATTAGTAAGAAACCAACACTAATGATACATAATGATTTAACTTCTTTAATGTAACTAATGTGTTTCCAAGCAACGATGACTAACCAGAGAACAATAATTAAAGATAAGCCGGAAATAGCACGATGACTTAATTCAATAATCGTTTGTATTGGTAAGTTCTCAGGTAAAAATGCGCCGTGACATAGAGGCCAATCGGATCCACAACCATCTGCTGATCCAGTTTTGGTAACTAATGCGCCCCCTAATTGAACAAAAGCCATAATTACAGTTGCCAACACGGATAACCATTTTAGGTTTTTTTTGCTAAACAAGAATTAACCCCCCACATAAAAATAAAACAGTTGAGAAACTAAATTACAAATAGTCATTGTCACTGTAATTATTTTATTCCGTAATGATACATTTAAAGTTATTTTAATAAATCTTACATATAATTATAACAATAAAAACTATTTTAATTGTGTCACAAAAATGACTTTTTAGTAATGTCGTTAAAGTGTCACAAATAAGTTTACATAAATGTAGTCAATGATACAAATTTAATATATCATTGTATTATATGGAAAAATTAGGAGGGAAATTATGAACAAAGAACAAACTTTGTCGCATAATTCTAGTCGTGTGACTTTTAAAGAGTTGCAGCAAATTATCAAGATGGGATTGGTACAAGGTAATTTGATTCCTGCATTTGCTGGGTCATGGTTAGCGATTGTGTTGGCAAATCATTCCTTCCTCTCGTCAATACCACAAATCTTAATGATGTTGGTGGGCTCTACGTTAATTATGGGGGGCGCATGTGCTTTAAATAATTACTACGATCAAGATATTGACAGTATCATGCCGAGTAAACAACAGAGACCAACAGTTAATGACAGAATTTCGAATAGAAATTTATTAATGCTCAGCTTTGGAATGATGCTAATAGGGGAAGCGTTACTGTTTGCGTTAAACATACCTTCAGGTGTAATTGGACTGCTAGGTATAGTTGGTTATGTATCATTTTACTCAATTTGGTCTAAACGTCATACGGTATGGAATACAGTGATTGGTAGTTTTCCAGGTGCAGTCCCGCCTTTAATTGGGTGGACAGCAATTGAAGGAAATATTAGCTTGGTAGCAGTAGCGCTATTTTTAGTGATTTTCTGTTGGCAACCTATCCATTTTTACGCTTTAGCAATTAAACGTAAAGATGAATATTCGTTAGCAAATATTCCAATGTTACCATCAGTAAAAGGGTTTAAACGTACGAGAGTAAGTATGTTTTTATGGCTAGTATTCTTATTACCACTTCCATTCTTATTAAGTAGCTTAGGAACAACGTTTATAGTGTTGGCTACACTATTAAATTTAGGGTGGTTATATTTAGGATTAACAAGCTTTAAAAAGGATTCAGATCAAACAAAATGGGCAACAAAAATGTTTATATACTCATTAAACTATTTAGTAGTTTTCTTTGTACTTGTCGTTGTCGTCTCATTAATTCAAATGTTTTAATAATTATAAATAAGGATGTAATATATGAATTTACCTATCTTACCTACAATCAGTACAAGCTTTATTGTAATTAGTGCAATCCTTGTCGCTATAGGTTGGCGCAAAATTTGGCTGAGAAAAATTGAAAGCCACAAAAAAGTAATGTTAACTGCTGCTGGTTTCGCACTAGCATTCTTTATTATTTACGCATCAAGGACTATTTTTATTGGTAATACTGCATTTGGTGGTCCAGACTCAGTTAAACTTTATTATACAATTTTCTTAGTCTTCCACATTAATTTAGCAACAATTGGTGGAGTTTTAGGACTTTTACAAATCATTACTGCTTTTAAAGATAAATTTAAAGTGCATAGATTTGTCGGACCAATTGCTTCTATAATCTGGTTCTTCACAGCAATAACAGGTGTAGCCGTATATTTATTACTTTATGTATTTTATCCAGGTGGAGAAACAACGTCATTAATTAAAGCGACATTCGGTTTATAATTAATATTGGAAAATGTTAGTCTTTTATTTGAACTAGGGAATATGGAAAGGGCAGCGGGCAGAAATTTGTTTTATAAACAGATTTGATAGCCCGTTTCCATTATTTACGATTAGAAAACATAAATCTAAGTTACTAAGTCGATAAGTACTAGTCATAAGCAACTCGTTAAAAATAGCTATGAAGATATCTATCCAGGACGGTAGATTTCTTCATAGCTATTTTTTTAATTACAATTTAAATATAAGAGTAGGAGTGGGGAAACAATTTTGGTTTAAATGAATTTGTTATATAATTCAACCTAGCTAATAATAATTATTTTAAATATAACTATTTATACGGTGCCGTTACTACGTATAATGTGTATAGTGTGTTGTTATTTCGCGATATATCTTTGTAAATGTTTAGCCGTTACAGAATCATCTACAGCTAACAACCCTTGGGGTGTTCCTTGATAAAGTAGCCTACCGCCTTTTTCTCCTGCAAATGGACCGATATCGATAATCCAGTCAGCGTGTGTCATCATTGTTAAGTTATGTTCGATAATAACTACTGTGTTTTTATCATGGATTAGACTTTCAAAACTGTCTAATAAAATAGGGATATCATCTTCATGTAATCCTGTAGTTGGTTCATCAAATATGAAAATATGTTGGTGGACAGTTTGTGTTAAATATTTACTAAGTTTAACGCGTTGTATTTCACCGCCAGATAATGTGTCGAGAGTTTGTCCTAAAGTCATATAATCCAGACCAGTAGATTTTAACGCTTCTAAATGTTGAGCAATATTTTTCTTTTCTTGAAAAAATGAAATTGCTTCATCTACTGTTAATGCTAAAATATCTGCAATATTATACCCTTCTATTTTTGCATTTAATACTTCGGGTTTATAACGCTTTCCATGACACAAATCACACGTTTGAGTAAAGTCTGGCATAAAGGCTAATTCTGTTTTGATGATACCTCTACCATGACATTCAGGGCATGCACCTTCGGAGTTGTAGCTGAACATGGCTTTTTTTAAATGAGTTTCTTCACTGAAATAAGTTCTTACATCATCAAATATATTTAAATAAGTGAGTAAATTTGAGCGACTTGATGCATGTACGGGTTTTTGATTTATAAAAATTGTATTAGGTTTTTGTTTTAAACCTGCGTGTATCAGTGAACTTTTTCCAGAACCAGCCACACCTGTAACAACAGTCATTGCCTGTTTGGGCAATTTAACAGAAACGTCTTTTAAATTATTTTTATCAATGTGTTCTAAATTGATAAAATCATGGGGGATTCTAGGATTTGGTTTTAAATTATGTTGTTTCCGTAAGGCTAAACCTGTATGTGTAGATGATTTCAACAAACTTTCATAACTTCCTGTAAATGTAATTTCTCCTCCGTTTTTACCAGCTAGAGGACCTAAATCAATGATATGATCAGCTATGCTTATAACATCAGGGTCATGCTCAACTACTAAAACTGTGTTGCCTTTATCTTTTAATGATTGAATGATTTCGTTAATTCGTTGTATATCATCAGGATGTAACCCAATGCTTGGTTCATCTATAATATAGACGAGATCGCTTAGTGCACTATTAAGATGCCTTATTAATTTAATCCGCTGTGATTCGCCACCGGATAATGTAGTTGTTTCTCTGGAAAGCGTTAAATAATTTAATCCGATATAACTTAATGAAGATAGCTGTTGTTGCAATGGTTCGATGATAACTTTTGCTTTTGTTGAATTAATTCTTCTTATGAAATTTAACGCTTCATCTATGGATAAATTAGTGAAGTCTGCAATGTCTAAATCATTAATTTTACATTGTAATACATTTGGATTTAGTCTTTTACCGAGACACGTTGGACATTTTTTAGAAGTGACTACGCGATCGATAGCTTCTTTAAATCTATTTTTTTCAAAGTTATCATTTAGTAGGAAAGAACGCCTAAACCGATGGATTAAGCCTTCAAATTTTGCTGTTTTCGGCCAATTCTCTGGAGGGTTTTTTAATTTAGTTGGTTTTGTATAAAGTAAAGTATTGAATTCTTCTTCTGAATAATCTTTTAATTTTTTATCATTATCAAAAAGCCCAGAATATAAATAGCGTTTGCCACGCCAACTATCCGGTCTGAATGATGGAAATTGAATTGCGTCTTCGTTGAGTGATTTATCATAATCTAACAATTCGTCTAAATCGATATCTTCTACATAACCTAAGCCTGAACATTCGGGACACATGCCCTTAGGATTATTAAAAGAAAATATGTCTGAGTAACCAACAAATGGTACGCCAATACGTGACCATAGCAATCTGACAGATGCATAAATATCTGAAATTGTACCTACTGTAGAACGTGAATTACCACCTAATCTTTTTTGGTTAATTATCATTGCTACTGGCAAATGCTCAATTAAATCTACATTAGGTTTTGAAAATTGAGCTAACTGATGTTGTATGTATGTTGAATAAGTTTCGTTTAATAAACGTTCAGATTCTGCAGCAATCGTGCTAAAAACCAAAGAAGATTTTCCAGATCCAGAACGTCCTGTAAATACGGTTATTTGATGTTTAGGTATATCGATTGAAATGTTTTTTAAGTTATTTTGCTTAGCGCCATGTACGCGAATCATTGACATTGTCATTCACCTCTTATAATACATTCTACCCTTAAATTGTTTTGTAATACTTAAATTGGTTAGAAAAGTATATACCTTTAGAAAAATGCATATATTTTAATAATTCGTCATTATATAATGACATACCTTGCTTGTGATATATTGAAACATGTACAATAAACAAAAGATAACTATAGGTGGGTGAGTGATGAAAAAACTAATAATAAAAGTTATTGGTGTACTATTATTGATTTCTTTCTTGATATATCTTTTTTACTCGCCACGTTTGAAGTTTGACGTTTTGGAAAATCCAAATAAAAATTCGACAAAAACAACTCAAAACAAAGACTTTCAAGAAAATGAGCAAAATGTTGAAAATACAATGCCCAAGGAAGGGATAGGAACTTGGATTGGCCAAAATCTAAAAAAACTTACAGATACATATGGACAAGCTGAAAGAGTGTATTCATATAAAGGTGATTTTAAAAATTATGTATTCAAAGAAAAGGATCAATATTATTTAGTTACAACTAAACATAATATAATTAAATCTGTATATGCTACTGGAAAAGAAGCAAAAGTAAATCCAGTCAAAATATCTGATAATGCTTCAAATGTATTCGAGAAATTTAGCATAAATCCAGAACCAACAATCAAAGCAAATGGAAAAAAATATGAGTTAGAAATTTCCGATTCAGATATGAAAACTCAAACACTTATAAAATTTAAAGATATTTATGCTCAAATTTATATTGATCAACAAGCAAATAAAATTGTTGCAGTAAGATATTTAGACAGTGATGCATTAGCAGCGTTTAAACCTTATCAAATGTTGGGTGATAAAGAAGATGGAGAAGTTGCACGTAAACAAAAAGATTTACCATATGAGCAAAATGCAAACCAATTGATGACATTATATGAAATTACTAATGAAATGAGAAAATTAAAAGATGCTAAACCTTTGCGTATAAATAATGATTTAGCACATATTGCATCATTTAACTTGTATGAAGCAATTGGGACTGATAGTGTTGAATTTACTGAGGATGCTTTAAAACAGCAATTAAATGAGCAAGAAATACCATTTGTATCTACGAGTCAAAACGTGGGTTATGATTTCAATGAAGTGCCAACACTTATTCATAGTTGGTTAAATTCGGATATTCATCGATCTAGAATGTTGAACTCAAAATATAATGAAATGGGTGGGGAAGTGACAAATGGTTACTATACGCTCATTTTTGTAGAAGATAAATAGATAGGAGTTAGTTGATTATGATAACTGAAGAAACACTGACCGTACTCGACGAAATAGAAGCCTTAAGTGATAAAATATTAGAGTCTCGTTTGTATCAAGAATATAGAGAATCAGAACAAGCGCTTGCTGATAATGACGAAGCACATCTCTTGTATCAAGCTTTTTTAAAATCAAAAGATAAATATGATGAAATTATGCGTTTTGGTAAATACCACCCAGATTACCAGAACGTAATGTTAGATACGCGTAAACGTAAAAGGGCTTATGAAATGCTGCCAGTCGTTATGGATCACAAACAAAAAGAAGTTGCATTGCAGGAATTGATTGATCAAGTGATTGTGAAAATTGCATATGCTGTTTCTGAAAATGTAAAGATTGAAGCAGGTAATCCATTTTTTCAAAAAGACGCAGGTGGTTGTGCAACAGGTGGATCATGTAGCTGTTCACTATAAATAAAGTAGGGCAACGAAACCAAAAATTTATTTTGGTCTCGTTGCCCTGTTTTTTTAATTTTAATGATAAGTATTTTTAAATCGTTGTGCTAAATCAGGTCTGTCAGTTACTAATGTGTGTGCACCGTAAAAAACCAAATCGTTCATTAAATCAAGGTTATTTACGCCACAATAACCTGGGACGATATTACGTTCATTTAACCATTTGATAAACTTAGGTGAAGTTAACTTTATACCTTTGAATGATACAAACAGTTGGAAAGTGTTGGCACGGGGTTGAAAAGTATTACCTAGGCCCGTATAAAATTTCAACAATCCTTCTGCTACTTCGTTTTGACTTGCGCCAATAGCTACAGTTCCATTACTTATTATATTAAAGCGCTCAATTTGTTTACTGTAGAAGCTTGATACTAAGACGCGTTGTTGGGCATTATTAGCAACGATAATTTCATAAATGATTTCAGGGGCAAGCTGACCTTGTTCACTTTTTGGATCATCTTGTAAATTAACACTTATAAGTTGATTAGGATACGTTTTTAATAATTCATCAAATGTTAAAATTTTTGCATCTTCATGGCCACGATAAGGATGAACGCCGTTAATATCAGTAAAGTGGTAGCCAGCATCTAATTGTTTAAGTTCTGCTAACGTATGTTCTGATATTTTTCCGGAACCATTTGTAGTACGATCGATGTCATTATCATAAAAAACAACAAGTTCATGATCTTTTGTTAATCTTACATCTGTTTCAAATCCATCTATTTCATGGGCTACCGCGTTATCAAAAGCTAATTTAGTTTGCTCAGGTCTAACCGCCATACCACCGCGATGTGCAAAAATATATGGTGCAGGTTTAGAAAAGAAAGGTGGTATACTTTGATTATGTGGTTTAGCACTGTATTTAGTAAAAAAGAAAATACTACCCATTAAGCCTACAGTACCTAAAAATCCACCTTTAATTAGTTTGTTGAATTTTGTCACGAACATTCCTCCTCAAGTTGTGTATATAAAGTAATATAGCAAAAGTACAGGAGAGTTCAAAATAATTGTTATTTATAAATTGAAAAAGACATGATATTATATAATGGCTAATAATTGGAGTGATAAGAATATGAATGTTATACCTAGAATAAGTTTGATTATATATTTGAAACACATGAAACATGAAAGACAGATAAGAAAATTTGGTCATATTGTAAGTGCAAATAGACAAGGTCGTTTCTTAGTTATGTATATTAATGAGTCAGAAGCGGATGATATTGTAAACAAATTGATGAAACTTAAATATGTTAAACATGTAGAAGGTTCGCCTTATAAGTATTTGAAGAAAACTTATGAGAAAGAGCAACATGAAATCATGTAAGTTACTCTACAAATCATAACCTTTTGCACATCAATAGTGTATAAATAATAGTTTCATCAACGAATAAATATATGGAAGCCACAATAGTACAACGTATGTCTAATGTGGCTTATTTTTTTCTTTATTGTAAGGGTGGTATCCATCTTTGTAATCTTAAGACACTAGTTAAATAATTGAAATATAACTCAGTTTCGTGGAATAATTCGAGTGGTTGAACTTCAATGGCTTTTACGTCTATATTATATTTAGCTGCTTGATCGTTAATCATTTCAAATTTTTTGTTTGAAGTTGGATATGGATAATTAAGTGCATTAAGCATAATATACATTGCTTGAAAATGCTGCCCACTAGTTGGTTTCATAATTAGAGCGACAGATGAACGTTGATTTTCAGATTTAGGTGAATGGAAATAAACAAGGTGATCGATTCTTTCGAAATTGTATTCGATTAATGTATTAAACTCAAACAAATCTGTTAGGCCTTCACCTAATTTTATAAATGATTGTTTCATTAATAATGTTCCTCCTTAATCATTGCATTAAGCATTATATAAAATTTATTTTAAGAATGGAAGTGTCTATTATATGAGAGTAATATCTGGTGTACATAAAAGTAAAGCTTTAGAGAGTATGGAAGGGCGCAATACGAGACCAACAATGGATAAAGTTAAAGAAGGTATTTTTAATAGTTTACATGAAGTTTCAGGTATAGGTTTGGACTTATTTGCTGGGAGCGGTGCTTTAGGAATCGAAGCGTTGTCACGTGGTATGGATCAAATGATTTTTGTAGATCAAAATTTTAAAGCAGTGAAAGTGATTAAAGCAAATTTAAGAACATTAAATATTGAAGCACAAGCAGAAGTATATAAAAACAGTGCCGACCGTGCTTTAAAAGCCTTATCTAAACGAGATATACAATTTGATGTGATATTTTTGGATCCTCCTTATGAAAAAGGTTTGATAGATGAATCACTCGAAGGTATCGCAAAGTTTAATTTGTTAAAAGAAAATGGTATTATCGTTTGTGAGTTCCATCATCACGAGAATATAAAAACTGAACCATTCCATGTGATAAAACGTTATCACTATGGATTGACAGACACTTTGTTATTAGAAAAAGGAGATTAAAATGTCTACAACTAAAGCAGTCATTCCAGGGAGTTTTGATCCAATTACATATGGGCATATTGATATTATAGATAGAAGTGCGGATCGCTTTGACGAGTTACACATTTGCGTTTTGAAAAATAGTAACAAAGCAGGTACTTTTTCTATTGAAGAACGTATTGAGTTAATTGAGGAATCAGTAAAACATTTAAATAATGTGACAGTACATCATTTTAATGGATTATTAGTTGATTTTTGCGACGAAATCGGCGCACAAACAATAATCAGGGGATTAAGAGCTGTGAGTGACTTTGAATACGAGTTAAGACTAACATCTATGAATAAAAAACTTAACAGCAACGTAGAAACGATGTATATGATGACAAGTACAAATTATTCTTTTATAAGTTCCAGTGTCGTAAAAGAAGTAGCAGCATATAAAGCTAATGTGTCAGATTTTGTACCTGTACATGTTGAAAAAGCATTAAATGAAAAATTCAAGAAATAACAAAAAGAGTGGTTCAATAATCTAATTAGAGATTTTGATTATTGAACCACTCT
The DNA here is from genome assembly GCF_033597815.2 of Staphylococcus sp. KG4-3. Taxonomy (NCBI): domain Bacteria; kingdom Bacillati; phylum Bacillota; class Bacilli; order Caryophanales; family Staphylococcaceae; genus Staphylococcus; species Staphylococcus halotolerans. The sequence goes on from NZ_CP166245.1 coordinate 1,053,831, forward strand.
TTTCGGATTTATAAACAAATAGTTAGGTTAACAAAGTTTATGTCATACAGATGCGCTTTAAACGCGTATGACATGTGTATTGAAGTCATTGGCAGTTTCACCTGAAATGAGGTTATAAATTTTTGTAGCGTGTATTTCATGTTTAAAAAAATGTGCATTTTGTTTATTTAGTTGAGTAATATAATTGCGTTCAGGAAAAATTTGTTTCAATTGTTTTAAATATTGCTGTCCTTTTTGAGTCATGCCTAAGACCCTAACAGCATGTATTGCTTCAGGTTTTTGTTGCTGTTTCAAATTCAATAAAATATTCATTAATAATCGTTGAATGTGTGTATAGGTAAACCGTTTCGTTTTTAATAGAGTCATAAACTGTTCGAAATTTTCTGCTTGGTCAATAAATTGAATTACTCGATTTTCGAAACCTTCACTCATGGTATAGATTTGGTTTAAGGAATCTGTATCTTGGTTTAATATTGCGTATTTTAAATAGTGGAATGTGTCATTTACTGAAACATTTGGAACAGTATAATAGGGGTGAACAGACTCAGGAACTACTTGTTTCCATTGTGCATTAGCATTTTGAAGTGATTTGCGAATTGAAGTGCCGCTCGCAAAACCTAAGTTCGCTATTTCTTTGTCATGATGTGCACTTTGTAAACGTGATATAGTCCATGGTTGTATTGTTGGTGCCCATTTTTGAATTGCTCTGATATAAGAAATACCAAGTGTATTATTTGGTGAAGACAGTAATTCATTGTTAGTTATTAGTTCACTTAGGATTCTAGGATAACTCTTACCTTCTTTTGTTTTTTCGGCAAACTGTATGGATTGTTCTGCATTTGAGATGTCTTCTGCTAATGTTAGAAAAGCATCTATATTTCCAGACTCACTACCAAAAGATAAATGATCAATATTTAAATAATTAGCAACTTTTACGGCTAATTCAGCAAAATATTGTCCTGCCGATAACGATGCAAAGACAGGAAGTTCAATTACTAAGTCAACTGCGCTTAATGCCATACGCGTGCGTTTAAATTTATTATAAATTGCTGGTTGTCCTCTCATTACAAAGCTTCCACTCATTATTGCGACAGAAACTTCAGAGTCGGTTATTGACTTTGATTGCTGAGCATGATATAAGTGACCATTGTGGAAAGGATTATATTCAGTGACTAGTGCAACACTTTTCATTTGCAATTCTTCCTTTCAGAATTCATTATAGTTATTGTAACAGATATAATTGTGTTAAGAAAAAATCTTGACAACTTATGTCTATAAAGTTAAAATAAATTTTGTGCTTGATAGAGGTGAAGCCATATGAAATGGTCAATAACACAATTAAGAAAATTCCAAGATAAACCATTTGAGTTCCATCAAACGGTTAATTTTGATCATTTAGTAAAATCATTAGATTTAATAGATCTATCTGATATTGATGTTGAGGGTGAACTAACCGTCAGATCAAATGAAGTCATTGCAGATATGCATATAACAGGAACATACACAATGGCATGTGCACGTACATTGGTTCCAGTTGAAGTTCCTTTAGATATTAAATCTCAAGAGATTTTTGATTTAGAGGGATACGAGCAGTATGGCAACGATGAAGAAGATGATGAACATTACCATGATGCAACAGACGGTATGATAAATCTAAAGGATATTGCTGAAGAATTAGTTATTATTGAAAAGCCAATGCGTGCTTTTTCAAATGAAAGCGATCAGATGTTACGAGAAGGTAATGGTTGGGAAGTTATTGACGAAGAACAAGCGATTGAACTTGCACAAGAGAAGGAATCTTCCGAATCAGAGCAAATCGATCCTAGGCTTCAAAAACTACAACAATTATATGACGAAGAGCAATAGCGGATTTAACTAATCTATAGTATAATGGATTATTGAATCTAAAAATATCTATTTAGTGTTTGAATATAAGGAGGATTATCATGGCAGTACCAAAAAGAAGAACGTCAAAAACAAGAAAAAATAAACGTCGTACGCATTTAAAAATTTCAGTACCTGGTATGACAGAATGCCCAAATTGTGGAGAATACAAATTATCTCACCGTGTATGTAAGAACTGTGGTTCATACAATGGCGAAGAAGTTGTATCAAAATAATTTCAATAATTTAAAGGTTACGTTATAACCTAATCGAATCGTTCATTAATTATTTACTTGATAATTTTTGGACGATTTTTTATTTTAGTGGTAGGATTTTTTTATTATCAACTGATGGGTTGTGTAAAAATGATGGAAACAATAAATGCGCAAATTATTATAAATAAAATAGAAAACAATGAAGTTCAATGGCTATATGATCACTTTAGTGAATATTTTCAAGATGTCACATCTATAAATGACTTGGAACAAATATTAAGTAATTATAATGCCATTAGAGGTCAGAATCATTTATATAGACACTTACATATAAATCGACATCAAGAATACATTTGGTTTGATAATAAAATGACTACAGGGGTAAGTGTTTTTCTGAATAAATATCAGGAAATTATTGGGATGACGTTGGTACCGATTAAACATATACGTGGTATGAAACAATCAAAGCAATATTACACAATACCAATTAAATCCAAATGTTTTGTTTATTGGGGCGGTGATAATGAGTTAATCAATTATCACTATCAATATAAAAATCAGAGACTAGCAATGGACCTTATAAAAGTTGAAGACGGATGCACATATAACGGTGATTCAAATCAATGTGAAAATTATCATATTTATGATTTGCCCATTGTTGCTCCAGCAAATGGTGTTGTTGAAGAAATCGTCGACGGAATCTCAGATAGTATACCGGGTGAGATGAATACTGTTCATCCTGAAGGTAATTATATAGTTATAAAACATGGTCATAAAGAATATAGTTTGATTGCACACATTAAACCACATTCATTTAAAATTGAAAAAGGTGACGAATTATTACGTGGCCAACATATAGCTAACGTTGGTAATTCCGGCAATTCATCAGAACCGCATATTCATTTTCAAGTAATGAATGATAAAAACTTGCAAGTAACACAAACATTGAAAATTCAATTCTATAATAATATTGCTCCTGTTAAAGGAGATGAAATAACGTATAATGGTGATAGTATATTAATAGAAAAAGAACAACCGTTTTCTAAAATCGCAAAAAATATTCATACAAATATTACACACTTATTCAAAGGTTGAAAATAAATTGATAAAGAGGCTATGCTATGGAAATGATTACTTCAGCACAAAATAGTAAAGTTAAAAGCGCGAATAAATTAAAAAAGAAACGCGAAAGAGATAAAACTGGATTAGCACTTATTGAAGGTTACCACTTAATTGAAGAAGCATATAAAAGTAATTTGATAATCCAACAATTATACGTTGTCGATGCAGATAGATTGGATGACAACTTAAAGAATTATGCACAAGAAGTATTTGAAATTAATCTGAAAGTTGCGGAAGTATTATCAGGTACAGTGACACCACAAGGTTTTTTCGCTGTTATTGAAAAACCTGAATATGAAATAACTTCTGCTAAACAAGTGTTGCTTATCGATTGTATACAAGATCCAGGCAATTTAGGCACTTTAATCCGTACTGCAGACGCTGCAGGGCTAGATTTGATAGTGCTTGAAAAGGGGACTGCAGATCCTTATCAGGATAAAGTATTACGTGCAAGCCAAGGGAGTGTATTCCACTTACCTATCGTCACAAAAGATTTAAGTGAGTTTATTGAAAACTTTGAAGGCGAAGTATATGGTACAGCATTAGAAAACGCAGTAGATTACCATCAAGTTTCAAGTCAAGATGCTTTTGCATTATTACTAGGTAATGAAGGCGATGGTGTAAATTCGAAATTATTAGAACAAACAACACAAAATTTAATAATTCCAATTTATGGTAAGGCTGAAAGTTTAAATGTTGCTATTGCAGGGAGTATCGTAATGTATCACTTGAAAGGTTGACCCCTTTGTGAATAATCGTATATAATAAAGACAATGAAATTTAAATAATTACCGATAAAAAGACTTAAACTATATCATACAGATGTATAAGGGAGATTATTCAAGACTGAAAGATAATCCACTGTATTTAGTTTTTTTCACCTTTTTGGTTACTTAAAGAAATTTAAGTCGGATATCATTTCCGTTATCAATGACAACAAGTGTATGCTTATGCATAAATTTGGGTGGTACCACGGAAGGCTTTCGTCCCAGTTTCAAGGGATGAAAGTCTTTTTTGTGTTTTTTAATTTAAATAACTCGATCATATTTTGAAAATAGGAGGGCTAAGTATGACACAAACTGAAGCTATGTCAGAAATAAAACAACAAGCATTAGTCGATATCAATGAAGCTCAAAATGAAAAAGAATTACAAGATGTAAAGGTTAAGTATTTAGGAAAAAAAGGTTCGGTTACTGGTTTAATGAAGCATATGAAAGATCTACCGAACGAAGAAAAACCTGCTTATGGTCAACAAGTAAATGAAGTGAGACAGACAATTGAAGGTGAAATTGACTCACGCCGTGAATTGTTAGCAAATGAACAATTAGAACAACAACTTAAAGAAGAACAAATCGATGTAACCTTACCTAGCCGTAAAATTGCTAATGGTGCAAAACATCCATTAACACGCACTATTGAAGAAATTGAAGATTTATTCTTAGGTCTTGGTTACGAAATTGTAGATGGTTTTGAAGTAGAGCAAGATTATTATAATTTTGAAGCATTAAACCTACCAAAATCTCATCCAGCTAGGGATATGCAAGACAGTTTTTACATAACTGATGAAATATTGATGCGTACACACACATCTCCAGTTCAAGCAAGAACTATGGAAAAGCGTAATGGACAAGGACCGGTTAAAATTTTATGTCCGGGGAAAGTTTATCGTCGTGACTCAGATGATGCTACACACAGCCATCAATTTACGCAAATTGAAGGATTAGTTGTAGATGAAAATATTAAAATGAGTGATTTAAAAGGAACATTAGAATTATTGGCAAAACAATTATTCGGTGAAGATAGAGAGATTCGTTTACGCCCAAGCTATTTCCCATTCACAGAACCTTCAGTAGAAGTAGATGTATCTTGCTTCAAGTGTAAAGGAGAAGGTTGTAATGTATGTAAACACACAGGCTGGATTGAAATTTTAGGGGCTGGGATGGTGCATCCTAACGTACTTGAAATGGCAGGATTTGATTCAACTAAATATTCAGGTTTCGCATTTGGAATGGGGCCGGACCGTATTGCAATGTTGAAATATGGTATAGAAGATATAAGACATTTCTATACCAATGATGTACGTTTCTTAAGTCAATTTAAAGCAGTAGAAGATAGAGGTGAAAAATAATGTTTATTTCAAAAGAATGGTTAGAATCATATGTTGAGGTTGATCAACCTGTTAACATACTTGCAGAACGTATTACACGAACTGGTATAGAAGTAGACGATATCATTGATTATACAAAAGATATTAAAAACCTAGTTGTAGGCTATGTGCAATCAAAAGCAGCACACCCTGACGCTGATAAACTTAATATTTGTCAAGTTGATATCGGTGAAGAAGAACCAGTCCAAATCGTTTGTGGCGCACCTAATGTAGATGCAGGCCAAACAGTTATTGTTGCAACAGTAGGGGGTAGATTGCCTGGTGGAGTGAAAATTAAACGTGCAAAGTTACGTGGAGAACGTTCAGAAGGCATGATTTGTTCACTTCAAGAAATTGGTGTACCAACTAACTTAGTCCCTAAACAATTCGAGGACGGTATCTATGTGTTTTCATCAGAAGTAACTCCAGGAACAGATGCGTTAAGTGCATTATACTTAAACGATCAAGTTATGGAATTTGACCTTACACCAAATAGAGCTGATGCATTGAGTATGATTGGTACAGCTTATGAGACAGCAGCATTATATAATGTGCCAATGGTAAAACCAGAAACACAAAGTAATGAAAATGATGAACAAACTAATGATGAAATCAGCGTAACTGTTCAAAATGACGATAAGGTACCTTATTATAGTGCACGTGTTGTAAAAGATGTGACAATCAAACCTTCCCCAGAATGGATGCAAATGCGCTTGATTAAAGCTGGTATTCGTCCAATTAATAATGTGGTTGATATTTCAAATTATGTTTTAATCGAATATGGTCAACCATTACACATGTTTGATAAAGACCAAATTGGTTCTAAACAAATCGAAGTTCGTCAAGCAAAAGAAGATGAAATTATAACAACATTAGATGATCAAGAACGTAAATTAGTAGCATCTGATATCGTAATCACAAACGGTAATTCACCAATCGCTATTGCTGGCGTTATGGGTGGAGATTTCTCAGAGGTAACTGAAGCGACAACAAATGTTGTTATTGAAGGTGCTATTTTTGATCCAGTATCAATTCGCCATACATCAAGACGTTTGAATTTAAGAAGTGAAGCTTCTAGTCGTTTTGAAAAAGGAATTGCTACAGAATTTGTAGATGAAGCGGTTGATCGTGCTTGTTATTTACTTCAAACATACGCAGGTGGTACTGTCACACAAGGCCGTGTTGCTGAAGGTGATTTAGGCGAATTTGTAACACCTATTGATATTTCAGTTGCAAAAGTTAATCAAACAATTGGTTTTGAACTATCTGCAAAAGACATTGAAGCTATCTTCGTTCAACTTGGTTTTGAAACTACGAACGCTGATGATGTACTAACTGTGATGGTACCTTCACGTCGTAAAGACATCACAATTAAAGAAGACTTAATTGAAGAAATCGCACGTATATATGGTTATGATGAAATTCCTTCAACACTACCAGTATTTGAACATGTTACACATGGTTCATTAACGGATAGACAGTCTAAGTCTCGTATTGTAAAAGCATCTTTAGAAGGTGCAGGCTTAAACCAAGCAATTAATTATTCACTTGTCGATAAAGAACGAGCTAATCACTTTGCATTGCAAAACCGTGATACAGTTGCGTTGTTAATGCCGATGAGTGAAGCTCACTCTACGTTACGTCAAAGTTTGATTCCACATTTAATTGATGCTGTCGCATACAATGTAGCACGTAAAAATAACCACGTGCGCTTATATGAACTTGGCCGTGTCTTCTTTGGTAACGGTGAAGGTGAATTACCAGACGAGGTTGAATATTTAAGTGGTATTTTAACAGGTGATTACACTGTGAACGCTTGGCAAGGTAAGAAAGAAGAAATTGACTTCTTCGTAGCTAAAGGAATTGTGGATCGAGTGGCGGAGAAGTTAGATATACAATTTGAATATGAAGCCGGTGAAATTAACGGTTTACACCCAGGTAGAACGGCTTACGTGAAATTAAATGGAAAAGTTATTGGATTTGTAGGAGAATTACATCCACAAATTGAAAAAGACAACGATTTAAAACGTACTTACGTATTCGAGTTGAATTATGATGAATTAATGGCAGTATCTGTAGGTTATATTAATTATCAACCAATACCTAGATTCCCAGGTGTATCAAGAGATATTGCATTAGTTATTAACCGTGATATGCCTTCAGCAAAATTAGTAAATACAATTCATCAAAATGGTGGCGATATATTACAAGAAGCTGAAGTATTTGATGTTTATGAAGGTGAACATGTCGCTGAAGATGAAAAATCTATAGCAATTCGTTTATCATATTTAGACACTGAAGATACGCTTACTGATGATAAAGTAAATGCGGTACATGAAGCAATATTGACTGCCTTACAAGCGAAAGGCGCTACAATCAGATAGCTATAATTAAAGAGTGATAGATGTTTTTAATGCTATAAAAAGTATGGCATACAGTTGAAAGTGATTTAAACAAATCAATAAAAAACACACCTCCATTTGAAGTGACTCTTAAAAGTTAGATTTTCAGTCCAACTTTTGGAACAGCACGATTTCAAACTTGGAGGTGTGTTTTACATTTATACCAGAATTATTTAATGTATTAATTATGTCTTATTGAATTTACAGTGTAAATAGAAAAACATTTCAATGGCTGTTCATAGTACAAAGGGAAGATAACGATAAATAATAGTATTAAAGGTAAATATACACTCTTATTTATGCTTTTTTTGTACTAAGTTTTCAGCTTTTTGCCTATTTGCAAAATGTTTTTTTGAAATACTATCAAGATAAGCTATGCCTCTACGCTCAATTAATTTAGCGGCGGTTAAGTCAACTTTGTTACTTGCGCCTTTAGGGATTTCCATTTTGACTGAACGAGATAAATTATCCATATGTTTAACAAATGCGTATCTTGAGATGATACTTGCAGCTGCAATAGCAATGGATTTTGATTCTCCTTTAGTTTCGAATTTAGTTTTACTGTTAAAGGGTAGTTCACTCAACGCATAGCGCTTGTATACACCAGCTTCAGCGAATTGGTCAATGACAATATAATCTAATTCCTCTGTATCAATTTTTTGTGTCACATTTTTAATAGCTTCATTGTGTAAAACAGCTTTCATTTTCACTTGAGACCAACCTACTTGTTGTTTTTCGTTATATTTATCATTGTTCATTGTTAACAATGAATGAGGGATGAAAGTTACAAGTTGTTCTGCTAGTTCAATAATCTTAGCATCAGTTAATCTTTTAGAGTCATCTACACCTAATGCTTTTAAGATTTGAACATTTTTTTTAGAGACATAAGCTGCACATACCGTAAGTGGCCCAAAGTAATCACCACTGCCAGCTTCATCGCTGCCAATACAATTATAACGGTTATATTGTATTGCTTGTTGTGAGTTTGATGATTTAGCTGTATTTTTTTTAGCTGGAACAACATTTGGTAATAATTGTGATGCAATGGATTCAGCATCTTTACCTTGAAACATTACTTTATTTGAATTATATACAGAAATAGATGTGTTTTTATATTTTGTTTTAGCTTTCATACCTTGGGATACATTTGTAGTATCAAAAGATATTTTCGACATTAATTGATCGATCTGTTGTTTAGTTAATTTGTGTACAACATTAGACATGTTATTGACCTCACTTTATATAAAAAACTGAATTAAATTTTAGACAGTTAACATCATATCATATGTGTAGAATTTGAGAATAGATTGTATGGTTTACATATGTTTTAGTGGAAGAAAATTTTTACCAATATAGACAAAATTAAAATAAATCACAAGATTTTTTAATATAACAAATCTCACCACTTACAAAATAATATTATGTCGTGTATAATAGTTCGTGATAAATATTATAAATAACTAGATTACATACTTAATGGAAGAATAAGTTCGGAAATTTACATTCAAAGTCAGGAGTTATTATATGGGTGAGTTTAAAAATCGGATTAACGTAACTATAAATGATCAACATTATACAATCGTCGGAGAGGACAACCCTGAGCATATCCGTTATGTAGCGCATTTAGTAGATGAGAGGCTGAAAACACTGGCTAGTAAAAGCGCAGGTCTTGATACTACTAGAAAAGCTATTCTTACAGCTGTAAACATAATGCATGAAAAAGTACAGTTAGAAGAAGAAAATTACCGTTTACAACAAGAAATAAAACAATTAAAAAATAGAGAAGAATAATGATTATTGATTTAATAATCGTAATTATTTTCCTTTACATAGGCATGATTGGATTTAGAAGGGGAACTTGGTTAAGTACATTACATTTAGGTTCAACACTGTTCTCACTTTGGGTGGCGCATCGTTTATATTCACAAATTTCACAACGATTAGAGTTATTTGTGCCGTTTCCTAAAACGCGTGCTTATGATTTGAACTATGCATTTCAATTTGATAACCTACAGCAACGTTTTGATCATATCGTAGCATTTTTAATTATAGCAACTGTTACGAAAATACTTTGCTATGGTATTGTCGTTCTATTTGATAATGTAATAACATCTAGACAACCTAATTTGATAAGTCGTGCGTTAGGTGTAATAATGAGTGTGATTTCTTCAACTATTATTTGTGCTACTTTGTTTTATATGATTTCAATATACCCGCTTGAATTCATACAACAACAGTTGATGGAAGGGCATTTGGCTGAATACTTTGTAATTCATGCGCCATTCATATCAACATATGTACTAAATATATAAGATGCTTTAGAATATAAACATATAAGGTTTTATAAAATATAGGAGGTCAGGACATAATCAATTTACTGAATTTGAACAGTAATCTGTCTTGACCTTTTTCTATGGAGTGAAAATAATGACAAAAAAAGATATTATTCAATTATTAGAAAAAATAGCTACCTATATGGAATTAAAAGGCGAAAATACATTTAAAGTATCGGCATATAGAAAAGCCGCACAAAGCCTTGAAATTGACGAACGTCCAATAGAACAAATAGAAGATGTGACTCAATTAAAAGGTATCGGCAAAGGCGTAGGTGAAGTAATAGATGAATACCGTAAAAATGGCACTTCATCTACATTAGAATCTTTGAAGCAAGAAGTACCAGAAGGTCTTATTCCATTATTGAAAATTCAAGGTTTAGGTAGTAAAAAAATAGCTAAATTGTATAAAGAATTGGAAATTGATGGGAAAGAAGCATTACAAGCTGCGTGTGAACAAGGATTGGTAAGTGAATTAAGTGGTTTTGCCAAAAAGACAGAACAAAATATATTGGAAGCTGTAAAAGCATTAGGTGCTAAAAAAGATAATTATCCTATTGATCAAATGCGTGGATTAAATAAAATTATAGACGCTTATTTGTCACAAATAGACGCTATTGTACAATATGAAGTTGCTGGAAGTTTTAGAAGGTATAAAGAAATGAGTAAGGATTTGGATTATATAATTAGTACAGATGAACCAGCTAATGTGCAACAAGCATTATTAAATATTCCGAACAAAGTAAAAGATGTCGCCGTTGGTCAAACAAAAGTATCATTAGAACTAAGTTTTGATGATGAAACCATTGGTGTTGATTTTAGGCTGATTGAACCATCAGCGTTTTATCACACGTTACAGCACTTTACAGGTTCCAAAGATCATAATATTCGCATACGTCAATTAGCAAAAGAACAAGATGAAAAAGTGAGCGAATATGGAATTGAACAAGCAGACGGAAACATCATTCAATACCAAAGTGAAAAAGAGATTTATGAACACTTTGGTGTTAATTGGATAGAACCTGCAATTAGAGAAGATGGCAGTGAGTTTGATAAAGACTTATCAGAAATTATAAAATTAAATGATATCCAAGGGGATATTCATATGCATACAACCTATAGTGACGGTGCATTTAGCATAGAAGAAATGGTCAAAGCTAATATCGCAAAAGGGTATCAATTTATGGTGATTACAGACCATTCACAGAGTTTGAAAGTAGCAAATGGTTTGTCTGTGGAAAGGTTATTACGCCAGAATGAAGAAATAAAAGCTTTAAACGAGAAATATGATGAAATTGATATTTATTCAGGGATAGAAATGGATATATTACCAGATGGTCGTTTAGATTATGATGATGAAGTATTAGCACAATTAGATTATGTTATAGCTGCAATACATCAAAGTTTTAATCAATCTCAAGATGAAATTATGCAACGTTTGGAAAATGCATGCCGCAATCCATATGTTAGACACATTGCTCATCCGACGGGACGCATCATAGGGAAACGTCCTGGTTATGAACCGAATATTGACAAGTTGTGTGAATTAGCAGCTGAAACAAATACAATTTTAGAAATTAACGCAAATCCTAAACGCTTAGATTTAAATGCAGAAACTGTAAAAAAACACCCGAATGTTAAATTAACTATTAATACAGATGCGCACCATATAGACCATTTAGAATTTATGAAATATGGTATTGCAACTGCACAAAAAGGATTTGTGAAAAAAGACAGAGTTATTAACACAATGTCTCGCGAAGATTTTAAATCGCTAATAGAAAATAATATTAAATTGAAGAAATAGAGGGGTTAGATGAGACAGAAATCATTAGATGTCTTGGAATTCGATAAAATCAAATTGTTAGTTGAAAATGAAGCAATTAGTGATTTAGGAAAAGAAAAAGTTGTCGCTATGGCACCTGCAACGGATTTTGAAACAGTAGAATTTCAAATGAATGAGACCGATGAAATTGCACAGATTTACAATAAGCATCGTATGCCTAGTTTAAGCGGATTGGCAAAAGTTTCAGCATTTATCCATAGAGCCAGTATTGGTGGTGTGCTGAATGTGAGTGAATTAAATGTGATTAAACGTCTTATACAAATACAAAATCAATATAAGACATTTTATAACAATCTTATTAACGAAGAAGAGACAATTAATTACCCAATTCTCAATGACAGAATGGAACAGTTACCTATCTTGACTGATTTATATCAAAGTATACATAAAAAATGTGATGCTTATGATTTATATGACAATGCCAGTTATGAATTACAAGGTATTAGAAGTAAAATTTCCAGTACGACACAGCGAATCAAACAAAACTTGGATAAAATTGTTAAAAGTCAAGGTAATCAGAAAAAACTATCCGATGCAATTGTAACTGTACGTAATGAACGGAATGTTATCCCAGTTAAAGCGGAGTATAGACAAGATTTTAATGGTATTGTTCACGATCAATCGGCTTCAGGGCAAACATTATATATTGAGCCATCATCTATAGTAGAAATGAGTAATCAAATTAGTCGTTTGCGCAATGATGAAGCCGTTGAAAAGGAAAGGATTCTATCGGAACTCACAGGCTATGTAGCTGAAGAAGCTGAAGCTTGTTTGATGTCAGAATCTATAATGGGTCAAATTGATTTTCTAACGGCTAAAGCACGTTATGCAAGTTCAATTAAAGGGACTAAACCAGAGTTCACCGTTGAAAGAACAGTATATTTACCAAAAGCTTATCATCCTTTATTAGACCGTGATACTGTTGTAGCTAATACGATTGAATTTGCACAAGATATTGAGACGGTTATTATTACCGGTCCTAATACGGGTGGTAAGACTGTTACGTTAAAAACACTTGGTTTAATTATTATGATGGCACAATCAGGTATGTTGATACCTACACTTGATGGTAGTAAGTTGAGTGTATTTGAAAATGTGTTCTGTGATATTGGTGACGAACAATCAATTGAACAATCTCTTTCTACATTTTCTTCTCATATGAAAAATATCGTTGAAATTTTACAAGAAACTACAAAACATAGTTTGATTTTATTTGATGAATTAGGGGCAGGTACAGATCCAAGTGAAGGCGCTGCACTAGCGATGAGTATTTTAGATTACGTACATGATATTGGTTCTTTAGTAATGGCAACCACACACTATCCAGAATTAAAAGCATACAGCTATAATAGAGACGGTGTTATGAATGCGAGTGTAGAGTTTGATGTTAATACATTGAGTCCAACATACAAATTATTGATGGGTGTCCCAGGACGTTCTAATGCTTTTGACATTTCAAAAAAACTAGGACTAAACATCCAAGTTATTCAAAAAGCTAAATCTATGATTGGCCAAGACGAACAAGAAATTAATGAAATGATTGCTTCGCTTGAAACAAATTCAAAACGTGTAGATGAGCAACGAATCGAGTTAGACCACCTGCTTAGAGAAGCTCAAGATACACATGATGCTTTAGCAAAACAGTATGAACAATATCAAAATCATGAAAAGCAACTCATGAATGAAGCGAAAGAAAAAGCAAATCAACGTGTGAAATCAGCTACTAATGAAGCAGATGAGATCTTAAAAGAATTACGTGAATTGAGAGATAAAAAAGGTGCAGATGTAAAAGAACATGAATTGATTGATAAGAAAAAACAACTAGATGATCAGTATGAAGCTAAATCAATTAAGCAAAATGTTGAAAAGAAAAAATGGGATACAATTAAAACTGGTGACGAAGTTAAAGTATTGACTTATGGCCAAAAAGGTGAAGTCTTAGAACTAATCGATAATAATGAAGCAGTAGTGCAGATGGGTATCATTAAGATGAAACTACCTTTAGAGGACTTGGAAAAAACTAAGAAAACTAAAGAAGAACCTACTAAAATGATTAAGCGTGAAAATAGACAAAGTATCAAAATGGAACTGGATTTACGTGGCTATCGCTACGACGAAGCAATGGTCGCTGTAGATCAATATTTAGATCAGGCTGTACTGAGCAATTACGAACAAGTTTATATTATTCATGGTAAAGGTACAGGTGCTTTACAAAAAGGTGTGCAAAATCATTTGAAACGACATAAAAGTGTGTCATCATATAGAAACGGTATGCCAAGTGAAGGTGGATTTGGCGTAACCGTAGTAGAATTAAAATAATCGTGAGCAAGAGGTATGCAGAATATTATAAAGTCTGTTATAATTTCTTCATCATTTGAAATTTAAGGAGGATTGGCAGTTATGGCAATCGTAAAAGTAACGGATTCAAACTTTGATGAAAATATTCAATCAGGGGTAAATTTAGTAGATTTTTGGGCAACTTGGTGTGGCCCTTGTAAGATGATTGCTCCAGTATTAGAAGATTTAGCTGGTGACTTTGAAGGTAAGGCTAATATTTTAAAACTTGATGTAGATGAAAATCCATCAACAGCTGCTAAATTTGAAGTTATGAGCATCCCAACTTTAATCGTATTTAAAGATGGCGAACCAGTAGATAAAGTTGTAGGTTTCCAACCTAAAGAAAACTTAGCTGAAGTAATCGAAAAACACTTATAATAATCTAAAGAACTACCAAGTCCGGGACATATCAATGTCCTGGATTTTTTAATCAGATAGAAAATAGTTTATTGGAATGATAATAATGATTTAATCTTTCAAAAAAGTATAAGTTTAAACAGTTTATATTTAGAAGTCAGTACAGCTTAATTAATGGCTACTATTGTTATATAATTATTCATAGAGTTAAAGCGTAAAAATTCCAATAAATTGTGTAATATAGCTAAGCTATTTTATAATGGTGTAGATATAGAATTTTAATAGTAATTGTTATGACTTTATAAACTACACACAATTGAAATTTAAATGATAAAGAAAGGAGGCTGCTTGAATGATGGAAACATATCAAAAAGAGATTAAACAAAAACTTACAGTGGTACCTACTGAACCAGGTTGTTATTTAATGAAAGATCGCAATAACCAAATCATTTATGTTGGTAAGGCTAAAAAGTTAAGAAATAGATTAAGGTCTTATTTTACAGGAGCACATGATGCTAAAACGACACGCTTAGTGAGTGAAATTCGTAATTTCGAATTTATAGTTACATCGAGTGAAACAGAATCCTTGTTGTTAGAATTGAACCTAATCAAACAATACCAACCCCGATACAATATTTTATTAAAAGATGATAAAAGCTACCCTTTTATTAAAATAACTAAAGAAAAATATCCAAGACTAATTGTTACACGTACAGTTAAAAAGGGGAGCGGTAAGTACTTTGGACCATATCCTAATGCTTATTCAGCACAAGAAACTAAAAAACTATTAGATCGTATTTATCCTTTTAGGAAATGTGATAAAATGCCTGATAAATTATGTCTGTATTATCATATAGGACAATGCTTAGGCCCTTGTGTTTATCCAGTTGATTTAGAAAAATATGCAGAGATGACAAAAGAAATTACAGATTTCTTAAACGGTGAAGATAAAACGATTTTGCATAATTTAGAACAAAAAATGCAAGAAGCTAGTGAGTCTTTAGATTTTGAGCGTGCAAAAGAGTACCGAGATTTAATTCAACATATACACAATTTAAATAAAAAACAAAAAGTTACATCCTCTGACAGCACTATTAGAGATGTATTTGGCTATAGTGTGTCAAAAGGGTGGATGTGTATTCAAGTCTTCTTTATAAGACAAGGAAATATGATTAAACGAGATGCTACAATGATACCTATTCAACAGACAGAAGAAGAAGAATTTTATACATTCATTGGTCAGTTTTATGATTTAAATCAGCATATTTTACCTAAAGAAGTACATGTCCCAAAGCATCTTGATAAAGAAATTATCCAATCAGTTGTAGATACTAAAATTGTTCAGCCTCTTAAAGGTAAAAAGAAAGATATGGTAGACTTAGCTAATCATAATGCGGAAATAACACTTGAAAATAAATTTGAATTAATTGCCAAAGATGAATCACGTACAGTAAAAGCAATAGAAGAGCTTGGTGATGTGATGGGCATCCAAACACCAATTCGTATAGAGGCTTTTGATAATTCAAATATTCAAGGAGTTAATCCTGTTTCGGCAATGGTATCGTTTGTGGATGGCAAACCTAATAAAAAAGGCTACCGTAAATATAAGATAAAGACGGTAGTTGGCCCAGATGATTATAAATCTATGCGAGAAGTTGTGCGTCGACGTTATACGCGAGTACTTAATGAAGGCAGTCCATTACCAGACTTGATTATTGTAGATGGCGGTAAAGGACATATGAGTGGTGTACTTGACGTCCTTGAAAATGAATTAGGCCTTGATATACCTGTAGCAGGGTTACGTAAAAATGATAAGCACCAAACATCAGAAATTCTTTACGGTGAAAATGCAGAGGTTGTTCCCATGAAGAAAAATAGTCAGCCATTTTATTTACTTCAAAGAATACAAGACGAAGTGCATAGATTTGCGATTACTTTCCATAGACAAACAAGACAGAAGACTGGATTACAATCTGTGTTGGATACTGTAGATGGTATTGGCGCTAAAAGAAAAACAAAATTATTACGTACATTTGGTTCTATTAAGAAAATGAAAGCAGCAAGCGTAGAGGAATTAAAAAAATCAGGACTCCCACAAAATGTTGCTGAGAATCTTCATCAAGCGTTATACGATAAAA
This sequence comes from Staphylococcus sp. KG4-3, assembly GCF_033597815.2. Classification (NCBI taxonomy): domain Bacteria; kingdom Bacillati; phylum Bacillota; class Bacilli; order Caryophanales; family Staphylococcaceae; genus Staphylococcus; species Staphylococcus halotolerans. The sequence goes on from NZ_CP166245.1 coordinate 1,070,611, forward strand.
AGTAGTGGAAACTTTGTGGCATGAGAATCATTCTCATGCCCATTTTCTATTTAATTAGTGTTACAATAGCAAATAACAGGAATTCTTTTTTTACATGTATGTGGAAGCGTTTTCTAATTGAGAATATTCTCATTAACACTGTATTTTAAATTATGTATAAAAATAGACTTTGTATAATACTTCTATGTTTAAAATTGTGCAATAATATTGTGTTGTAACAAACATACAATACATAAAGAGTTATTGTACGCAGGGGTTATATAGAAATTCTAATTACTTTCACATCAAAAAAAGAAATCTAAAAAATTAATTGTTTCACAGGGGGGACTTCCTTTTGGCATACTCGAAAAATCAATTCTATTTAAGACGATTACACTCTTTACTAGGTGTAATACCAATAGGTGGATTCTTATTAGTTCATTTACTTGTTAACCATCAGGCAACTAAAGGCGTTGAAGCGTTCAACAAGGCAGCTGGATTTATGGAATCATTACCTTTTTTAATTGTGTTGGAATTTGCTGTTATTTATATTCCAATTCTGTATCACGCAGTATACGGCGTACATATTGCCTTTACGGCAAAAGAGAACGTGGGGCACTATTCAGCGTTTAGAAACTGGATGTTCTTGTTACAACGTGTCACAGGTATCATAACTTTCATATTTATAGCGATTCATTTATGGCAAACAAGGATACAACGTGCATTAGGACATGAAGTGAACTTTGATATGGTACACGACATTGTAACTCATCCAGGATGGTTGATTTTTTACATTGTATGTTTATTAGCCGTAACATTCCACTTTGCGAATGGTTTATGGTCATTCCTAGTTACTTGGGGTGTATTACAATCTAAAAAATCACAACAAATCTTTACATGGGTTTCACTTGTTGTATTCCTAGTTGTTTCATACATCGGTATTAGCGCAATATTAGCATTTTTATAAAATTACAAAATAAAGTTTCACATATATTTGAGGGAGTGACAATTTATGGCAGAGAAGAAAATTATTGTTGTCGGTGGTGGACTAGCTGGTCTAATGTCAACAATTAAAGCAGCAGAGCAGGGTGCGCATGTAGACCTGTTCTCACTTGTTCCTGTTAAACGTTCACACTCTGTTTGTGCACAAGGTGGCATTAACGGAGCGGTAAATACGAAAGGTGAAGGAGATTCTCCGTCAGTGCATTTAGATGATACTGTTTATGGTGGAGACTTCTTAGCAAACCAACCACCTGTAAAAGCAATGACTGATGCAGCACCTAAAATTATTCATTTACTTGACCGTATGGGCGTAATGTTTAATAGAACTAAAGAAGGTCTATTAGATTTTAGACGTTTCGGTGGTACGATGTATCACAGAACTGCATATGCCGGTGCTACTACAGGTCAACAATTACTCTATGCATTAGATGAACAAGTGCGTAGCTATGAGGTTGACGGATTAGTTACAAAATATGAAGGTTGGGAATTCTTAGGTATAGTTAAAGATGATGATAATATGGCAAGAGGTATCGTTGCTCAAGATATGACAACTGCTGAAATTCAATCATTTGGTTCAGACGCTGTGATTATGGCAACTGGCGGCCCTGGTATTATCTTTGGTAAAACAACAAATTCAATGATTAATACTGGCTCAGCTGCTTCAATTGTATACCAACAAGGTGCGATGTATGCTAACGGTGAATTTATTCAGATTCACCCAACTGCTATCCCTGGCGATGATAAACTTAGATTAATGAGTGAATCAGCCCGTGGTGAAGGTGGCCGTATTTGGACATATAAAGATGGTAAACCATGGTATTTCCTAGAAGAAAAATATCCAGATTATGGTAACTTAGTTCCGCGTGATATCGCGACACGTGAAATTTTTGATGTATGTGTGAATCAAAAATTAGGTATCAACGGTGAAAACATGGTATATCTAGATTTATCTCATAAAGATCCACATGAATTAGATATTAAATTAGGTGGAATCATCGAGATTTATGAAAAATTCACTGGTGATGACCCTCGTAAAGTACCAATGAAAATCTTCCCAGCAGTACATTACTCAATGGGTGGTTTATACGTAGATTATGATCAAATGACAAATATTAAAGGTTTATTTGCAGCTGGTGAATGTGACTTTTCACAACACGGTGGTAACCGCTTAGGTGCTAACTCATTACTATCTGCAATTTACGGTGGTACTGTTGCTGGTCCAAATGCTGTAGATTATATTTCAAATATTGAAGATTCATATACAGATTTAGATGAGAGCATTTACGAAAAACACGTTAAAGATCAACAAGAAAAATTTGATCACCTATTAAATATGAAGGGCACTGAAAATGCTTATAAACTTCATAGAGAATTAGGAGAAATCATGACTGCAAATGTTACAGTTGTGCGTGAAAATAAATCGCTATTAGAAACTGATAAGAAAATTGTAGAATTGATGGAACGTTATCAAAACATTGATATTGAAGATACTCAAACTTGGAGTAACCAAGCCGTGTTCTTTACACGTCAATTATGGAATATGTTAGTACTTGCACGAGTAATCACTATTGGTGCTTATAATAGAAATGAATCACGTGGCGCGCATTATAAACCAGAATTCCCAGAAAGAAACGATGAAGAATGGTTGAAAACAACATTAGCTACGTATCAAGGCAAAACAGAAGCACCTAAGTTTACTTATGAACCAGTTGATATTAGTTTAATACCACCACGTAAACGTGATTACTCTAAGGCGTCAAAGGGAGGTAAATAATTATGGTAGAAACAAAAGAAGTTAATGAAACTCCTGCACAAAACGAGCAACCTAGCCAAAAAACAATTAAATTAATTATAAAACGTCAAGACAACGACAAATCAACACCATATAATGAAGAATTTGAAATTCCTTATAGAGAGAACCTAAACGTTATAGCATGTTTAATGGAAATTAGACGTAACCCAGTTAATAGTAAAGGCGAAAAAACAACACCTGTTATTTGGGATATGAACTGTTTAGAAGAAGTTTGTGGCGCATGTTCAATGGTAATTAATGGACAAGCAAGACAATCATGTTCTGCAATTGTTGATCAATTAGAACAACCTATCAAATTAGAACCAATGAGCACATTCCCAGTTATTCGTGATTTACAAGTTGACCGTACTAGAATGTTCGATAACTTGAAACGAATGAAAGCATGGGTTCCAATAGATGGCACTTATGATTTAGGTCCAGGTCCACGTATGCCTGAGAAAAAACGTCAAACTGCTTATGAACTTTCCAAATGTATGACTTGTGGTGTTTGTTTAGAAGTTTGTCCAAACGTAACTAGTAAAAACGACTTTGTTGGTGCACAAGCAATTTCACAAGTTAGACTATTTAACCTACATCCAACAGGTTCAATGACAAAAGACGAGCGTTTGGAAGCATTAATGGGCGGTGGAGGCTTACAAGCATGTGGTAACTCACAAAACTGTGTAAATGCATGTCCTAAAGGGATACCGTTAACTACATCTATTGCCGCTTTAAATAGAGAAACATCATTCCACATGTTCAAATCATTCTTTGGTTCAGATCACCAAGTATACTAATTGAACAATAGTATTAAAGACTTAACATTTAAATAACAAATGTTAAGTCTTTTTTTATAAAATTAGATAATTATTTTATAGTCGAACAGGGTAAATATGTATTGTATATATCATGAATGAAGACTTAACTATTAGCATGATTAATGATTTTGAAAACAAGACTATGCTACAATAAAGTACAAGATAATAAATAAGGATGTAATTGAATATGGACAAACCGATAGGTGTAATCGACTCAGGGGTTGGTGGTTTAACAGTTGCCAAAGAAATTATGCGCCAACTTCCAAACGAAACAATATATTATTTAGGTGATATTAAGCGTTGCCCTTATGGTCCGAGAGAGGGCTCACAGGTTAGGGAATTCACTACAGAATTAGCACAGAAATTAATGGCATTTGATATTAAAATGTTAGTGATTGCTTGTAATACGGCTACAGCAGTAGCATTAAAACATTTGCAAAACATATTACCAATACCAGTAATTGGTGTAATAGAACCTGGTGCAAGGACAGCAATTATGACTACCAAAAACAATGATGTTTTAATTTTAGGCACAGAAGGTACAATTAAATCTGAAGCCTATAGGCATCATATTAAAAATATAAATCCAAATGTTGAAGTATCTGGGATAGCATGTCCTGGTTTTGTACCTTTAGTTGAACAGATGCGTTACCAAGACCCTACAATCACAAGTATTATTATTCATCAAACACTAAAGCATTGGAGAAATAGTAACGCTGATACAGTAATTTTAGGCTGTACGCACTATCCTCTATTATATCAACCAATAAATGATTATTTTGGTGGGGAAAAAGTAGTGATTTCTTCAGGGTTAGAAACTGCACGTGAGGTAAGTGCATTATTAACTTTTAGTAATGAACATGCAGGATATAAACGACAACCCGAACATAAATTCTTTGCTACCGGAGAAACTGAACATATAGAATTAATTATTGAAGAATGGTTAAAAATGAAAGTGGAAGTTGAAAAAATTGAAATACTAGAATAGGAGACGAAACGATGGAAGATATAGTAATTGCCTCAAACAATAAAGGCAAAATAAATGATTTTAAAGTCATATTCCCTGACTATAATGTAATAGGCATCACAGAGTTAATTGAGGACTTTGATGTAGAAGAAACAGGAGATACATTTGAAGCAAATGCGAAGTTGAAATCAGAAGCTGCTGCAAAGGCATTAAATAAACGAGTAATTGCCGATGACAGTGGTCTAGAAGTATTTGCCTTAGGTGGAGAACCTGGTATATTTTCTGCACGTTACGCTGGAACTGAAAAAGATGATAATGCTAACATAGAAAAATTGCTAACCAACTTAGGTGATGAAACAAACCGCGCTGCACAGTTTGTGTGTGTCATTAGTATGAGTGCACCTGGAGAAGAAACTGTTCAATTTAAAGGTACAGTTGAAGGTGAAATTACTTTAAGTAAAATAGGGGAACAAGGCTTTGGTTACGATCCTATATTTTATTTAGATGACAAAAATAAAACGATGGCTCAACTTACAGCCGAAGAAAAAAGCGAGGTAAGTCATAGAGGTAAAGCAATTGAAAAGTTACAACAATACTTAGAAGGTGAACAATAATGTTGAAATGGATTATAGTAAGTGATAATCACACGGAACAAGGTATTCTTTTTGACGTAATAAGCCACCATGATGATATTGATGTTGCGATTCACCTAGGTGATTCCGAATTTGAGTATCATGACAGTGAATTAAGCCATTTTTATAGAGTTAAAGGGAACACGGATTTTTATCCTGAATTTCCAAATGAAGAAATTATAGCAGTAAATGGTATTAAAGCATTTTATACTCACGGCCATTTATACAATGTGAATCGTACACGTATGCAACTTGCCGAACAAGCCAAAGCATCAGGATGTCAATTTGCTTTCTATGGTCATACACATGTGGCTAAACATGAGCACATTGGTGATGTCCATGTCATAAACCCTGGTAGCATTTCACAATCGAGAAGTAACATAGAAGAGACCTATGCCGAATTGTTGATTGATGAAACTGAAAAATATGTAAAATTAAATTTTTATAATCGTACTCATCAAATCATTGATAGTGAAACATTCAATCTATAATGATTAAAAATATATGGCTGGAAAATACATAAATTATGTTAAATAATGTGTAGTTATTGGAATAATAAAGTAATATTGGTGAGTATAGATCTTTTTAGGGGCGATTAATGTAGTTTGATTTCACTTTCGCTCCTAAAATCATTAAATTATTAAGCTATTTAGCCTAGTAAAATGCTAAAATTAGTTATTTTTTTAATGAAATTAAAAAAAGATGATAAAAAGTCTATTAAAGTGAAAAATCATATTTATTTTTAATGCTTTGAGTATTGCTTTATAGCGATAAGTTAGATATAATAATTCTTGTGTTCAAAAAGAATATGTCCTGGTAGCTCAGCTGGATAGAGCAATGGCCTTCTAAGCCATCGGTCGGGGGTTCGAATCCCTCCCAGGACACTATAACCAGTTGATATATCAACGTTTCGAGAGAGCGAGTGTCAAATACGTGTCAAGAGAATAATTCTCTGACACGTTGACCTTGCTCTTTTTTGTGTTCATCAAGTAAATGAGTATAAACTTCAAGTGTTATGGATATGTTTGCGTGTCCTAATCTTTTACTAATATATTCAATAGATATTCCTTTGCTAATAAGGTAACTAGCATGTGTATGTCTTAAAGAGTAAGGTGTTATTTCATCGTTTATGTTGAATTCCATTTTTGCTTTATTAAACACTTTTGATATAGCGTTATGTGAAAGTCCAAACAAATCGCCATTTATTTTTTGCGGATGTTTTGAAATTGCTTTTTTAATATAATTTAAGTCACTATCAGATACTTCTATTTCTCTGTCTGCATTTTCTGTTTTGGTTCCAGGTAAATGAATCAAACCAGTTTTGTAATATAAATCTTTATATGTCATTCTATTTACCTCTGAAAATCTTGCGCCAGTAATTAAAAGGATATATAACATGAGTGTACTTTTATCAGTTTTTCGTTTGAAGTGCTTTCTTAATTGCTCATACTCTAATATCGTAAGAAACTTCACACTTTCCTTTTTAGGCAATTTAGTGCCTTTATAATTCACTTTATAAGTAGGGTCTTTTTTTAAATAACCATCATATATAGCGTCTTTTATACAACTAGATATATACAAGTGTACTTTTCTAACTGTTTCTGATGTTCGTCCATTGGAGTAATTAGATATAAATTTTTGATATTCGTTTCTTGTAATATTTTTAATTAGTATATTTTGTCCGAAATGATCTAAAAATAAATCTAGAGCATGCGAATACCAATATTGTTGTTTTTTTGAAAGTTTATCCTTTCCATTCGCTATTATCCAATCGTTGAAGTATTCTTCAAATTTTTTAGTATCTTCAATTTTATTACCATCTTCTAAATCTCTAATTAATTGTTGTGCTGCGTTAGTAGCTTCTGCCTTCGTTTTGAATCCAGACTTACGCTTTTTACCAGATTTAAAACTAGCGTCTTTCACATCATATTGCCATGATGTAGATGTTTTATTTTTACGTTTTGTAACTGTGAATGTTGCCATATTAGTTGATTCCTCCTAAAAAAAATAAAAATATATAGGGCGCAGTAAAGCGCCCAGATGATTAATTTTTGTATTGGTCATATTTTCCTGATTCAATTTCAGCTTCGCGTTCTTCTATTTTATTATAAATTTCATCAGCATCATCTCCATCATAATAGCCTTGCTCAATTGCTGTTTTAGTTTGTAATTCTCCAGAAGATAAACCACCATTATATTTTTTGCGTAAAGCCTCTACCTGTTCATCTTCAGTTTCAGCAGAATTGATTTCAGCATTGACATCATCTTTTTCATTATATTGTTCTTCATTATCTTGTTCTGCATCCATTCGTTCTTGTTGAGCAGGTGTTACACATCCACCAACTGTGCATTGTGTGCCATCAGGTTTGGTGTAACCAACAACATCACCATTGCCAGGTGCTTGATACCATGTATCGCCATCAGCATCTACCATACCATTAACATTAACACCATTTTTCATTTGTTGAGATATTTCTTCTTTAGTCAACGCTCTGTTTTGTGATTCGTTTTCACTAGTTGTTTGTTCTTGATTCTCATTTGTTTGTTTATTTTGCTCATTATCTTCTTCCTTTGCTTTATCATATCCGTTAGACTTATCATCTGATTTGTCTTGTTCTTTATCTGATTTTTTATTATCGTTAGACTTCTCGTCTTTCTTACTCTCTTTATCAGATGACTTAGTTTCCTTCTTATCTTCTGACTTACTTTCCTCTTGACCACATGCAGTTAATACTAAAAAACTTGCTAATATTAAAAATAACATCTTTTTCATTCTACATTCTTCTTAATAATAAAATTAATCTATATTAAACAACCTACATTCATACACACTTGTATAACGTGTGAGGGCAGGTTAGTTACTCCCAATTCTCATGTTTAAATACTTGTAAAGGTTCAAATTTAATTACATAACCTTTGTAATATACATCTAAACCATATTTCATTCTATAATGATTTAATGCATTTAATACATATTCCTCTGAAACGTTAAAATATTCTGACATCTCAAATAAGTTATGTACTCCGTGATAGAAAGCTTCAATAATTCCATCAAGGGAAATAGCTAATTCAGAACCTAAACGTCTTGCTTTTAATTCAAATTTCCGATTTAACATTTTGGATTGATCTCGAATATCTCCATATGTAACTAAATGATGTCCAATTTCCTCATACAAAGTTTCGAGTTTATTTACAGAATTCATGCGTTTTTCAATAAGGATGACTTCGCCTAAATATAAACCAGCAAGACCCTTCTTCAAATTGGTTTCCTCAATAATGATTTCGTCATCATACTCTGCCAATAAATTTTCATAATTTCTCATGGAAACACTCCTTATTTTTTACGCTTGCTTTTAACGAATTCTGCATAATCCAATATCTCTTGCCATTCTTCTTCTGTTAAATCACCATCTAAATGAGCAGCGATGGTTTCAAAAGAATTTTTCGTTTGTTTCTCCTCTAAACCTAACAAATATTCTGGTGTAACTTTAAGAACATTGGCAAAATCATCCGCTCTATTTAACGGAAATTCTCTGGATTTATTTAAATATCTTGAAACTGTAGATTTAGCCATATTAGTTCTGCGTGCTAATTCACTAGTTGATAGATTTTGTTTGTCCATTAAATTGGTTATCACAGTAATGATTTCATCATTGTTTCTCATAGTTAAGTACCGTCCTTTTAATTTGTTTCCGTATTGGAACAATACAAATATAACACACGTTCCCAATAAGCACAATGAAAAAAATAAAAAACGCCATTAAATAGCTAGAAGATTGATTTTTTAATAAAAGTGAAAAATAAATATACTTAATTCGTTGACATTCGGGAACATGTTTGCAATAATATGAATTGTTCCCGATAAGGAACGGAAACGAGGTGACACATTTGAAACTGAATTTAGAAAGATTGAAACAAACTAGAATCGACAACGAATTTAGTCAGGAGTATATGACTAAGGAGCTAGGTTGGAAATCTAGATCTCAATATTCTAAGAGGGAAAGCGGGACAGTATCTATTGGTGCTGATGAATTAATAGCTATCGCTAAAATACTAGGATATAGCAAAGAAGAGGTAGGTTATTTTTTTGATTAAAACGTTCCCGAAATGAAACGTCGGAAACGTTTAGTCAACGAAATTCAGCACTCACATAGAATATTTATGAGCGAGAGTAGGCGACGATATGAGCCACACCATAATACATATAAGGTCATTGCCAAGATTGAATGTTGTATGTGGGTGCTGAAAGAAAAGGAGGAAATCAAATGCAAGGATTACAAAATAAACCGAACATATCGCAAATGTTCAATATTCAAGAAAAAGAAAATGGTGAAATTGCAATTAGTGGTCGTGAATTACATGAAGCACTAGAAGTAAAAACACCATATAAAAAATGGTTTGAAAGAATGAGTGATTACGGTTTCGAAGGAAACACTGATTATGTAGTAACGGACATTTTTGTCCATAACCCATTAGGTGGTCGACAATCTCAAACTGATCATGCACTAACATTAGATACAGCTAAAGAAATTGCAATGATACAAAGAAGTGAGCCAGGTAAACGAGCTAGACAGTATTTTATTCAAGTAGAGAAAGCATGGAACAGTCCAGAAATGATAATGCAACGTGCTTTGAAAATAGCTAATGATACAAAATTGCAATTGGAAGCACAAATTGAAAAAGACAAACCCAAAGTATTATTCGCAAATTCCGTAGTTGGAAGTCAAAACTCAGTTTTAGTAGGAGAGTTAGCGAAACTTCTTAAACAAAATGGAGTGAATATAGGTCAAAACAGATTGTTCGAATGGATGAGAGAGAATGGCTATCTTATAAAACAAAAAGGTGAGAACTACAATTTGCCAACACAACGCAGTGCAGACTTAGAAATTATGGATATTAAGAAACGCACTATTAACAACCCAGACGGTTCAAGCCAAATCACTAGAACAACAAAAATAACCGGAAAAGGTCAGCAATACTTTATTAATAAATTTTTATCAGAATAGGAGGAAATCGAAATGGAATATATCGGATTTGCAGACGCAAAAGAGTTTATAAAAGTTAGTGGTATTTCAAAAAACGATTTAGAGAAGCACGTTTATTCAAACGTAGAGTTTCAAAAAGAGTGTATGTATCGTTTCGGCAAAGGTAACAAACGTTACGTGAAGATCAGACCAGCAATTGATTTTATAGAATCAAACATTTTTGTGAAAGAAACGAATTTATAAGGGGGGAGTTTATGAACGGTATTTTATCAGTTTTAACATCAATTTTTGTAATGTCACTTTCATTAGTATTTACAAATGATTTCATTTATCTAATAGTTATCTACTTTGCAGCATTCTTTGTAGCATACTGTTGGTTTTGGCCAGAGTTTTTCAAGGCAATAAAAAAGACTGAAAGCAACGGCAATTGCTAACAGTCGAGAGAAAGTTATGTAAAAATATGTAACTTAACTATACACCTGATTAACGGAGGTAGTCAAATGTATTACGAAATAGGTACAACTAAAAGTAAAAAAATCCAATTATTAGGATTTGAATTCAGAATTAACTTGTACAAACACGACGAAAATATTGAGGTCACGTTAGTAAATAAAAATGAAGAATATATAGATAGCATTCAAATCTATGATGAATACGCTGGTATAGCTACAGCACAAGAGATACTTAAACAATCTGCTTTCACATGGATAGAACAGAACACAGATGAAGCAGACAGAATAATGAATCGAGTGATGCAGTGGTGTAGAAACAAAAATTTAAGCGATTAGCCATTGATCTATTACAAAAAATAGAATGTGAAGGCATGATTATCGAATATATAGATAATACGATTTGGTTTCATCATTCACATGAAAACTATAAAGAAGGCATGGCGAGTATCTACATGTTTAATAACACACATAAAGATACTGAAATACTAGCACGCTATGAACAAGCAAAGAAAGTTATTTCGGGTGAAAGGTTGGTTTGCGATGAATAAAAGTAAGACTAAATATACAAAAGAATATTGCTATATAGTCCATAAAGACGTTGACCATTATGTAGACAATAGACCAACTGACCGTGCACCTAAAGTTGAATACACCGATGATGTGGAAACAGCAAGAAGATTCTTTGAAGAAGACTTTGAAATATTACAAATTGATTGGTCTAAACACGACAAAATTATATGCCAATCAACTCATATAAGAATACACAGAAGTGAGAGGGTTGAAATAAATGAGTGAAACGAAAAATATACATCAACGTATAAATGAAGCTAAACATTCAATGGAGGGCTTTATTAAAGATAAAGCAGGTTATCAATATAGCTATGTTTCGGGTTCCCAAGTATTACACAAATTAAACCCAGAATTATATAAGCATGGTATTAACATTACCTTTAAAACATCAGATGCGAAATATGAAACTGTAAATGTAGTCGTTAAAGGTAAAGAAAAAACTGAATATGTCGTATCGCTTAATGTACATTACACAATCACTAACACCGATAATTCAGAAGAAAAAATAGAATCAATGATATTCGCTATTGGTCAACAGGACGACCCAAGTAAAGCTCTAGGTACTGCTTTAACTTATTCAGAAAGATATTTTTTAATGAAGTTCTTCGGATTACCAACTGATGAAGATGATGCAGACGCTAAAGAAAAACGAGAAGCCTATAGTAAAGCTGATAACAGCGCGCAACAAGAATTGAATAATGAAATTCAAGATTTTACAGACCTTTTAAATTCACAAGGCGATGATATTTCATTTGATGAAGTGAAACAAAAGTTCCAAATTGGCGATATTTCAAGATTAAGCCAATCAGATGTTAGTGGATATATAAGTCTTATTAGAGCAAATGCGCAAAAAAGAAGGAGAATGAACAATGATTAATAGAGTTGTATTAGTAGGCCGTTTAACGAAAGACCCAGAATTCAGAACAACACCATCTGGTGTAAATATTGCAAACTTCACCCTAGCTGTTAATAGAACATTCACGAATGCACAAGGTGAACGTGAAGCAGACTTTATCAATGTAGTTGTTTTCCGTAAACAAGCAGAAAATGTAAACAATTATTTATTTAAAGGTCATTTAGCTGGTGTTGATGGTCGTATGCAATCACGTAGCTATGAGAATAAAGAAGGACAACGTGTATTTGTTACTGAAGTTGTCGCAGACAGTGTTCAATTCTTGGAACCTAAAAACAACGGACAGGCAAACAATGTCTCTAAAGGACAACAGACAGGCACGAATAACCAACGTGCAAGCAATGATAACCCATTTGCTAATAGCAATAGACCAATTGATATTAAAGATGATGATTTGCCTTTTTAGGACGTGATTAAGTGGCAATAATTAAAAGTTACATCCAACAAGATGACGACACAATAACTGCTGTCATCGAGGGTGTAGAACTAACGAATAAAGATTTCCTACTACTTGATAATGGATTAGAAGTTGAATGTGATGTAGATGTGATTGATCCATACAAGATAACTGGTAAGCAACGTCGAAAAGTATTCGCGATGATAAGAGATATATTCGACCATTACGGGCAACCGATGGATTACTTAAGATATATGTTTCAAAAGCAATTAGAGTTTTTACATGGCTACGAACCAATGTCATTAAGTAATTGTAGTCGAAGACAAGCTAGTGAATTAATCGAACTTATATTAGATTTTATATTCCAATATGACATACCTATGAGAAAGCAAACGAGTGACCTCATGAGCAATGATAAATACTTTCTATACAAATCTACCATTAATCGAACTTGTGTTATATGTGGCGCTGTAAATGCTGATTTAGCACATTATCAAACAGTAGGTAGTGGACGAAATAGAAACAAAATAAATCATACAAATAATAAAGTATTAGCCTTATGCAGAAAGCATCATACAGAACAACATCAAATAGGCATGGACACATTTAATCGTAAATATCACTTACAAGATAGTTGGGTGGATGTAGATGAGAAACTGAATAAGATGTTGAGAGGTGAGAAGTAAATGAGCGATAGCATAAAAAGTTCTGTCAGTGGCTACGGATTAGTATTTAAACGAGTGATGAAAGACACCAATATAAGTATTGAAGCAAAAGCGTTATACAGCTACTTATCTGCTTATGCAGGCGCTGATGAAAGTTCGTTTCCTAGTGTTTCTTTAATTAAACATGAATTAAATATAGGAAAGCAAAGATACCAAAGAGCTAGAAAAGAGTTAGAGCAAATAGGCTATTTAAAAGTAACTAGAAAACAAAATGGAAATATTTATGGAAGTAATTTATATACGGTTATGCACGAACCTCGACGGGTTGATTCCCGACCGTCCGACACTCAACCGGTTGAATTTCAATCGGTCGACAACCAGCCCACTACAATTAACAGTTCTACAATTAACAGTATTACAAATAACAGTCAGACAATTAATACTAGCGCAACTGACGTTACGCGTGAACGTTTTGAAGAATGGTGGAAACTTTACGATAAAAAGCTAGATAAGAAAAAAGCATTTAGCTTATTTAAATCAGCACTTAAAGAACATAGTTATGAATCTATCATGAATGGTACTAGAGAATATCTTAAAACGATTACGAATAAACAATATCAAAAGTACCCTAAAACATTTTTAAGTCAAGAAAGTTATTTGAATGACTTTACAGAAGAAACACAACCTACAGGACAAGACCAACTAGAACGTATGAAACACGACCCTAGTTATTGGGATTAGGAGTGATTAAATGAAACGCATGTTAAGCCCTAGAATAACAGAAACACTTAAGCAGTATGAAGCTACTGAAATAGAAAGAGCACTGTATTGCGAGAAATGCGGTAATAAGTACGATTTACACAAGTTTGATAGTGGTTACGAATATCGTGATGGTTGTGAATGTAGCATGATTGCAGCAGGTAAAGAAGCAGAGAACAAACGTAAGCAGAAAGCAAACAATAATATATTTAACCAATCGAACGTTAACTACTCATTACAAGAAGTCACAGTGAATAATTATAAACCACAAAACCAATCACAAACAGATGCTAAACAAACAGCTATAGAGTACGTTAAAACATTTTCTACAGGAAAGCCTAAGTCATTAATCATGCAGGGTTCATATGGCACAGGTAAATCACATCTAGCTTATGCCATTGCTAAAGCAATTAAAGCGCAAGGTTACTCCGTAGCGTTTATGCACATACCAATGTTAATGGATCGTATCAAAGCTACTTACAATAAAAACGCAGTTGAAACTACTGACGAGTTAGTCAAATTACTTAGCAACGTAGATTTACTTGTACTAGACGATATAGGCGTAGAAAACACTGAACATACATTAAACAAACTATTTAGCATAGTTGATAACAGAGTAGGTAAGAACAATATTTTTACTACCAACTTTAGTGATAAAGAACTAAATCAAAATATGAATTGGCAACGTATCAATTCACGTATGAAACATAATTCACGCCAAGTGAAAGTTCTTGGTGATGATTACAGGGAGAGAGACGCATGGTAAAAACAATTCAATATGTAAAAGACTTTTTAGACGCTCCAAGCTTAAGTGATATGTACGCACAGAAGTTCATAGACAGGGCATGCGGAGACGAAACAATGTTAGATGAACTTTTATTCGCAGAGAAAGCAAAACGCGCTACAACAGACGCTATTCGTGAGGTGTGCTAAATGAGAATTAGAGAGCGTTATGGGTTGTTCGATTCAAAAGGTAATAAGCAATTTTCAGTAATACCTAATTGTAAAGACGGGCGTCATAGAGTATCTGGAATCGTTAAAACATTTTATGAAGGTCAACGTTGGTTCTTGGATGATGAAGAACTAGAAACGTTTATTAAAAACTATAAAGTAGAACGAGCACATCAGAACAATATTTTTGATTATCTGTAGGAGTGAACAGCATGAGTAAATATAATGCGAAGAAATTTGAATATAAAGGTATCGTGTTCGATAGCAAAGTTGAATGTAGATATTACCAACATTTAGAACGACAAAAAGAACAAGGGCAAATAGATTATATCGAACTGCAACCTAGATATGAGTTAATTCCTAAGCATGGTAAACAACGTAAAACAGAATATGTCGCTGATTTTGCGTTATGGCATAAAGGTAAACTGGTGGAAGTTATAGACGTTAAAGGTATGCCAACAGATGTTGCTAGATATAAAGCGAAACACTTTAGATATAAATATCCAGACATACCATTGATATGGGTATGTGAAGCACCTAAATATACAGGTCAAACATGGATAACATACGAAGAATTGAAAAAGGCAAGAAGTGAACGCAAGAAAGCTAAGAGGTGATTGCATGAATGAACCAGGAACAATGAAAATTAAATACTACGCTAAATTCGAAAAGGTAGTGTCTTATCCCCGAAGACCAAATGAAGAAGAACAAGAATCTTTAGAGTGGATTGGTCAAGATATGGATAAGCACGTTAATGATTACTTAGATGGTACATTCATAGAATTTAGCGAACCAGAGGTGAAAGATTAATGGAATCTGTACATGTTAAAGGTAAAACGTACGAAATTATGGGCGAAAACCTTAAATGTATGAATAAGAATGATTTAAGTAAAAATTATATTAGTAAAAGAATACTTTATGGTTGGACATTAAACGAAGCATGTAAGGCACCTAAACACATGCGCTTAACTGATTATAGAGAAGAGCAGAAAATTAAACAAATGGAATCACAAGTAAGACGTATAAGAGCCAAAGTTAAAGAAGAGAAGCACAGAGGCGAGCATCCTTGGTTGTACGGTAGCACACCGCAAGTACATGCACGTAGTAAATATGTAGCTGATTTAATAGAAAACGATATATTCCCGAAGGTGGTTAAGTAGATGAATGAATATGAATTAGAAATTGGCGACAGGATTCAATATGTAGCAATCAATGCTCAATCTCAATTTGGTAAAGTCGATAATTTAGTAGAGGATATGAATATAAAAGAAATACGTGTTGATTTAAAACTATTAAATGGACAAACAGATTACATTTGGATGAATGATGATTGGATTAAGGCACATCCAAATGGAGTGAGTCTATTGGTATGAAGTATGACTTGGAATTTGAGTTAGTGGATGTTGAGTATAAAACCAAAGGAATATATAGAAAATTTACGGAGGACAAAGAAAATGACTAACACATTAGAACAATTAGTAAAACAAGTAGAACAATGGAGTAAAGATAAAAACTTACACAAAGGTAACCCAGATAGACAAGCATTGAAATTCTATGAAGAAGCTGGCGAAGTAAGTGCAGCTTTATCACGTAACAAACTAGATGACTTAAAAGACGGTATAGGCGATACAGTCGTTACTTTAATTATATTGGCACAACAACGTGGAATGACATTAGAGGAGTGTTTACAGTACGCGTATGACGAAATTAAAGGAAGAAAAGGAAAGACGATCAATGGAACGTTCATCAAAGAATCAGACTTGTAAGGATAAAGACATACTCCAAAAAGTTAAAGAGGTGTTGAGGAGATAAAAAAAGCCCCTAAAAAAGGGACTGTTTAATATAAATTATCTTTCAATAAAACTTTGATACCACAGTATAAATTATATATTACGTAATATATTGCGCCTATAAAGGCAATTACAGCAATAACAATTAAAGTTATTCCTAGTGCGTTGTTAGAATTAGATTCACTCAATCCAATTAAACCTGCACCTACAAAAATTAGGATATAAGGCAAGATGTGATAAGCTAAAGACTTTTTAGCGTGAGTAGAAACAGGTTTGTTGGCTAATATCCATACAATAATAGGGAATAGGATTGGCGCAAAAAACACACTAAAATATGATAATGCAGCTAGTATTTTTTCTGATTGTGTTGATTGATTGCTCATATAAATCTCTCCTTGTTGGTTATTAATAAGAACAATATCAAATAAATGTATTTTCGTAAATATTAATTAAATAATATAACAATTTTGTTATAAGGATGGTGAGACGATGCAACACCTAATACGCACACTAACAGATTCAACTGGTCATACTTTCACTCACATTACACAAGCACGAGAGAATGAAACGTTTACTGTGGTTGAGGCAGGGAGTAAGGGAGAGGCGAAACGTAAGTATAATGAAAGAAAGGACAGTGAGAGAATGAAACGTATATTTAAAACATTATTAATCATAGCGCTATATGAATTAAGTAAAGTAATCACATATGAAGTCATTGTTAAAAAACAGGCTAACGATATGGTAGAACAACCTGGTTACGATGAAATAGATTCATGGAAAAAGTATTAAGGAGGCTTAGTTAATGGATAAAGATATAATGAATTACTTAGATAAAGTTGGTCAGTACCTACAAGGTGCAGGAGAAAAAGGGTTTGAAGTTTATGTACACGGAACTTATGTAAGTTTGTTGATGTTTACAATACTTGGTTTAACTATCATAGCAATCTCTATTTTCTTGATTTGGAAATCATCAAAAAGAGTTGAAGATTATGATTTATGTGGTTTGATTATTGGAATATCATCGCTAATGATACTGACGGGTTGTCTTTTAATCGCTTTTAACATTGTAGGTGTATTTGCGCCAGATTATGTAGCAATTAAAGATATAGCCGAGAATATAGGAGGTAAATAACATGTGGGTAATTCTAACTTTTGTGTTTAGTATAGCGATCATAGCATTAATTATTAGCCTGATTGTGCTGAATGATAAAAAGAACGAGAAGATATTTAATCTATCTAAACAAAATATATTACTACAACAAGAGATTAAGAGAGAACTTAGCAGTAAGACACATACAGAACCTAAAAAATTAAGTCAATCATTAAGAGAAAGATCGCAAATGAAAAAGTATAACACTGATAACATACATACTCATGAATAATATGTAGATGAATCAGATGTACACAATAACCTGAATAGAAAGTAACTGGAGGAATTGGATGTATCATACACAAGATATTAAAACAATGATATTTGAATACCATTGGAGAAAGAACGTATTACTCAAACAAGGTTATGAATACGATAGTAATTCAACAGCTCAATACGGTATAGAGTCTGTTATGCCTAAAGCACAATGTAGTCAAGGAGACAAAGTGTCAAACATAGTTATTGGTAATAGTAAGATAGAACGTATGTATTATAAGCACGTAGAGGTGGTTAACTTTATTGATAGCTATGAACAATATATTGATAATGATAAGAACTTTAATATATTACAGTTACTTAAAGAAAATGTTAGAAAGAAAGAAATACAGGAGATATTTGATATAGGTCAAACTAATTTAGATAGTAGAATAGATGATATCATTCGTGTGCTATACCAACATCAAGCGTCTGACCAATACAATCAATACAATCAGTAGTATCCTTACAACCAATACAATCAGTACAATCAATACAATCAATACAATCAGTACAACCCGTAACGAATTTTCTTTAAATTATTGAATTGATATAATTGATTTAGGAAATGAGAATACAACCTCAAACAAAGTAAATTGGTTATTATAAATAAGCAATACTATATTATATCGAGACACATCCATTCCGCGGGTGTGTTTCTTTTTGTTGTGTGGACGAACGAGTAAGGGAGTGAATAAGTATGAGGATAGTAGTTGTGTACGGTGCGCCAATGAGCGGCAAGACAACATATGTTAATGAAGTTATGCAGGATACAGATTTAGTATTCGATTATGATGCCTTAACGCAAGCACTAACAAAGAGTCAGTATCAACAACATAATGATAGTGCGCATAAGTTAATTATGGACATAAGAAACAAGATGATAGACCATGCTAAACAAACAACAGAGGGTACACTCTATCTCATTACGACATACTTATCTTACACATTACAAGACAAGGTAGAGACACACTTCAATACACAGTACAAACAAATGAATACATCATTAGAAGCGTGTAAGCGAAGACTAAGCGTCAGTGATAGACACAATAAGCAACACGTTATGCAAGTAATACATGAATGGTATGGCAAGTATATATACAACAAAGGATTAATAGATAGTGATGAGCTAACAAAGGAAACCAAGAAGTTATACAAGTCTAAAGACTGGCATACATTGAGACACATGGCATTAGAAAGAGACAATCATTTGTGTCAAATGTGTTTAAGAAAACATAGATATACAGATGCTGAATTAGTTCATCATATGATTTATGTTAAAAGTGATTTTCAAAAAGCGCTAGATTTAGATAATCTCATGTGTGTTTGTTCAAAGTGTCACAATAGAATTCATGCGAAAGATGAAGAGGAAGTTTTTACAACAGAAAATGTAGAAAGAAAAGTGCGAACGATAAAACTTTGATGCCCCCTGGTTTTTGTTTTGAGAAAAAGAAATAAAGAGACCGCGGACAGTTGAAGCGTTCGCAACGCAAACGGTTTTTTCATGAAAGGGGGGTAAAGATTGAAATTAACAAAAAAGCAATTAGTCAGTTATATCGATGGTTATCAAACTTCAGATGATATCTTAATAGATCTCTATTTAGAGACTTATAAATTTTATTGTCGATTAAGAGATGAACTCGAAGAGTCTCAGCTTATGTATGAACATACGAATAAAGCAGGCGCTACGAATTTAGTTAAAAACCCATTAAGTATTGAATTAACGAAAACGGTTCAAACGCTAAATAATTTATTAAAGTCATTAGGATTAACCGCAGCGCAAAGAGAAAAAATTGTTGAATCAGAGGAGGACGGTTTTGGTGACTATTAAAGTATTGAATAAACCTTCACCTAAGCTTCTCACCACATGGTATGCGCAACAAGTCGTTAGAGGTAATATTACGGCGAATGAATACGTTAGAAAAGAATGCCAAAGGCATTTAAATTACCTCAAAAATGACAATCATCGGTGGGAATTTGATGAAGAAAAAGGACATAAACCAATAAGATTTATCGAAAAGTTCTGTAAACCTTCGAAAGGCGAATACGGACAGCTCATATTACAACCATGGCAACATTTTATTATTGGTTCCTTATTTGGTTGGGTAGATAAAGAAACACGTTTACGACGCTTTAAAGAAGGCGTCGTTTTTGTTGGGCGTAAAAATGGTAAAACGACTTTGATATCAGGTTTAACCACATATGGTGCTTCAGAAGATGGCGAACCCGGGGCAGATGTTGTTCTACTAGCTAACGGTATGAAACAAGCTCGATTACTATTTGATGAATCAACCAAGATGATAAAAGCATCACCTAAATTAAATAAAAATTTCAGACCAAGACAATCAGCTATATACTACGATAAAACAAATTCGAAAATCGAACCCCAAGCAGCAGATAGTGAGAAGTTAGATGGTTTAAATACACATATTGGTGTGTTTGATGAAATACATGAATACAAAGATTATAAATTGATTTCTGTTATAAAAAACTCTCGACAATCAAGAAAGCAACCTTTACTAGTTTATATTACAACGGCGGGTTATCAGTTAGATGGTCCTTTAGTTGATATGGTTGGTGCTGGTGAAGATACTTTAAATGGTGTAGTTGAAGATGAACGTACTTTTTATTTCTTAGCTTCTTTAGATAAAGAAGATGATTTAGATAATCCAAAAAATTGGGCGAAAGCAAATCCCAATTTGGGTGTATCAATTGATTTAGAGACAATGAAAGAGGATTGGGAAAAGGCGAAGCGCGTTCCAGCGGAACGTGGAGATTTTATAACGAAACGCTTTAATATATTTGCGAACGATGATGAAATGAGTTTCTTAGACTATGAAACACTTAAGAAAAATAATAAAGTCATTGATTTAGAAGAACTCAAAGGAAAACCTTGTACGATTGGTTATGATTTATCTGAAACACAAGATTTCACTGCGGCTTGCGCTACTTTTGCCTTAGATGATGGTAATATCGCGGTTATTTCTCATTCATGGGTACCAGAAGAACGCGTTAAATATGCCAATGAAAAAATACCCTTTAGAGAATGGCAAGAGGAAGGTTATTTAACAATAACACCTGGACAATACGTTGATTATCAACAAGTTTATGATTGGATTACAGAAATGAATCAATATTATCCTGTTGAAAAAATAACGTATGACCGTGCGAATGCTTTTAAACTCAATCAAGAATTAAAAAACTATGGTTTTGAAACAGAAGAAACAAGACAAGGCGCGATTACTTTAAGTCCAGCTTTAAAAGACCTAAATGAGTTGTTTTTAGATGGCAAAGTTATTTTTAATAATAACCCAATGATGCGCTGGTATATCAATAATGTTCAGTTAACTAAAGATCGTAATGATAATTGGTTACCAACGAAACAAAATCGCTATCGTAAAATCGATGGCTTTGCAGCGTTATTAAATACTTACACTGACATTATGAATAAAGTGGTTACAGACGCAGGTAATGGCAATATTGAGTTTATTAGTATGAAAGAACTGCTGAGTTAGGAGGTGAAGGCAATCGCTAAACAAAATTTACTCAGTAAGGTAAAACAAAAATTAATAGATAATTGGGTAGACCAAAGCAGGCAAAAGCTTTATGACTTTTCGCCTTGGCGTAATAAAAATTTTTGGGGCGTTATTAATAACACTTTAGAAACCAATGAAACGATATTTGCGGCTATTACTAAATTATCTAATTCAATGGCAAGTATTCCTATCAAACTTTATAAAAATTATGAAGCAGTAACCAATGATATTTCTTTGCTCATTACAGATACGCCAAATGGCTCAATTAGTAGTTTTGATTTCATTAATCAAATTGAAACATGTCGGAATGAAAAAGGGAATGCTTATGTATTAATCGAACGTGATATTTATTATCAACCCAATAAGCTGTATTTAATTAATCCAGATGTCGTTGAAATACTAATTGAAAATACGTCAAAAGATATTTATTACAGTATTCACGCGGCTACAGATAATAAATTAATCATTCACAATACAGATATGATGCATTTCAAACATATTGTTGGTTCGAATATGGTTCAAGGTATTAGTCCTGTTGATGTATTAAAGAATACAACTGATTTTGATAATGCCATTCGAAATTTTAATTTAAAAGAGATGGAGAAACCTGAATCATTTGTCCTTAAATATGGGACTAACGTCTCCGATGAGAAGCGAAAAGCAGTTGTACAAAATTTTAAAGAATTCTATGAAGAAAATGGTGGGGTTTTATTCCAAGAACCCGGGGTTGAAATTGACCCACTAAATAAAAAATATGTATCCGAGGATATTGTAGCCACAGAAAATTTAACAAGAGAACGTATTGCGAATGTATTTCAGATACCATCGGTATTTTTAAATGCGAATAACGCGATGACATTTAAATCAAATGAAGAACTCGACCGTTATTATTTACAACATACGTTACTACCTATCATTAAGCAGTATGAAGAAGAATTTAACCGAAAATTATTGACTAAATATCGCCGAACGATGGGTTATTACTTCAAATTTAATGTTAAATCGTTCTTACGTGCAGATAGTAAAACACAAGCTGAGGTTTATTTTAAAGCTGTACGTAGTGGTTATTATACGGTTAATGATATTAGGTCATGGGAAGATTTACCTCCTGTTGAAGGTGGCGACGTTCCATTAATCAGTGGTGACTTATACCCAATTGATACACCACCAGAACAAAGGCATACATCGAAAGGGGGTGACAATCATGGACAAGACAAAAACTTACTTTCAGATGAGCAAGAAGACCCAGAATAAAGGTGAAATTTATATTTATGGTGATATTGTTTCGAGTAAATGGGATGAAACAGATGTCACTGCTGTTGATTTTAAAAACGAACTTAATCAACTCGGTGATGTATCCGAGATAGATGTTCATATCAATTCAGCAGGCGGTAATGTTTTCGAAGGTCATGCGATATACAACATGTTAAAAATGCATAAAGCCAAAGTAAATATTTATGTCGATGCCTTAGCGGCATCCATCGCAAGTGTTATCGCAATGAGCGGTGACACTATTTTTATGCACAAAAACAGCTTTATGATGATTCATAACTCTTGGATTATGACCTTAGGTAATTCGAAAGATTTACGACAAACGGCAGATTTATTAGATAAAACAGACCAATCAAGTAATAACGCTTATTTAGATAAAGCAACCAACTTATCTGAAGAAGAACTCAAACAATTACTTGAAGCTGAAACTTGGTTAACGGCAGATGAAGCATTAGAAAAAGGATTAGCAGATGAAATATTAGGCGCAAGTGAAATAGCTGCCAGTATTTCAAAAGATAGTTATCAAATGTTTAAACACGTGCCTGAAAACATTGAAAAAGATGTTGATAAAATCACAAATGTTTCGGATGTTCAAGATAATAAAAATAAAGAAACAATGTCACAAAAAGAAAAAGAAGCAAGACAACAAATTATAGATGAATGCAATACATTACAAACAATAATGAATTTCTAGGAGGAAAAATATATGTCAACATTATACGAATTAAAACAATCATTAGGTATGATTGGTCAACAATTAAAAGAAAAGAATAACGAATTGAGTCAAAAAGCAAGTGATCCAAATGTAAATATGGATGACGTAAAGCAATTAAAAGATGAAAAATCAGGTTTGCAACAAAGATATGACATTGTGGAAGCGCAAGTTAAAGAAATAGAACAAAAAGAAACGGATAAAGCTAAAAAAGATAATCAAAAGAATGCAGCTTATCAAGCTCTAAGTGAAGATGATAAAAAAGTTAAAGCGAAAGCTGAGTTTTATCGTCATGCTTTATTACCAAATGACTTTGAAAAACCATCTCAAGAAGCACAACGTTTATTACATGCTTTACCGACAGGTAATGATACAGGTGGAGACAAATTCTTGCCAACGACATTGTCTAATGAATTAGTTTCTGAACCATTTGCGCGTAACCAATTACGTGAAAAAGCACGTCTAACTAATATTAAAGGGTTAGAAATCCCTCGTGTATCTTATACACTTGATGATGACGATTTTATTACGGATGAAGAAACTGCAAAAGAATTGTCTGTAAAAGGTGACACAGTTAAATTTGGAACTAATAAATTTAAAGTGTTTGCCGCTGTTTCAGATACAGTTATTCATGGCTCAGATATCGATTTAGTTAATTGGGTTGAAAATGCGTTACGTTCAGGTTTAGCTGATAAAGAGCGTAAAGATGCCTTTGCCCTAAGTCCTAAAAACAGTATTGAACATATGTCGTTCTATAATTCAGATGTGAAAGAAGTGTCAGGCGAAGATATATATGAAGCTATTGTTAATGCAATTGCTGACTTGCATGAAGACTATCGCAGTAACGCTACAATTTACATGAGATATATTGATTATGTAAAAATTATCAAAATCTTATCAAATGGCACAACAAATTTCTTCGATACACCAGCTGAAAAAGTGTTTGGTAAACCTGTCGTATTTACAGATAGTGCAGTTAACCCAGTCGTGGGTGATTTCAATTACTTCGGCATTAACTATGACAATACAACGTTTGATACGGATAAAGATGTTAAAAAAGGTGAATATTTATTCGTCTTAACTGCTTGGTATGACCAACAACGTACATTAGATAGTGCGTTCCGTATCGCTAAAGTTGATGATGATTCTGAAGATACAGAAACACCCTAACAAGCCCCAAAAGGTAGAAGTAGAGACGAGAGCAAAATCCGTCTCTATTTCTGCTGAATAGGGGTGGTTTTGATGAATCAAAGTGATTTATTACGCATCAAAAGATGGTTAAACATAGATTATGACATCGAAAATGATACGTTAGAAGATATGATTCTAAGTGCTAAATCTGAATTAAGTTTAAGTGGTGTGCCTCAGTACGATCATAGTGATGAGGCATATCCTTTATATTGCCAAGCGATTAATTATATTGTTTCGCGTGATTATGAGACTCGTGGCTTTGTTGAGTATGAACGTGAAAATAAAGGATTTAATGACAGAACCTTACAATCATTTATTCTTAAGTTGAAAGTTTGGTGATTCAAGTGCAATTTAAAAACTTTAATACGTACTTAACTTTTTATGACATGGTTAAAACAGGTCCTTACCCAGATGATATAGAAGAAAAAGATGTTTATAGTTGTAAAGTTGAAAAATATGATAATTCCATTAAAGACAGACAAGTTCTAACGACAAACGGTAAAACCCAAGGTTTTACATTTATAATGAGAGACGCTCAACGACAATTTATTCCCAATTATCAACATACAATCAAAGTGGAAGATTATCGATTTGAAACGCAACTATTTAACATATATGATATTCGATTTGATAAACCGAAAGCAGGCTATATTACGGTGGTGGTGGCTGAAAATGAGTAAACCTAAAATCAATGGTATATATGATGTAAAGCTTAAAGGCGAAAAAGAAATGATGAAAAAGATGGAAGCAAAATTTGGTCAAAAAGCAATGCAAGTAAAGAATGATAAAGCATTAATTGAAGCATCTGACTTTTTAAAAGAAGAACTCAAATATCAATTTGAAGATTTTAGAGATACAGGCGCGACCATACAAGAAATGAAGCGAGGGAATCCTGAAACGGTTGCTGGTCAAAGACGGATTATGATTCATTGGGAAGGTCCTAAAGAAAGAAAAAATATCATTCATCTTAATGAACATGGCTATACACGTAATGGTAAAAAGTATACACCTCAAGGTTACGGTGTCATTGCCAAAACATTAGATGCATCACAAACCAAATACCGTGGCATCATTCGAAGAGAGTTGAACAAAAAGTGAATATACTCAAATATATTAAGAATATCATTATTAACGACCCTATACTTGCATCAGAAGTAAACAACCGCATTTATTATTACGAAGTAACAGAAGTGGATGATACGAGTAATGCGTTTGTCGTTTTAACCCCGATATTAGATCGTCCAAGCACATATGTTTCTGATAAATATCTATCGGAAACTTATTTTTTTCAAGTAGATGTTGAATCTTATAATCATCAACAAACGATAGATATAACGAAACGTATTCGTTATCTATTATCAAATGAAAATTTAAATCAAGCATCATCACAATTAGATGACTATTTTAAAGCAACACAAAGGTATGTGATGTCACGAAGATATCGAGGCATACCCAAAAATCAATATTACAAAGGTGAACGTGTCGAATAGATGCGTTCTTTTTAATTCAAGGAGGAAAAAATTATGGCAGTAGTAGGATTTGAAAAAGTACACGTAGGTATTTTTGATGAAGATGAAAAAATTAAGAAATTAATGACATGGAAAGATGAACATGGTGGTACAGTTAATCTTAATATTTCAGGATTAGCCCCTGAAAAAGTTGAAATGCGTGCTTCGAATAAGACCGTATGGTCTAAGAAACAAGGAACAGGCGAAGTTCAATCAGAACTTGATTTATTTAACGTACCAGATAAAGATTTAGACGCCGTTTTAGGTCGTGATATGGACGATAACGGTACTTCATGGGTTGGTGAAGATTCTCGTGCGCCGTATGTCGCATTAATTGGAGAGTCTGCCGATTTATTATCAGGCGACCCTGTTTATTGTGCCTTAACTAAAGGGACAATGAGTCTTGAATCTATTGAATGGAAAACGACGGCGAAGGAAGAAGAAGAGCCAGAACCACAACAATTAACAGGTGATTGGATTGCGCGCACAATTGACGGTAATTCACGTATTTATGGTTATCACGTTGGTAAAAAAGGGGCAGATGAATTATTCAAAAGTGTGTTCCCTGGTTATGAAGACGTTAAAGATGATGATTCAGACAATAGTAATGAAGAATCAAACGATAACGAAGCAACAGAAACACCCTAAGGCGCCCCAAAATGTAGGAGTAACAGCTAAAAGTAAATCGGCTGTTATTTCTGCAGAATAGGGGTCTGCAAATCAAAGAATAAACGAGGTGTTTGAATGAGTGTGTTTCAAAAATTAAAAGAACGAATAAAAAGAAAGTTTAGAGAAAACAAAAAAATAAAACCGCAATTAACTATTCGAGTATATGATGATGACGATGTGCCAGAAATTATATTTAATGGAAATAAAATAGATTATATTAACGAAGTAGATTTTAACTGGAAGACTAGTACGGGTGATGTAATGAGTGGCGGCTATAAATTCAACGTTTCTTATATAAAAGAATCAGATTTGAATGATGGAGGTATACTTTTTACTAAAGAAGGGTTTGTTAGTCCAGGACGTATATAAATTAAATTATAGGAGGAATTTGTAATGGCAGATAAATTGAAAGTATATAAAGATGATGAAGTAATCGCGAGCGCTGAACGTGGTGAAGATGGTAAAGCTAACGCTACGATTGAAGGCTTAGACGCAAATACAGAGTATGAAACAGGTGACTATAAAGTTGCTTGGGAAAATGAAAACGGTGAATCAGACAAAACAGATGTACCAGGATTTAAAACTAATCCAATCAAAGTAACAGGCGTTTCATTAGATAAAGAAGAATTGACGTTGGATGTAGGTGACACAGCAACAATTGAAGCGACAGTAGCACCTTCTACAGCTTCAGATAAATCTGTATCTTATGCATCTTCAAATAAAGATGTAGCTACAGTAGATGAAGATGGCAAAATCACAGCTGTAGATGAAGGTACAGCAACAATTGAAGTTACTACAAATGACGGCGAGAAAACAGCAGAATGTGAAATTACAGTAGAAGCTGAAGAAGAACCTGCACCAGAAGAACCCGATAATGTAGAAGTAGAAGCAAATGAAAATGATGCAGATGTATCAGCAGAATAAATTAACAAGGCGACTTCGGTCGCCTATTTTTGTATACAAAAATAATTAACTTTAAGGAGACAATAACATGATCAAATTTGAAATTAAAAACCAAGAAACAGGTAAAGTAGAAAGTTATTCAAAAGACGTTATCACAATGGGTGAAGCAGAACGTTTTTATGAATGGATGGAAAATCGCGAAAAAGAAGTGGATAAAGAAAAACCAGATATGAAAAAAGTGAGAAAAATGGAACGCGATTACTTAGTTAGTTTGTTTGAAAAACAAGGATTAACAGAAGAAGACGTTTTAAATAACATGGGCACAAAAACATATTCTCATGTATTAGGTGAAATATTTCGAGAAATCAGCGGCGAAGATGAAGCAGATTCAGAAGATGAAACAAGCCAAGAGGGAAAGACAGAAGAACAAGCTCAATAAAAGAAATTTTATCCAGGTTTAGAAATGCATATGAATTTTGTATGAAAAACTTTGGCTGGACTTTAACAGAAGCTAAAGAACAACCTTATCTACAGTTAATTACATTTCTAAGTAGTAATGATAACCAAGATAAAAAACAAGCTAAGTCTAAAAAAGACCAAGAAGTCATTAAAGGTAAAGACTTAATCAAACTATTCGGTGGATAGGTAAGAAGGGAGGTACATACAATTGGAAAATATTCAGGGTTACGCGATAAAGAACACCATGGATAATACGGGCGTGGAACAAGGCATGAAAGGTCTTAAACGCCAAATGGGTGTACTGAGTTCAGAAGTTAAAGCGAATATGTCTAGTTTTGGCAAAGCTGAGAAGTCTGTACAGAAGTATCAAACACGCATTGATGGACTGAACAATAAAATGAAAGTTCAAAAACGCATGTATGATCAGACTAAAAGTGATTTAAATAATATTAAAAGTGCTTATGAAAAAGCATCTAATAGTATCAAACAACAAGAACAAAAAGTCAAAGAGCTTGCCGAAGCACATAAGAAGCAAGATGATGCGATGCGTAAGTCTAATCAAGAGATGAAAAAGTCTAATAAGGAATTAGACAACGCTAAAGCTAAACAATCTGTATTAAGCGCTGAAAAGGCCAAAGCCAAAACAAAACTCGATGACTTACGTTCTGCTGAAAAACGTTTGAAAGAATCAGGTAAAGCTTCTACGGAACAAATTAAACAAGCTTCTAATGCGACGAAACAACAACGTGAAGTCCACCAAAAATTAATTGCGAGTCATAAAGAAGAAACCGCAAATGTTAAGAAATTAACGCAATCTAACAAAGGCATTACAGAAGAGAATAAAAAAGTTAAAGCTTCTTATAAACAGTCTAATGACGCAGTTAAAACCGCGGAAAAAGAATATAATAAACTTTCTAAAACAATCAAGGACTATCCAAAAGACTTAGCCAAAGCTGAAAAAGCTGTGAATAATGAAAAAGTATCGATGAACGGGTTACAAAAAAGTATTGATAAGGCTGAACAAGAGCTGAAACAATTCAATAAAGCTCAAACAATCGCTAATAGTTCATACACAAAACATGCTAAGCAACTAGATACTATGTCAGACCGTTACGGAAAAATGGCGGGCAGTGCTAAGTCTGCAGGACGCAATATGACCATGTATTTGACCACACCTATTGCAGGTGCGTTTGGTGGTGCTACAAAAGCAGCAATTGATTATGAACAAGCACTTGCAGGTGTTCAAAAGACAACAGATTTTTCTAGTTCGGAACTTAATAAAATGAGTGATGAAATTTCTAAAATGTCTAAAGAAATGCCATTTGCACAAACTGAAATCGCAGGTGTAGCAGAAGCAGCTGGACAGTTAGGTGTTAAAAAATCAGAAATCACTGATTTTACTAAAACTATGTTAGATATGTCTGTGGCGACTAATCTTTCTTCTGAAGAAGCAGCAACTGAATTTGCAAGATTTGCGAATGCCGCAGGTATGCCAATTGAAGATGTAGATAAATTAGGTTCAGCCGTTGTTAACTTAGGGAATACTACAGCTACAACTGAAAAAGAAATTGTAGAAATGGGTCAACGTTTAGCAGGTGCAGGCGCACAAGCTGGCTTTAGTGGTGACCAAATTATGAGTATTTCAGCAGCGATGTCATCTGTAGGTATTGAAGCAGAGTCTGGTGGTACAGCGATGACTCAAATATTTAACAAGATGACAAAAGCTACTGCTGATGGCGGAGAAACCCTTGAAAACTTTGCTAAAACAGCAGGGATGTCAGGCGAAGAATTCGCAAGTGTTTGGGAAAAGAACCCTACAAAGGCATTATCTGCGTTTGTTGAAGGGTTAAGTAATACAGAAGGTGGCGCCAAAGGCGTGTTAAAAGCACTTGATAGCGTTGGTATCAAGGGTGTTCGTGAAGCTGATACAATCCGTAGATTATCCAATAATCATGAAGTGCTTGATAAAGCGCTCAAAACTGGGTCTGAGGGTTGGAAAGAAAATAACGCATTAACAAATGAAGCTAAAACACGTTATAAAACGATGGGCTCACAACTGAAAATATTTAAAAATCAAGTTGTCGATTTAGGTATCGATATTGGTAATACGATTGCCCCTGCCGTTGTAGCAGCAACTAAAACAATCGGTGGATTTGTTGAAGGTTTTGAAAAATTACCCAAACCGGTTAAAGCTGTTGGAATAGGTTTAGGTGTTGTAGCAGCAGCTACTGGTCCTTTGGTTTTAGGATTTGGAATGGTTGCAGGCGCACTTTCTAAAGCAACTAAAGGCTATGCGCAACTTAATCGACGCATGGCTGAAAACTCAGCAGAAGCTGCGATTAACGCTGGAGCAAATAAAGCGAATGCAGGCGCAATTGCTACCTCAGGTAAGAGCGCTAAAGGGTCATCAGGTTTATTTGGACGCTTTGGCAAATCAGCAGGTAAAGCCAATGGCAAACTTAGTTTGTTAGGCGAGTCTTCAAAATTCCTAGGTGGAAGCGTTAAAACCTTAGGTAAAGGCATCTTAAGATTTGCGACTGGACCTTTGGGTATTGCTTTAGGAGCAATAACCCTTTTAGGAACTGGATTTAAAACAGCTTATGATAAAATTGGCTGGTTTAAAGACGGGGTAGATGGTATTGGCGAATTTATTAAAGTCTTCACTAGTGGAACAATTGAACAAGTTCAAAAACTTGGGAGTTGGTTTTCTAAAACAGGTAGCCAAGTAAAAGAAAGTTTCTTTGATGAAATGAAAAAAGGCTATAAAGATTTAGATGATGACGATTTATTAAAAAAAGCAGGCGATGGCTTTAAAAAATTTATGGAAACAGCTGGTAGAGCCTCAGATAAAGCAACAGACACAACTAAAGTTTTAGGCAAAGGTGTTTCTAAAGAAACTGAAAAAGCGCTTGATAAGTATGTTAAGTATTCAGAAGATACAACGCGTGTTTTATCAGATATTAAACTAAATCATGGTAAGATTACGAATAAAATGCGCAATCAACTTGAAACATCTGTACAAAAAGGTGGAGAAGAAGCATTAAAGCAAGTTAAAAAGCGTAACAAAAAAGTATCTGATGAACTGAAAGATATGCTTAAAAACAGTGAAGCTTTTACTGCTCAAGAAAAGCAAGATATGATTCAAAAGAATCAAGAGGCTTCTGATGCAAAGGTTAAAAAACTACAAGACCTTAACCGTGAAATCGAAGAACTAGAGCTCAAACAGTTTAACGACGGTAAACTCACAGCGCAAGAAGAAAAAGATTTAAAAGCTAAACTAGAAGAACGTAACCGCATAACAACTGAAACTTTAACAAAAGGTCAAAAAGAACAACAAGCCATATTATCAAGAATGAATGCAAATACTGGTGCTATTGATACCCAAGAAGCAAGTGATGCAATTAAAGATTCTGTTAAAGCTGAGAAAAAAGCGAAAAAAGAAGCTAAAAAACAACGTGATAAAGATGTTATTCAAGCTGATGATTTACTTGCTTATGGTGAAATTGATCAAAAAGAACATGATAAGCGTATTGGAGAAATTAAAGATGCTTATGATGAAGCTATAGAAACTGCTGAGGGAAAAACGGAAGAGGTACGCAAATCAGTTAAAAAGAGCAATAAAGATATAACTGATGATATGGATATGACTACAGGTAAAGTTTATTCTAATTCAGAAAAACAATGGAATAAATTTACTGGTGATATGTCAGATGCGTTTTCTGAAATGGGCAAAAACTACAACAAATTCAAAGAAAATATGAGTGATGTAGGTAGTTCTATTTCAAGTTTTTTTACGGAAACGGATTGGAAACAGCTTATTAATGACAGCTTAGGTAATGTTGGTGAGTGGATAGCTACACCATTCAAAGCTGCAGGTGAAAGTATTGGTAGTGCCGTTTCTTATTGGCAAGAAAATATTTCTGAAGCTGGCGAAGATATCAAAGGTGGCTTTGACTCACTCACAGGTTGGTTCTCTGAACAAGGTCAAGAATTCTGGGGAGCACTTCAAGATGGTTGGAACATTGCCATAGAAAATGGCGGAGATTTATGGAAGTCTTTAACAGGTTGGTTGTCTGAAAAGTGGGAAAGTAGCAAAGAATGGTTTTCAGAAAAAGGTGGTCACATCTGGTCTGGCATTAAAAATGGTTGGAACAATGCTTTAGAGACAGGCGGTAATCTGTGGTCTTCCTTAACTGGCTGGCTTGGTGAAAAATGGGAAGATACGAAAACATGGTTTTCTCAAAAAGGTCACAGTATCTGGTCAAATATCAAAATAGGTTGGAATAACGGACTAGAAACAGGTGGCAATCTTTGGTCATCATTGACAAGTTGGCTCGGTGAAAAGTGGGAGGAAACTAAAACGTGGTTTTCCCAAAAAGGCGGTCATATTTGGTCTAACATTAAAGCAGGTTGGAATAATGCGCTTGAAACTGGAGGCAATCTCTGGTCATCGATTACTAATAAACTCGGTGAAAGTTGGGAAAATACCAAAGGTTGGTTTAGTGAAAAAGGCCGAAATATTCAACAATCATTCAAAAATGGTTGGAATTCTGCTTGGGACACAGCAGGTAATATTTGGGGCAAAGTAACGAAAGGCGTATCTGATACTTGGGAAAATGTGAAGACATCAACCCGTGACAAACTCGAAGAAGCTAAAGGTACTGCGACCGATAAAACAAAAGGTATTTGGAAAAATACATCTAAATGGTTTGGCGATACTTACAATACAGCGAAAGACAAAGTAACAGGTGTTTATACTAAAACGCGTGATAAATTTACAGACGCTGCAGGTAAAGTATGGGATAAATCTAAATCAGCATACGATGGTACGAAAAAATGGTTTGGTGAAACTTATGAGAAAGCTAAAACAAAGGTCACAGGTGTTTATAATCAAGCAAAAGGTAAATTTACCGATACCGCTAGTACAGCTTGGGATAAATCGAAATCTACGTGGAAAGGTACGAGTAAATATTTCGGTCAAGCTTATAGTTCTGTTAAAACTAATGTAAGTAACATGTGGGGCAAAGCTAAAACAAGTTTCGGTAATATTGCTGGTGAAGGCTGGAAAAAAGCGAAGTCTGTTTATAAAGGTTTCAAAAAATGGCTAGGTGATACACTACAATGGATTAAAGATGTCGGCGCCGATATGGGTAAAGCTGCAGGCGATTTAGGTAAAAAAGTTGCCAACAAAGCTATTGGCGGTTTGAATGGCATGATTGGTGGCGTTAATAAAATATCTAAAGCGATCACAGGTAAAGATAAACTTATCGATGAAATACCTCGTTTAGCTACAGGTACTTATGATGGTTCAACGCTCTCTACGGATTCAAATGGTGGTTTAAGACAACCAACGGTTGCGATGGTCAATGATAAAGGGCCAGGTAATGGACCAGGCGGACGTACACAAGAGCTCATTCAACGTAAAGATGGCTCAATCGACGCGCCACAAGGTAAAAATACAATTGTGGGCTTAGGTAAAGGCGACGGCGTTATTAACGCTAGACATACGCACAAACTCCAAGAACAAGGCATAATACCTAAAAGGTTATCAACGGGCACAGGGACTAAAATACCTCGTTTCTCTAAAGGAAACAAAAAAGACTTGTACGAAGATATTATCGATGGTGCAGCTAATATAAGTAAAAATGTGAGCGGTAAAATATCTGATGGTTATCACAGTGCGAAAAAAGCAGGTAGCGACGCCAAAGATACTGTTGAAGACTTAGGAAGTAAAGGCTTAGAAAAAGTTAAAGACGGTGCATCATGGCTAGGCGATAAAATTGGAGATGTTTGGAAATATGTTAAACATCCGGGTAAATTAGTGAACAAAGTCATGGATAGTATCGGCATCAACTTCGGGGGCGGCGATAACGCTACTGTTAATTTAGTTAAAGCTGCTTATAAAAACTTGAAATCTTCATTGGTAGAGAAAGTGAAAGACTGGTTTACAGAAGCTGAAGGTGGAGATGGTGACGCTAGTTGGTTACCATGGGACAATATCTTACAAACATTTGGTAACTATACAGGCGGCTTAATGTTCAATGGTGGTAAACACTATGGTATTGACTTTGGTATGCCAACAGGTACTAAAATCAAAGCTTTAACCGATGGTAAAATATCACAAGCAGACGCAGTCGCAGGTGGCGGTGGTAATCAAATTACACTTGATGAGCCTGGTGGTAAATGGTATCAGTGGTACATGCATATGAGTAAAATAATTGCTAAAAAGGGACAAAAAGTAAGCGCTGGAGATGTCATTGGCTTATCAGGTAGTACAGGTAACTCAACAACACCTCACTTACACATTCAGCGTATGAAAGGTTACCCATCTAACGAAACAGCTGTTAACCCTATGGGCTGGTTAAAATCACTTAAAAGTGGTGGTCAAAATAAATCAGCTAAAAAATGGTCAGGTGATATTAAAAAGGCTGCTAGTGAAATGAATGTAAAATTAAGAGGTAATGACTTAAATAACATTATTTCTCTCATTCACAATGAGTCGGGCGGAAATGCAGGAGTCACACAAGGAAATATTGGTGACATTAATAATATTAATGGTACACCAGCACAAGGCCTATTACAGTATGTACCTAGTACATTTAAGAATTATGCTGTTAAAGGTCATGGCAATATAAAAAATGGTTATGATCAATTACTCGCTTTCTTTAACAACAAGAATTGGCGGACACAATTCAATCCTAACGGTGGTTGGTCTCCAACAGGACCAAGAAAATATGAAAATGGTGGCATCTCTACAACACATAAACTTGCTGAAATTAGTGAGCGTAATAGAGCGGAAGCTATCATTCCACTTCATAAATCTAAACGTAATCGTGCGGTTGGTTTGATGGAGAAAGCAATGACAGCGATTGGCATGGATAATGGTTCTGCAAATGTCACAGTGAACAACGATAATTCAACGATGGAAAAACTACTACAACAAGTTGTTCAATTGAATGACACGAACAATCGTATGCAACAAACAATCATTAAATTGTTGAGCGGCAATAATAATAACATGAGTAAGAATGAGGTTATGAATATCTTTAGTCAATTGTTAGGTAGTAAAGCTAATTTAGACAATTTTAACCAGGGTTTTTAAATAGGAGGTTTATATGATAGACGGCAGATGGATGAAAATCATAACCCAAGAAGGCACTTATGATATAAACGATATCTTATCTAATTTTATTTTCTTAGAAGCTAAAGCTTCATATCCAAATGAAAATAATGAAAGCAACGCATTTCAAGGTGTGGACGGCGAGTTACCAACAGTAGCCACGTTCGCACCTTTTAATTTAGAAGTAAGTTGCGGTTTTGATGGTATTGATGAAAATGACCGTAATTTAGCAGAATTAAAATTAAGACAACTGTTTTTTAGACGACAACCCTATTACATCATCACGTCAGACAATCCGGGGTTGAAATATCGTGCGAATAACCCAGATGTAAATCCTGATTATTTAGATTTCTCAGCAATTAAGTTTGATATGACTTTTAGTTGTCGAGATGGCTATGCCGAAACGGTCAAAGAAACAGATGAGTACAGTTTATCAAACGGTAATTGGCAATTCGGTGTCGATTTATTGGCAGATGATGAAATTAAATATAAACATGATACCACAAGATTTCGAATTTACAACGGTTCTTCAGATACAATCAACCCTTTATTAAGACATAAATTTAAGTTATTGATTAATATCGATGCACCTAAAGGCTTTAAAATCATTAATCATACAACAGGTAATACATTTGAATATAAAAAAAGCATTAAGCAAAATCAACAACTTATATTAAAAGGTGTACACCCAATACTTGATGGTAAACGTGTAGGCATTGATACAAATCGACAATGGTTAACGCTTAAAGAAGGCTTTAACGATATTGAAATTACAGGCGAGCATATCGGAGGGGCAAGGACCCAATGGATATTCCCGTTTATATTTAAGTAGGTGAATAACTTGGATGCATTAGTTTTAAAAAATAAAAAAGGCACATTTGCGGAGATAATCACGGATTTTGATTTCGGTTCTTTTAAATATGAATATGAAAAGAATAATGAGCGTTCGATTAGTTTCACTTTATATAAAACATCTAATAACGCAGATATATTTGATTATTTAGTTAATGAAGCTTTTATAGAGTGGCAAGGGCAATTATACGTCATTAAATCAACATCTATAAAATACGATGGCCTTAAACTTACGAATGAAGTTGTAGCTAAACATATCTTTAT
Organism: Staphylococcus sp. KG4-3; assembly: GCF_033597815.2. Classification (NCBI taxonomy): domain Bacteria; kingdom Bacillati; phylum Bacillota; class Bacilli; order Caryophanales; family Staphylococcaceae; genus Staphylococcus; species Staphylococcus halotolerans. The sequence continues at coordinate 1,107,174 of NZ_CP166245.1, forward strand.
GGAGTTTCAAAAGCATTATATTCAAAAAGATATGGATGTCGAAAGTGAAAGTAGTGATGAAGATGAAGACGATAGTACACCGACCATGACTTTAGAACAATATCTTGATTTTGGTTTTAAAGACAATAAATTGGGTTTTGAATATGAAATTAGAGGTCAATTTCAAAAACGTGTACCTGTCGATGATTTAGGCGGTAAAAATGGGGTTGAACATGTATCAGAAGGTGCAGAATTATTTAATTATATCTATTTTGCTGATAATAAGAAATATTATATTTATGATGAAGCAACCTTCTACGAAATGTCCGATATGCCTTTGATTTACTTATATAATTCAAGTGAAGCTACGGTTACAACGACAACCACGGATATATTTAATTATATTCAAGGATACGGTAAGAAAAAGACTAAAAAAGAAACACAAAACTATAACCCTATTAAACCTAAAGACTTGAATTACTCAGGTACCTTTATTAAAGAAGGCACTTGGCGTACAGAAAAAGTAGGCGCAAGTTATACGAAAACATTTGAATGTGAACATGGTAACGAAACGCTTGAATGGACATTAAAGAAAATGTCTAAAGGTGGCATACTCGATGTTTATTTAGATGGTGAAAAAATTGATACTTATGAGTGTTACAGTAAAAACGCGAAAAGTGAAAAAATTGTGATCGCGCAAGATCTGGCGAAAGGCAAACACACATTTAAAGCTGTATTTAGAGGTGCGAAAAAGGGTGTGGATTACAAAAAATCTGAGCCATGTATGTATGTCGGTACTGAGAAATCAACTGTATTAAATTTAACAGCTAAACTTAAAGGTCAAGACGCTTATCATACGTATGCCGATTACACATCACCTAATTATGATGGTGGCGACATTGCCGAAGCACCCACAATATTTGATGATAATATCACAAATAAAGATGAATTACGTGAAAGGCTTAAAGAAGAACTCAACGATCAACCAACGGTTGAAGTTTCTACAAACTATCTTGGTAGTGTAGAAGACAAACAATACATTACCAATGACGATATTAAAGAAAATAATAAAATACGTTTTATTCATCAACCCTTAGGTTTTAATTTAGATTTAAAAGTTGTGAAAATTACTGTGTCACATCCATTACTTGATGAACCAGTAGAAGTCGATTTTAGTAATTCACCTAAAGATATTTTAAAAATGCAGCAACAAACAACCAAGGCTATTAGAAAATTTAATAAACAAAGTAAAGGCGATTCACTTAGTGAGTCGCCTATTTCTATGGCAGAAAATTACTCAGATATTGTAGGAGTGACATTATTAGATGACTGAAATTAACCATAGATACTTAACTGACAAAAACGGTGAAATTTATTTTCCTAAAGTACATGTAGAAGCGCTATTAGGTATTGAGGACACAGAATCAGAAAATCCTTTTATAGACATAAACAATAAAATTTACGAGTTGGAAGAAATAATTGAAGACCAACAAAAAGTTATAGAAGAAAACAAAAAAACTTTTGAACTTCTTGATAAGAGCTTATCGGACATGATAGGTGATACCGGTTGGATTGAGTATCAAGTACCACCAGACATGAAAAATAAAGCTGTTAATTCAGGTTTTAAATGTGCCATCCGTGAAGTAAGAGCAGGTAACGATCTTATCGGTAAACATTTTGTGGTGCGTTCAATCAGGTTGAATGTATCAGAAATAACTGGGGCATCAATGCAGATTGCGCAACTACCTACTGGATTTGTCATGGATAATCAATCTTTTATCGCAAGACAAAACGGATATCGTCATCCAATTACAATTGAATGTTTAAAAAATGGCAAGGTAATGGCTTATGTTCACCCAGATGACCAAAACAAAACGAATTGGGTGTATCAAGAGTTCACATGGTTAGAATAGGAAGGGTGAAATAATGAAATTAAAGAAAATGAAATTAAAAATCAATTTCCCGATTGATCTAGGTCAAAAGTTTAGACAAATGGTCGTTGAGAATTTTAAAGATGTGCAATATTTTTATGGGCAAGTCATAGATATTATTAAAGACCATCAAACCACTGATAAACACGCACATAATGCGAAACAAATAGACTATAAGCTGACAAATGTTCATGATGAATTACAAAATCAAGATGGACGCATTGAAGGCTTAATTATAGGTCATAATGGCGATGGTATCGAAGAACTTAAGGACAGTAGAACGGCTCTAGATGGTACTAATCAACCTATATTATCCAAACGTTTAAAATATGACTTTGAAATCATTAAAAACAAGATGGAAGAAAACTTTAATTATCTTAATAAAAAGGTTGAACGGATTGTAAATGTTAATGATTACGGGGCAGACCCTACAGGAGAATATGACTCAACTCAAGCATTTAAAGAGGCTGTAAATGGTGGCAATGTACATGTTCATATGACTGCAGGGATTTATAAAGTAACAGGAATTAAATTACCTAATAACACTGTACTATCTGGCGAGGGCAAAGACATTACGACAATTAAATTTGCAGATGAAACACCAGCCGAAAATATCGTAATTACTAACGAAGATATGACAGGTAATGCAAAAAACATTGGAATTAAAGATTTTACAGTTAATGGTAACAAGTGGAGACAAGATAAAAAGTTCAAAGCTGCAGGTGGCTCTCGTTCTTCTAATGTTAGATTTGCAGGTGTTAAACATGGATTTGCAAGTAATATAAAATCAGTAGATCCCTTATTACATGGTATTGATATTACGTACGCTAGCGATGATTACTTCTATGAAGGTGACGGCGTAAGAGTTAATGAAGAGCTAGAAAGTAGGTACATTCATATTGATAACTGTGAAGCAAGTGGCTTTGGTGATGATGGTATTACGACTCACCATTCAAGATACTTAGTTATCACAAACAATTATTGTCATCATGCAACGGGTGGCGGTAATAATAACGGTATTGAGGTTGACGATGGGTCACAACATGTCATGTTAGACAATAATACAACAGAAATGAATTACGGGGGCATAGAAGTTAAAGCACACGCTACAGCCTCGGCACCTAACAACGTACTAATTAGTAATCACATGTCTATTCACGATTCACGTGCTTATAATTTACGTCACATCGGACATCACAGAGCAGGAGACCCTAAATCTAAAACAGCGCATAGTTTACTATTAAGCAATTGTACAGCTATAGAACCGTATGATAATAAAGTTTATCCAAACACAACACCAAGAGCTTTAATTATATCAGCATATAGAAACGTACAGGTTAATAACTTTAGTGCTGTTGGTGATGGTAAATTCACATCTGGTCAACCAGCTATTGCAGTACAATTCATGAGTGAAAACATCATGTTAAATGGTATTAACGTGACAGGATTCAAGAACGCACAAGCCGATATTAAAATATTCGGTGGCGGTAATAGAGGCAAGAAAATTACTTTAAGTAACATTAATATCTGGAATTCTTCTCAAAACGTCGGTATTGCTGGTGGTGGAAAAATATACGATTTCCGTATTATCAACGCTAGCTTGCAAGGTCAAGGCGCAGGGAATGGATTAGAACTGTATAACAACACTACTGAAATCATTGGCGTGAATGCAGAGAATTACAAAAATTCAGCTTACATTACAGAAAAAGCCTACAAAGTTGTTCCGACCGTAGTCAAAGGTGGATTGAGTGCAGGTTCTACTGGTGCAGGAGCTATCGCACAACGTTCAGCTGTTATTGCTTCTACAGGAAACTCATATGCATATAGTGACAGAAGTTGGCTTGCTGGTGTAGGCATGAATTCTAAAGCCTATGGTTCGCGTAGTGCAGTCATTAATTCGCTAGAGTCTGAAACATCATCAAGTAATCATACGCAAACCATTTTTAACTCTCGTAACGTTAAGACTAACAAAAATTATTCATGGGTAATGGGCTATGGCACAGATAAACCATCAACTGAAAACGTAAGCATTGAAATGCGTAGTATTAGTGGCAACATCAACACTAAAGGTAAAATCACTTCTGGGCAAGACTTCGGTGACTACGCAGAGTACTTTGAATCACAGTCAGGACAAGAAATACTCAATGGTTACATGGTTACTTTAGATGGCAGATATATCCGAAAAGCTAACGCTAATGATATACCACTGGGGGTTATATCTGGTACTGCTGGTGTCATATTAGGCGATCAAATGTTTCATCATAAAGAGAAATTTTTAAAAGATGAATTCGGTGTAACTCAAACCGAATGGGTTACTAAAGAATGGCTAGATGATGATGGTGAAACTTATACAGAAGAAGTAGAGGTGCCAATTCCCAACCCTGATTATAAAGAGTCGGATAACGAGTATTATTCCCGTTCTGAACGCCCTGAATGGAATGTAGTGGGGCTCATGGGTCAAGTTTATACACGTATTGACTCAACGGTTTCTCCTAATGATTATATAAAAGCTAACAAAGGTATTGGCACCAAAGATAACAACAATGGTTTCTATAGAGTTTTAGAAGTAACAACACCTTATGACAGTGAAAAAGGTTACGGCGTAGCTGTCGTATTAGTAAAATAAGGAGTGATATTGTGACGAACGGTATAGATAAAAAAGCATTATTTAAATTAAAATCTGAACCTTATTCCAAACCAATCTCTGATTTAGGGGTTGTTTTTTATAATTTAGATGAAAATACAGCGATATTAAGATTTCAATTAAGTAATACCAAGGGTCCTTTGTTAATTCATAAAAATAATCTTACAGCTTATGCATACTTTGAATCTAGCAATGGTAGTGTTTCAGATGTTATTGAATTAGAAGTTGAAGATTCGAACAAAGGATTAGTGACCATTACTTTAGATAAAGAATTCTTACAAGCAAGTACATCTACTAAAGTGAAAGGTCAAGTTTATATTGGTGTGAATAATGTTGATAATAAACCAGAATATAATGAAGTTGCCGTGTTTAGAGAGTTTAATTTTGAAGTTAAAGATGCGCTTATCAATAAAATTTCTGTGTTTACTAAGATGGAATATATTCGCATGTTCGACCAACTTAAGACAAGGATTAAACAACGTGTTTTAGATATTGAAGAAGCAATAGCCAACGGTGAGGATTATGTAGCCGAAATGAAGTCCGTATTACAAAAAGGTATCGAAACACTTAATCAAATTGTGAGTGATGGCAAGCAAGATATAGAATCCTATATTAAGGAAGCGAAAGCAACTATAGATACAACACAAACAGATGCCGTAGATACAATTGAAAAACTATCTAAAGACACAAAAGCTAGTGTGGATTCGAAAGCTAATAAAGTAGTTGAAACGATAGAATCGACATCAAGTGAAGCAACGGCACATATAGATAGTAAAATGTCGGAATTCAAGCAAACAGTTGAAGATAATGATCTTATTACTAACGAGTTGTTAGATGAACAATTAGATGATTTAGATTGGCAGAAATATAAAATGGTTTCCGATGATGGGAGATGCTTTTATAAAACTGACGTAGATTGGAATGATACAGCATTCTTAGATTCACTTAAACCTGGTCTTTATTATATTACTGTTTCAAAAAATCAACCGTCTGGAGCAAGCTATAACGGATTTGTTACTGTACTACTCAGAGAAAAAGGAGATTTAAAAAGAATTGAATATCGCCCTTATGATTCTTCAAGGCTCTTCATAAAATATTACTACAGAGAGTGGTCAGAATGGATAGAAACAGGAGTGCCAAACGATACAGGTTGGGTGCCTTTTAAAATCATAAATGGTGGCCGTACAAATACAGCTTACGGATATGGAGAAGACAGAAATGGTTACGGTTGTTCATATAGAGCAATTACTAATGGTACTGTGACGCAGAAATTTGTCAGAGTGAATGCAGATAATGTTGAACATAGTCAAGTTATAGCTCAACTGCCTGCAAATTTTGCGAAGAGTCCACAAGTAGGATTTATAAGAGCTCCCTTAATTCATAATGGGACAAGTCTTATTGTTGAAAATGATGGAACTGTCAAAGTATTTATAGCGAATGAACCTGAATGGGCGAAATCAAATGATAAATATATTTATGGCACAATTAGTTGGATAGAATAGGAGGAAAGTAAATGTTCAAACAAGTATTTTTATATGATGGCACACCCTATTTAGCCTATAAAGGTGAAGATGGCGAATACCAATATCCCGAAGAAGCTTGGACTGAAACACCTCCGCCAGAAGGTATTTACAGTCCTTTTTTCTTTAACGGTAATGAATGGGTAGGAGTCACTAAAGAAGAATGGGAATCTAATAAAATTGATGAAGATAAAGAGCCTCGTGTTCCTTCTGCTAATGAGTACATGTTAGCGCAAGCACAAATGCAGGTGACTAAGACAGCTAATCAATTAGTGAAAACCCAAAATGAACAAGCAGAAACATTAAAAGAGTTAACTAAAAAAGAACAACGTATGCAAGCGTTAGAAGAACAACAAGCAAAGACAATGCTTGAAATTGCTAAATTGAAAGGGGAATAAATTATGTATCCAGGATTTGAATCTATTAAATATTTTTATGACATCAATTGTTACACAAATGAGGATATCCAAACATATGTAACATTAGATGCTATAGATAAAGAACAGTACGAAGAAATTACAGGTGAGGAATATCCAGAGTCACAGGCTGAATAGCTTGTGGCATTTTATTATGGAAAGCAGGTGGAACATTGGGGGAAATTAAGTTGAAAATTACAGAAACAGACGCTTTCCACACATTTATATATGCAGGTGATATGTACTTATTATATTTTTTGATAGTACTCATGGTTATAGATATTTGTACAGGTATAGGCAAAGCATTTAAGAACAAAAATTTGTGGAGTAGAAAATCATTATTTGGTTTTTCTAGAAAAATCTATATCTTCTTTATTGTTATTTTAGCTAATATTATAGACCAAATTTTAGGGTTGAATGGCGGTTTACTTGTGTTAACGCTTTTCTTTTATATCGCAAATGAAGGTCTAAGCATCGTAGAGAATTGTGCAGAGTTAGGCGTACCGATACCAAAAGAAATTGCTGAAAAACTGAACGTTATTAAATCAACTAAAGAAGACGTTAAAAATAACATTAAAGAAGATTTTAAAAATGAATCAAAAGATAAAGACAAGGACGAGTCATCACACAAGTGATGGCTTTTTATTATAAAGGAGGAATTTTAAATGGAACAAATTATCGCATTTGCTGCAGTCATTGCAGTTATTACAGGAGCACTAACAGAAGTTATCAAACGAACAAAAAAAGTGCCTAAGAACTTTATACCATTAGTATCAATGGTCATTGGTTTAGTTATTGGAGACGTTACGATATTCATTCCAGAAATTGTAAGTGAGTTATCAGTAGCTGGTCGTTTACTAGCAGGATTAATAAGTGGACTCATGGCAACAGGTATTTGGGAAACATTCAAGAATAAGAATGGTAAAAATCCAAACAAACTCGGTGGAGGAGCCGAAGCAAAACAACCTAAAAAATAAAAATAATTAAGTCGACCTAACGGTTGGCTTTTTATTATGGAGGTATTTTTAAATGAAAAAACAAGAAGCCGTTAACTGGGCAGTAAAAAATATCGGTAAAAGTTTAACAGCTGGACAATCAAACGGGGCTCAATGTGCAACGTTTATCATAGAATTCTTAAAAGAACATTTTGATGTACACCCCACGGGCAATGCAGTTGATTTTATTGATTATAAATATCCGAAAGGGTTCCAAGTCATTAAAAACACGAAAAAATTTATCCCTCAAAAAGGCGATATTTTTGTATTGGATGATGGAAGCTATGGACATACAGGCATGATTACTAATGCGAATCAATACTTATTTGATAGTATTGACCAAAATTGGTATAACGCTTCAAACAATGGAAGTCCTGCAGCGTTTATTCAAAATCATGTATATGATGATTTTGTAGGTGTCATTCGTCCGCCATATAAAGATGCAGAAAAAGGGGTTACTACAGAATCAACAAAAATTGAAACAATCAATCATTCTATTAATTATACAATGAATGAGCGTGTAGGTTCTATTGATGGTGTGGTTATTCACAATACAGCTGATAGTATTTCTGCTAAAGAGCAATATAATCGTTTAAGTAATACATCTGTAGTTCGTTATGAGGGAGGCGTTGCACATTATTATGGAGATAGAAAGACAATGTGGCGAGCTATTGATACATTTCGTATCGCGTGGCACGTGGCTGATAGTTATGGTAATGGTCACTATTTAGGTTATGAAGTTTGTGAATCAATGAGTGCTAACAATAAAGACTTTGTGAAAAACGAACAAGCTATATTTAAGCAAGCGGCAATTGATATGTTGTATTACGGTTTAAAACCTAATAGAAAAACTGTGAAGCTGCACAATCAATTTGTAGCGACGGCATGTCCACATAGAAGTATGGCATTGCATGTGGATCTCGACCCTATTATTAGTGGTGCGCCTTCGACAGCAAAACAACATGAGATGCAAGATTACTTTATTAAAGAAATCACTAAATATTATAAAAATCCAACTTTAGATGTTGGTGTGCCAGATAATGTTACAGATGTTGTAACAATACCTACTGATGAACAAAAGAAAAATCCAGTTAAAGATAAAGGTAAGAAAGTGGGTAATAAATGGCGTAGAAATCAACATAATATTTTGTGGAAACCTGAAAAAGGAACATTTACAGCAAATTCTAATATCTACACAAGATATAACGGACCATGGACAGGTTGGGAAATTGCAGGCATGTTATATGCAGGTCAATCTGTAAACTATGACGAAGTATACGACTTTGATGGTTATATTTGGATTGCATGGACTGTAAACAGTGGCGTACGCGTTTATATGCCAATCGGTGATTCAAATGGAAATGGTAGCAGAATAGGAGATGCGTGGGGAGACTTTAGTTGATTTACCTTGTTACTATTGTTTAACAAAGATAATGTATGGAGAAGTGAGATAAAAATTAATTTATCTCACTTCTCCATTATTATATTTATCTTCTAATTTATAATATTTAGCTCTCTTTAGTTTTAATTTCAATCTTTCAATAATTACTTCGGTTTCTTTTATTAAATCCTCTTTTATTATATTGATTTTTTCCGATTTGAATTCATCAGTAACATAACCCGAAGTACTGCCATATTTATCTAATTCCACAAAGAAAGCGTTATCACTTAGAACTGTCGCTCTTGATAAAGTTTTGTCTGCTTTAAAATTATATATACTATGTCTATTTCCATACACAAGATTTTCTTTGATTATTAAATCTTTATTATTTTCATATTCTTCTCTACTAATATTTAAGTTTTGCATATGTCTTTGTGCTATCTCTTCAAGATATAATTCTTGTTGTTTGATCATTTTTTTAACTCTTTCTTCATGTTCTAATTTTCTTCTTTTTTCTTCTCTCTCTTCTTCTCTTATTTCTTCTAACAATTTCTGATATACTTCAACATCTTTTAACAATTCATCAACATCTGAAAATAATTTTTCAGTGTACTCTTCTGATAAAAAAGCTCTTTCTCTACATAATTGCATCCATAATTCCCCAGGTTCATAACTCTCTATATACCACTCTTCAGCTATCGGCATAAGATACTCGACAAGTCCTTTAAAACCTCTATCTCCGTTTGTTTCTTTGGTAATTAAAGCATGTAATATCAAGTGCTCTATTAGATCACAATATACTAGATTCTCTTTATGATGATATTCATAAGGATATTTATAATGGGCTATATATTCTTTGTTAGATATATTTTCATATTCATTTTCCATTATGTGATGACAATATAAACCTTCTTTTGTTTTTGTATATTTCCCATATGCAATTCTCTTTATTTCGCCGTTTAAAAATTTATTATAAGATTTCTCTTTATAGTAGTTATCTACAACTTCACCATGTTTTTCAATTAAATATTGAATAGCATCACTGTATGATAAACTCAATATTGTTTTATAATAATTATATTTTTTATAAAACACGTCATTTTTATTCATGAATTTAAGCTCTCCTAGTAATATTATATTATTTCACTAAAAAATTATTATATATTTTAAAATTAATATATTTTCGTCATCAAGTCTATAGATAAGTGTTGTTTATTTTAAGAAAAAAAGAAATATAATTAAACTGAATTAAGCAGAATTCAACAAAAAATATATAAGTTAAGACAGCTCTGCCAACTTACTACGAACTCAATTAATCATCTAATTGAAAAATTTAATGTTTATAAATTAGTAATTCACGGTTTTTAAGCGCTTTCTTAGATGAAAAAGTCTATAAATGATAATATAAAGTTAGTTAAGATATTATAATATTGGAGGATGATTTACGATGAATAAAACAGCTGTTATTACGGGTTCTGCAGGTGGTTTAGGTAAAGGGATAGCAGAAAGACTGGCAAATGATGGTTTTAATTTAATAATACAAGATCTTAATGAAGAACTCCTTTTAGAAACAGAAAAAGAATTTAAGAATAACGGTTTTAATGTTGCCGCATTCAAAAGTGATGTTTCGGTGAAAAAAGAACAAAAAGAATTAGTACAGTTTGCGGTTACGGAGTTTGGTCAGATAGATGTTTTTGTTAATAACGCTGGAGTAGATGCTGTTTCTCCATTTTTAGAAATAGATGAAGAACAGCTTAATAAACTATTCAATGTAAATGTTTATGGTACAGTGTTTGGTACGCAGGCCGCAGCAGAGCAATTTAAAAAACAAAATACAGGTGGTAAAATTATAAATGCATGTAGTATTGCTGGGCATGAATCTTATGAAATGTTAGGAACATATTCAGCTACTAAACATGCGGTGCGTTCTTTTACACAGACTGCGGCTAAAGAATTAGCTCAAGATGGTATTACAGTTAATGCATATTGTCCTGGCGTTGCTAAAACTAAGATGTGGGATCGTATCGATGAAGAAATGGTTAAATATAACGATGATATGGAACCTGGAGATGCGTTCGAAGAATTTTCTTCTGCAATAAAATTAGGAAGATATCAAGAACCAAGAGATGTTGCTAATTTAGTATCTTTCTTAGCTTCAGAAGGTTCTGGTTATATTACAGGTCAGTCTATTCTTACAGATGGTGGTTTAGTATATAGATAACACGAACTATGTTTGACACCTCTTTACGAGGTGTCTTTTTTGTGATATAAATATTTTAAGCAATATACTATTGCTAACCAACGCAAGTATACCTTACTAAAAGAAGCAGACACATTGTCCCGTGTCTGCTCTTTTTTTATTTCTTGTAAATTAAAGAATATTCTGATAATATAATATTTATCCTTTCTTGTATATATAAATTTTTAGAATAGTATTCTCAGATGTCACTCCGGTGGCATCTTTTTTTATCTATTGCAATTTCAATTGAGAATTGATATCATTTAATCACTATCTAAATAGATTGCAGTTTAGATAGTTTTCATTGAATTGATACTCTGGGCTTTCAGTTAATGTTTGGGCTTTTGCTCTGACCACTCCTATATAATGATTTATAAGCGCCCATCAAAATTGATGGGTGTTTTATTTTTGAAATATAGAATATTCTGATATTTTAAAAATAGCCTGTTATTAATACCTTTCAGCGAAAACAAAATTTCATGATGATAGGGTGCTACTTCGGTGGCACCTTTTTTTATTATATGATAAGTTAGTTATTGCACATGTATGCTGTGCACCAACTCTAAACGTTTAACCTCTTAAACGTATGACTGAACAGCCACTCTTCGGAGTGGTTTTTATTTACATATTTAATGTAATATTGTATGATACTAAATACGTAATTATACTAATAATTACTTTAGCTCAGGGCAGGCGCTTATGTGTCTGTCTTTCTATTTATATGATATAATTGCATTGTTTCTTGAAAATATAGAAACTTCCTTTAAGGAGGCAGTCGTTAATTCGGCTGTCTTTTTTGTTTATTAACATTTTAAGTGGGTATTTATATAATAGAATCTCCAAAGTAAAATCATATTTTCTAAGTTTCAACTCTGCTAATAGTTGATGCCATCCAGCTTCCTACTGGGTGGTTTTTTTATGTTTCCTTCCTAATATATTATAGTTAGTATTTTAAATTTCACTTCTGCGTAATCTTTTTATTTAATATTGATTAGATGTAATTTAAAATAATTTAGGCAATCAAATAATTTGATTAATATATAGATAGTGATAAAGTGATTTTTGTAGTTAAATTCCAAATATTTAACTCACACCCTTTTATTTAATTCAGACAGTCACTTATGTGTCTGTCTTTTTTCTAGTAAATAAAATTTTGCAATATCAAAAAAAATAAAAAAGATATTGTTTTTAATAATTCTAAATATTATAATTACAAATAGTTCTAATGTGTAAAATATATAAAATTAATTAGAAAGCGGTGAGGAATATGATTTTCTCAATTATAATCACTTATAAAAATAAATGGCATAATCATAAATATCTAGAAAGTTGTTTGGATAGTGTGATTAATCAAACATATGATGATTATGAAATTATATTCGTACATAATGATTCAAAAGTAATAAACGAACTATGTGAAGATAGTAAAATGAATATTAAATGTATTGAAATGAGTGAAAGTGAGAGTATATCTGATTATAAAAACAAAGGGATTGAGAGTGCTTCTGGAGAATATTTAGTTTTTCTAGACGCAGATGATTACTTAAATCCAAATGCTTTAATTTATGCTCAACAAATGATCGATGATAAAAAAGAAGAAACAGATGTTTTCAAATTTGGAATAAGTAAAACTAATTTAGATAAAACATCAACATTAAATACAAATAAAAACCTTCTCTTTGATAGCGAATCATTTAATAAGTTAGAAGAATTATTAAATGAAGCGAATATAGAGGTTAATAATAAGCAGGTTAAAGAAATAATAAACGGTATGTTTAAAAAACAAATTCTGAGCCATAAACACACCATGATTAAACCTAACAATTATTTTAAAAAACTAAATTATCAATTTAGATTACATAGTTTTATCATTCGAAAATCTTTCTTAATAGATAATAAAATCTCTTTTAAAACTAAAAATGAATTATACAACGACATTCCTTTTTTAATAGAACTTTATAATAAAACGCCTTATATTGCTCAATCTACTACAAAATTATATTACAAATATATACATAATGACCCGATAAACAGTCCTTCCTTAACTCAAGAAGAAAGAGAAGATAGACTTTTACAAAGGGTAAAAGCATTAAAAGAAGGTATAGATAAATGTGTTGATTTAAATTTAGCAAAACAAATAAAAATTGAAGCAATTCGATACTATTTATACAAAATTATTAAAAGTGATATGTTTAATGAATCGCAAATAGGAATTTATGGAATATATCAAGAATTACATAAGATTATAAACTATCCATCATCTGAAATTAAATTAAGTAAAAGACATGCCTTTGAAATCAATGCAATAAAAAACGGGAATTTTAAAAAAGCTTTTATGTTAAGCAAATTTAGAATATTAGGATATAAAACTTATCAATTTTCTAAGCCTAAAAATCAAAGGTTTAGACAAAAGAAATTGCAAAAAAACCTTTTTACGAAACTGCCAATCAAAGAAAATACAGTTTTATACGAAAGTTTTTTAGGTAAAAATTATTCTGATAGTCCTAAAGCTATTTTTAATTATCTTTTAGAAAATGATAAAGATAAATGGCAACATGTATGGATTTTAAATGACAAAGATCTTGTTAAAGATGAACAAAGTTTTAAAAACACCAATGTAAAAATAATAAAACGTTTTAGTTGGCAATATTTCTATTATGTAACAGTATCCAAATATTTCGTATTAAATATGCGACAACCTAAATGGCTATTTAAAAAAGATAATCAAACCATTTTATCAACATGGCATGGTACTCCTTTAAAACGACTTGTCTTTGATATGGAAAATGTTACTTCAGCTAATAAAAATTATAAAAAAGATTTTTATAATCAATCTAGAAACTGGGATTATTTAATCGCTGCTAATAAATATAGTGAAAAAATATTTGAAAGTGCCTTTATGTATCCAAAAGAGAACATATTAACTTATGGATATCCAAGAAATGACATATTACATAACTATTCTTATGAAGATAAACATCGTATTAAAGAGAAATTGAACTTACCTATATCAAAAAAGGTTATATTATATGCTCCTACATGGCGCGATGATGAATTTCACTCTGCGGGTAATTATAAATTTAAATTACAAATGGATTTAGAAAGAATGCGTGAAGAATTTGGTGATGAATACGTTATAGCTCTTAGAATGCATTATTTTATATCTGATAATATGGATTTAACGGGATATGAAGATTTTGTATATGATTTTTCTAAGTATAACGATATTAATGATTTATATATAACAAGCGATATACTGATAACTGATTATTCTTCAGTATTTTTTGATTATGCAAATCTTAAAAAACCGATTTTATTCTTTACGTATGATTTAGAAAAATATCAAAATACATTAAGAGGTTTTTATATCGATGTATATAACGACTTACCTGGTCCGTTATTATCTAGTAATGATGAACTAATTAAATCAATTAAGAATTTAGAAAAAACTAAGTTAGATTACAACGAAAAATATAATGAATTTTATGACAAATATTGTAGCTTAGAAGATGGTAAAGCAACTAAACGAGTTGTCGATAAAATTCTATATGGGGAAGAGGGAAATTAAGATGAAAAAGATGATTATTTTTGCAGTTTGTATAATGGGGATTCTTTATATTAGAAGAAAAGAAATAGATGAAATTATAGAGTACTTCTCAGTTGATTATGAGCCAACAGACAAACAACCAATAATGTGGGATTGCGAATGAAGCAAGTATATCAATTAATCTTTAATTTAGGTCTAAGCAGTGGTGGTAAGACGTCGGCTCTTTTATCCCGTTCAAAGTATTTTAATGAAAATAATTTAAATTCAAATATAGTCACTTTTGATTATAATAGCGACTATGATTTCGTGATTGAACAATTGAGGGAGTCTAAGAGGTTAGACGATAAAACAAAAGTATATAACCAATTTTCATTTTTTGAAAAAAGATCGTTGAGCATGACCGAATCCATGTCTAATATCAACATAAACATACAGAATGACATAGATGACTGTGTAAAAATAGAGATGGATAAGAATAAATATGCGCTAATTTCTTTGAAAAATGGAGAATATAGAGGAAATATTAAATATAATAGTCAAAATAAATTTGTTTTAGATTTGTTCAAAAATAATTACAGAGTAAGACGTGTTTACGCTTCAAATGGTTTGATTAAAAGAATTAAGGAATTTGATTACAATGGCATACTTAACGGTGAAACTTTTTACAATCAAAATGGACAACCATTTTTGAGAAGAAGTTCTAAAGATGGTTCTGTGTCAGACTTGTACTTAATAGCTGAAAAAAAGTATTTTAAAAACAATATTAAGCTAGGGGAGTATTTCCTAGAAGAGTTGATAGAGGATACGAAAAATAACATTATTATTAGTGATGGCACTGGCAGTATAAACAAACTGGTTAATAACAAACAAAGAAATGTTCAAAAATATGCCGTTATGCATACAAACCATAAAAATAGCGCTGGCATTATAAAACAGAAAGAAGAAAACATTCTAAAAAATAGTCACAAACTAGATGGTGTTATTTTCTTAACACAGGAACAAATTGATGATGTTGAAAAAGAATACGGAATCACTAATGCACATTTAATATACAATTTTATTTCAAATATCCCTAAGTATTATGGTCAATCAACTAACAAAGTTGTAGGTAACATTTCAAGATTAGTAAAAGGAAAGGGGTTTGATCTACTTACTGATGTAGCCAAAAAAGTGAAAGAAATTGACCCTGAAATTACATTTCATATATATGGTGAAGGCGACTATAAGGATGAAATTTTAAAAATGATTGATGAAAAAAATCTTAATTCAACAGTAAAGTTATTTGGTTATACAGATAATCCATACAAGACTATTAAAGGTTTTAGGAGTGTTATATCAACTTCTCAAAGTGAAGCTCAAGGATTAAGCATGATAGAAGCTATGGCAAATGGTGTACCTGTTGTAGCATTCGATATTAAATATGGGCCTTCGCAGTTTATAAAAGATAAAATTAATGGTTACTTAATAGAAAATAAAAATGTTGATGCCATGGCTACAGCGATAATTGAGCTAATGAACAACGATTCTAAATCTATATCATTTGGAGAAAATGCTCGTAAAGAAATTGTTGAAAGCTTTGAACCTATTAATTTAATTAATCAATGGAAAAATCTATTTGATAAGTAATTTTGTATATAAAATATAGCTTGATTTACTAGCAAGAATAACCTCTAATATGCTAAGACACCTCTTTACGAGGTGTCTTTTTTGTGATATAAATATTTTTAGCAATATACTATTGCTAACCAACGCATATATTACCTTTACTTAAGGAAGCAGGCACATTGTCCCGTGTCTGCTCTTTTTATTTATCGCTTGTAAATTATAGAATATTCTGATAACATAAAAGCTGTGAACTTCTTACCTTTCAAAAAAGATCTCTATATTATATCTCGGGCAGGCACTTATGTGTCTGTCTTTTAATTTGTGTGCTAAAATATATTTGTAGGTTCCCCCCTTGGGAACCTATTATCTAAAAAGTTTATTCCATTGCCACCCCTCGGGGTGGTTTTTGTATCATATTAAGTTATGTTGTAAAGGGTTCCAAATTTTACTATTAAATTATATTTAATTGTCTTGCGCGTGTTTTATTTATATGCTAAATTAATGATAATAACCATTAGGTTATAAAATAAATATATAATATATAGTACAGCCACCTTTATAGGTGGCCATTTTTATGTTGGTTAATATTAAATAAAAGTGTATAATAATGATAGACGTATCAATCGTCTATATTAAGGAATCATCTTATGTGGCAGGCACTTATGTGTCTGTCTTTTTTATTGTAATATGCAGAATATTTTGATACTATGAAAGCACTTTAACTTTGCATTGGAAACCAAATCTTACTGGTCACCTCTTTACAGGGGTGACTTTTTTATACTAGAATCTTTGTAGGCTTTTAATTAAGCCCAATTAGCACATTAAGTTGTATATAGTTAACACATACTCCAATAATAAAAACAACCACCCACACTAGTCATGGGGTGGTTGTTTTTATGTATAAGTGTGTTATAATATTTTTTCCGTTAAAACGGACTTTTGAGATATTGGTCACATTAATTCTCTTTAATTAGGGGGTTTTTACTATGTGAAAACTATTTGTGACTGACGCCATCCAGCTACATACTGGGTGGCTGTTTTTGATAGTATTAAAGGAAAGTAATATGTTATAGTTTGGTTAGATATTCATAGTCGAATATCTACACTCATTCAATATGTACATTTATATACACTTTTCATAACCACTCTACGGAGTGGTTTTTACGTTTATTATGATACAATTGTATTGTTTCTTGAAATATAGAAACTTCCTTTAAGAAAGCAGTCGTTAATTCGGCTGTCTTTTTTATAATATAATAAATTTACACGTGATTATACTATAAGAGTAGGGACTTATGTGCTTACCCTGTTTTTTTGTTATAATTTAAATGTAGATTTTGTTGTTGTTAAGGATTCCAAGACTCAACGTCAATAAAGCAATTGGAATAAAGCAAAAGTGAGTCATGATAATATTTTAAAAAAGGAGTTAAAAATTTGGTTAAAAATATTGGCCTTTATTTGTTTTTAATCGCTGGAAGTTTACACTCATTAGCTACCTTTTATTGGGCTTTTGATGGGGACTTAGGTTTAACAACAGTGGGATATTGGACAATAGAATTCAAACAAAATTATGGCGTGAAATTTCTTATAGTCCTATTATTTGTAGGTTTATTAAAACTAACTGCTACTTGGGCTCCAATTATGCTGATTTTCAAAGAAAACAAACTAATAAACATAATGTCTTATATAGGTGGTAGCTTTCTAATTGCTTATGGTAGTATGAACACAATAAGTGGATGGTTAAAATTATTAGGTGTTATCTCTGTTGATTTTAAGTTAAGTATTATAGGACAATCATTCATTTGGGACCCTTTATTTTTATTATGGGGTCTAGGGTTATTAATTTTCCTGAAGTCTAACAGTAAAATTCAATGATAATTTCCCTGTTAGATTTTGTAATAAATTAACTTCTCCTTTGGAAACGGTGAGTGGATTAGAAGGTATTCGAGGAATTGGCTTTTGATTTTAGGTTTTAGAAGCGAATGAAACAAGTTTTTTCTTGTCTTGATACTATAAATTAAACCACCCACACATGTCACTGGGTGATTTTTGTTTATTTTCTTTTTATAAGGGTATAATCGAATAGTAACTTTTATTTACTAAATAGTATTTCCGACAGCCCACTGTATAAGTGGGGATTTTTATTTATACCTTGAAATAAATGTAATATTCTGATAAATTTAAGTAACTCATATAAATATGGTTTTATCTTTGTATGAGTTCTAGAGCATGTTTTGCACAAAATACACACTTCCCCACCTTTATGGCGGGGAATTTTTTATATCTACATTTATTATGAAGAAAATGGTTTGAGTAAAGTTAATCCGAAAGATATCATGGAGATAAAATAAATTGAAAAACTATACAAATACGCAAAAGCCCACCTAAATGAATAGGTGGGTATTTTTAAGAGCAAAAAAGGGCGAATTAATTATAAACTTGTACAAACCAACGGAATAAAAAAGTCATTATATATAGCATTAACCTTGATATATCAGTGTTTTTGTAAACGAATAAAAACATATAGAACGTAATGTTTTAAAGATAAAACTAATATAAAGAAAGACTACAATTCTAAATATAGAATTGTAGTTTTATAGTCACAGGAGGTCGTCCAAACAAGTTTTAAATGATCTCTCTTTATTCAATTTCTATTCGTTTGGTAGGTTTTACGTGTTGCTCATCTTTTTTCAAATTTAAGTGTAAGACGCCGTTATCATATTTTGCATTAATATTATTTTCGTCTACATTTGGCAATGTGTAAGTTCGATTTATATATGATGCATTTCTTTCTTGTCTAATAATATTTCCTTCTTGATCTGTTTCATTGTTTTCCTTAGATTGTTTAGCTTCTATATATAAAGTTTCTCCTTGATAATCCAAGTTGATATTTTCTTTTTGAATACCAGGTAACTCGATATCAAGAATATATTCTGAATCTGTTTCTTTAATGTCAGTGTTTGGAAAATTAGGAAAAATTGGTCTCGTAAAGTTTTCAAAAAATTTTGAAGGTGATAAATCAAAAAAGTTATTATTTGGTAATAGGTTACTCATAATAAAATTCCTCCTCTGATTTTTCAATTCTTAATTTTAGTATGGAAATTAAATTAAAGATTTAAATATCACAATTAAACTAAGAATATCGCCTCCTATAAATATTTTTATCATATGGTAATCAGAATGCTATATGATAAGTTTTAGTTAACTTTCCTTTTATTGTCGTTTAATGAATTTTTGAAAGTTTCATAATTTTCAAGATTCATATACTTATATAAATCAAAGTATTTCTTGTCTAATAGATTAGGTGATTTACCATATTTTAATTGTTGAACTACTTGATGTAAAATCATAATCATCACACTCCCACAAAGATTAAAAGTCTGAATCTTTGATTACCATATGATAATTTACACTTATTATATATCATGTTATATTTTATTTGTCAACAATAAATAAAAGGATTTTAGGAAGGGTGATTATTATGACAAATAAAACATTTAATTTAGAGACTTTTAATCATTACTTTAAAAACTTTCAAGAAAAATTGGCCACTGAAATATTTAATGTTTCTATTGATAGTGACATTAAAGAAGAATATGATAAATACATTTTGAAAGCTAAAATACCTAATTCGTCAAAAAATCTTTTGAACTTAAAATTCTTTAATAATATATTAACGCTTAGAGGAGAAAAATACGATCATTTAGAAAAAAAGAAGGTCCCTTTATTTGAACAATTTACTTTTAACAATGTTGATGTGCAGAATATTTATGCTGAATACAACAACGGTATTTTAGAAGTCAGATTACCTAAATTAATACCTGGTGAAGATGTTGTTCAAAGTATAGATGTGCATTAAATAAAGCCTCCCTCTGTTAAGGGAGGCTTTAAACATATTATCTATTTACCCTTACTCTAGTGTTTTAGATTAGTATGAAATAAGTGATTTTTACTTACCCAACTGTTTTATGTTATAATACTTTAAATTTAAAGGAGGTATTATCTATGTGTTCGAGTATTGCTGTTGTAGATTATAATTCTTTTCATTCGTAATAAGTAAGAGTGAAAGGAGATAAAGATATGGGTGTTGTTTCAATTTTTGTTATTAACCAAGTTCATTATATTTCAGACTAAACTACTGATCATAATGAACTTTGAAATCTGTTCGTTATGACAAATAAGGAGCAGAATATAATGAATAACAAAAACCCTAAAAACTCACAAAATTTTATAACATCTCAAAAATATATAAATGAGATATTAAAAGAAACAAACATAGGCATTGACGATAATATAATTGAAATTGGAACTGGAAAAGGGCACTTTACAAAATACATGTCCAATATAGCTAGATTTGTAACTGGTATAGAAATTGACAAGACTTTATATTGTATTTTAAAAAATGATATTGGTTCGTCAACTAATATTGAATTAGTGAACAAAGATATACTGATATATCATTTTCCTAAAAACAAACAGTATAAGGTGTTTGGCAGTGTTCCATATAATATAAGTACTGAAATAGTCAAAAAAATCTTATATGAAAGTAATGCTGAGTATAACTATCTTATTGTAGAATTCGGGTTTGCTAAACGAATTATGGATAAAAAAAGAGCATTAGCTTTATTACTTTTACCTAAAATTGATATTGAAATTTTAAAAGTAATTCCCAACTCTTATTTTCATCCGAAACCTAAAGTAGATTCAGCGTTAATCTTACTAAAGCAGCATAAATCTTTAATCTCAAAAAATGATGAAAATATATATCATTTTTTTGTGTATAAATGGGTAAATAAAGAATATAAACAGCTATTTACAAAGAATCAGTTTAATAAAGCGTTAAAACATGCAAAAGTACAAGATATAAATGAGATTTCAAAAGAACAATTTATATCAATTTTTTATAGTTATAAATTGTTCAATTAAATTCATAGAATATTTCAAAATCTCTCATGCTCTGTCCGCATATTTCATTGGGTGAGTATTATTTTAAAGTAGTATTAAATGAAAAAATGTGTTAAAATACACCTGCGGTTGGTGAATAACCGTTCTATTTACACATGTTAAGGCCTTCATTGAGGCGCCTCTTTATGAGGTGCCTTTTTTTATTTATGATTGTGCGCATGTCGTAGTGTGGCCTTCTATGAAATTATATCAATTTTGATTTAATATCATTTCCAACGTCACTCTTTATAGGTGGCGTTTTTTTATGTTAAAATACACCTACGCCATAACCTATTATCCTTGAAAGGCAGTTACAAACTGACAATAGGTATTTATTTAAAATTATTCTGGTCGCTACTCAATAATTTTAAAAATGTATAAGGTTATTTAACCACCTATACTAGTTACTAGGTGGTTAATTTTTCTTAATATTGAAATTGAAGGAATTTTTTGATAAATTAAATATAGGCTCTATAAGGAGCCACGTATCCTAATAATTCGACACTTTTATGCTCACTTATATTAGTGGGCATTTTTATGTTTATTAAATAATCATATGGGTATTTAATATCTATAACTCTTTTGCTAGATTAGTTATTGTATTCCATAAGTTAAAGACAGTCGTTAATTCGGCTGTCTTTTTTGTGGTATAATTCAAATGTAGATTTTTATGTCGTTAAGGGTTCCGAGACCTAACGTCAATAAAGCAATTGGAATAAAGCATAATTTCATGTTATCTTAAATGTAAAACTTATTTTACATATCAGGAGGGAATATGAAGAATCGAATAAAAGAATTCAGAAAAAAATTTTCTATTAGTCAAGACTATTTGGCAAAGAAATGTGATGTTAGCAGGCAAACAATAAATGCTATTGAAAATGATAGGTATGATCCTGAGTTAAAATTAGCATTTAAAATATCTAAAGTTTTTAAGAAGAAAGTTGAGGATATATTTGAATACAAAGCTTTATAAGAGTAATTATATTATTACTATGAAGGATATTGTAAAAGAAGATAATGAGATGCTTTATAAAAAGACAAAACCTTTAGAAATGCCATTAAGTGAAAATGAATTTATACTTTTGAATAATATGATGCTTTTTTTAAAAAATAGTCAAAATGAGCAAAAAAGTAAAAAGTATAATTTAAGACCTGGGGTTGGTCTATCAGCTAATCAATTAGGATTAGATAAAAAGATGTGCGCTATATATTTAGTAGATGAACATGGTGTAGAACATGAATATTTTTTTATAAACCCAAAAATTATACGAGAGTCTGTTCATAAAATTTACCTTCCACAAGGAGAAGGTTGTTTATCTGTAGATAGGCCTATTTATGGAATAGTACCTAGAAATGAGCGTATAACTGTTAAATATCAAAATTCATATGGGGAAGAAAAAATATTGAAGCTTAAAGGACATGCTTCAATTGTAGCTCAGCATGAAATAGATCATCTTAATGGAATAATGTTTTTTGAACGTATTGATAAAATAAATCCGTTAGTACCTCCTAATAATGCAACATCTATTTATTAAAGGAGTAACTATGGAATTTAGAAACGAATGAAACAAGGTTAAGAAATGGGAATCGTGATATAGATAATTTAACATTAAAGACAACGGAAAAACTATACGAATATGCAAAAGCCCACCTAAATGAATAGGTGGTGGGAGTTCCGAGGCTCACCGACAATAAAGCAATTGGAATAAAACAATGATTTGGAGGTTCTATATGATGATAAATAAAGAGAGAATGTTATTTTTTATTAATGGTGTTGAAGTTTCTGCTAAAGATGTTGAAAAATGGGAATTTAAAAGGTTGAAACGTACTCAAAAATATCTACGAAAAAAATTTGATTTAGAAAAAGACATAAACAACGTGAGTAGTGATTTAAATAATTTAAGTGAAAAAGTTGTTAATACTAAGTTGAATTTAGGGTTTGATAAAATTAGGGAAACTATGAAATGTAGATATAAATTAGGGAATTTAATGTCTTTGATGGCAGAAAAATTATCTTTTGGTAACCGAAAATTTTGTATTACTGAAATATACGTACCTAATAGTGATTTGAATTCTACAGAGATAATGAATGCTATTAGTGAAGTAATGATGGAGCATAATGACAAGAATGATCTTATGAATATTGTGTCAAATCCTGATCATTATGTTTTATTAGGTAGAACTGATAATTTACAAGAAGTTTTAGAAATTACAGGTGGCTCTCCGTTACCAACTAGATTTTTTGCTGAATATTATAATGAAACGAAATTGAAATCTAAGAAAAGCTCTGATTATGATGTTGAGTTACCTGGTGTAGCAAAGTTAGAAAATGGTGTGATTATAGGTGGAATGAGACATCAGGTTAAACGAGAAAACGATGGTTTTCGATTTAAAGCCTTAGTGGAATTTCCTGGCATTTTACCTAATTCAATGATTAAGCAACACCAATTGCATTTGGCTTGTGAATTTGGGCATTGGATTTCTTTTGTTTTGGATGAAAAATAAATTAATTTGGAGGTTTTTGAAACGAGGTAAAAACGAGTTTCTTCTTTCTTTTCACTCTATTACAATTTTAATTATACGAATACGCAAAAGCCCACCTAAATGAATAGGTGGATTGTTTTATGTGTCAAATACGTGTCAATTTAGTTATATTTCTTTAATTTTAGTTATAAACAAAACGCTGTTATTTAGCGTATTTAAGCCGTTTTAATATGAATTAGAAAGTTAACTAATGCCCTCCCAGGACACTAATAGCGTTAAATAGCGCACAATTCAAACTTAGAAACCCCGTCGTTACGGGGTTTCTTTTATTTTGTCTACAATGAAGTACAATAGAAAACGAAATTGGTTCTTTGTTAAAGAACCAAATATGATTATATAATCGCGAATTTAGATCATTAAGTTGTCTGTGAAGATGCTTTATTAGAATGTAAAACCACGTCAGAATTTAAGAAAATGTAAATAGATTCACGGTAATTGAAAATAAAAGAAGTAATCACGATGATGATTTGAAAGATTTAAAAGAAGATTTGAAAACACAATATTGTTGCTTAGAAAAAAAGGCTTGTTAAAGCAGAGTTACATAGTCTCTCAGAATGCAAATACACAGTTATTTATAGAAAACTTAGAACAAGAACTGCAATTGCTAAATATTCAAGTAGATGAAGCACAAGCCGAAGATATTTTAGAAAATATGAACTTTACTGGATAAAAATATGATCATTCATTATCACTTCTACAATAAGAAAAGCAAAGAATTGCCATTGCTAGAGTTATTTTGAAAGGCGCGCCTATTATTATTTTAGATGAAGTGACTGGAAGCATTGATCCAGAAAATGAATACCTCATACAACAAGCAATTGATGAGTTAAGTAAAGGTAAAACTTTAATGACTATCGCACATAAGATAGGAACAATTAAAAGTACTAATGAGATTCTCGTACTTAATGAAGTCAAATAATTCAACGCGTAATCATCATACGTTACTTCAAACATGAGGAATGTATTAAGATTTTATAACTATAAAAAATCAATCATAAGGTTGATGATTATTATAGATGTTTAATCTATGCATTTAAATATATTGAGGAAAGTTCATGGAATATTTGCAAATAAAGATATAAGTAATTATGAATATGTATCAATTTTTATCTAGAAAATTAAATATTATTTGACGCTGTATACCATCAATTTTGAGAGTTTTGACAAGAGAAATGTTAAGTTATTGTAAAAAGCATTGAACAATTTTGTTGTACGTAATAAAACAGTGTTATGAAGTACTCCATTACTTCATTCTTTTTGAGCCACCTTCTCCCTTGGAAGGTGGTTATTTTTTGTGTATTATTTTCAAAATGATTGTTTGAAAATAAATTGAAAAGTGTAAATAAATTTAATAGTAAGAACTTTGATTTTAAATTTATATCAAATAGGTTATTTGTGTTGCGAGTTATTAAATTATGTTATCTTAATTAATGCGCTTTATTTAAAATAATAATTAAGGGTTTGTATAAAACATATCTCCATATTGAGTAGTTCAATTGCGAAAGGAAATACACATTTTGATAATCAATATAAATAGTTTTAATACAAAAAACGAATTAAAAGGAGATTATTGAATTGGAAAAATTACTAACTATCATAGTACCTGTATACAACAAAGCGTATTTTCTAGAAACGTGTATAGAATCTATCAATAAACTTAATATCAATAAAGATAAAATAGAAGCAATTTTCGTTGATGATCGTTCAAGTGATAATTCATTAGAAATTGTTGAATCATTTGCTACTAAATATGATTTTATAAAGGTAATACAATTAGCTGAAAATACAGGTAGCCCATCTGAGCCTAGAAATATAGGTATGAAGAAGGCTACAGGTGAATATATAACTTTCTTAGATGCTGATGATTGGTTAGATCCGGAAGGGCTCCCAATATTATTAAATCAAGCAAAAGTTCATCATTCTGATGTAGCGTTTGGCCAAAGCGTTAAACATTCAGAAAAAGCTATAAAGAAAATTGGGAGATTTAGTTCTTATAAAAATGATAATGATTTGGTTCCATACGAAATTGAAAAAATATTTAGAGCAGTTGGTCCACCGGGCAAAATAATTAAGCGTGATATTATCATTGATAATGAAATTTATTTTAAACATATGGAATACGGCGAAGATAAATTATTTTTTATAGAAGCAATATCTAAATGTAAGACAGCTTCAATGAATCCTAAACCGACTTATCACGTGAATCGTTATACGTATAATCAATCATTAGTTGGTCAAACAGATATAATTGAAAAAACTAAATTAAATTTAACAATTTTAGGTGAAGTTTTGAAACTTGAACTTCCAAGTAACGCAGAGTTTCAAGCGATTAGTCGAATTGTGGAAGTTGATTATATGTCACGATTATTTAAAAATACTAGGTTTTTAAAAGCTGAAAATAAACCCGTATTTTATGAACTATTTGATGAAATGGTATTAATGTTAGCATCATATGGTAAAAATATTGAAGATTATTTATTGACTGATACATTTAAAAATATCTATCAATTTTTAAAGGATAAAGAATATCAAAAATTAATAGAATTTATAAATATACTACAACAAGGTGGTAAAGCAAATAAATTTGTTAAAAATAATCGAGTCCATTTCTTAATGCCAGAAACTTTAAGTGATGCTTTACCAATTAAAGATCCAGTATTTGCTGTATATGAAGGTACACATTTAATAGAGGGAGCTTTTAAAGATGTAATTCGTGTATATAAAGATGATCAAACAATTATTGATAAAGTAATGCTGAATGAAATAAATAATGAAATACATGATGTGACTATCAATTTTGAAATGAATAATAATTATATTTATATCGATACGGAAGATTTGAACCAATGTGATTTTGCATTCAATATATCCTTAATCTATGATGGATACAAATCAATTTATGTGAATATGAATTTACCTAATGCAAGTCAAAGGGCAAGTTTAAACAGACAAAATTTTAAAGCCGAGTTTGTATCGGCAACAAAATCTAGAAATAAAGCTAATAGTTTAAACGAATATTTAACATATAAACCGAATTCGATATCGCTTGTTAAAAAAGCGAATTTATATAAAGATGTTGAATTTAAACAACTTGCTGAAAAAAGTTTAGAAATTGGAGAATTGGTAGATATTGTAGATCTTGTGAAAACTGCTAAAGGTACGCCAAGATTTATCACATCTGATGGTTATTACTTAACTGCTAATAAAAAGAATGTGTACCCTGTTGATAAAGACAAAGAAGGTAAGTATATATGTCGTAAACCTAATGATGTTACTGTATTGAAGAAATGTAAAGAGTACAAAAATAGAAATTTTGAGGGCGAACCAGTTAATATTTTAAATTCAGGTGATAATTTAGAAATTCAAAAAATAGTTTTGTCCTCTAAAGGTACACCAAGACTCAAAACTAACCGTGGCACCTTTATTACGGCAAATCTTGGGTTTGTAACGGAAACATGAATTTTCAAAGATATTTAACATATAATAAATAATGGAATTTAAGCTATGAAGATATCTGTATAGATGTCTTTATAGCTTTTTTCTATTACATAACCATATAAGGTGTGATGTTAAATTTTAATTCATATTCTCATTAAATCATTACTTTTTATTTAAAAATAAAAATGAAATATAAGCAACGTTTTGAATTGTCTAACAATATTAATGAATTCGAAGTACTGTTTTAATATTAAATTTACATAGTTGTGGTTGATTTAATTGTGCATAATACACTTAGGAATTCAAAACTGTTTTGTAAATTGAATAAATTAACAGATAAAGCAAATTTATAGTTAAGTAAGAAAAAACAGACAATTTAATTTCGTATTATCTTATAGTGAATGTAAGGAACGATAGCTAAACAAAATAATTAATTAAAAGCATCGTTTTCAATATAAAAACAGTCATAATAATTAAATTTTAACGAGGAGTGTTTACAATGGAAGGTTTATTCGAAGCAATTAAAAACACAGTTCAAGCTGGTGTCGCAGGAGATGGCGCTAAATTAGGGACAAGCATTGTAAGTATCGTGGAAAATGGTGTAGGTTTAGTATCAAAATTATTCGGATTCTAGATTTTAACTTAATATAAATTAATTAATGAAGGAGCATTCAAATGACTAAATTAGCAGAAGCAATTGCAAACACAGTAGAAGCAGCGAAATCAGGTAATGGTGCAGATTTGGGTTCAAGTATTGTAGATATCGTATCAAGTGGTGCAAGCTTAGTAGGAAAACTATTTGGACTATAAGTCTTTTATAAATAAAAAATACAAATTAAAGGGGTAATTAATTATGGCAGGATTATTTGAAGCAATCAAAGAAACAGTACAAGCAGGTATCGCAGGAGACGGCGCTAAATTAGGAACAAGCATTGTAAGTATCGTGGAAAATGGTGTAGGTTTAGTATCAAAATTATTCGGATTCTAGATTTTAATTTAATATAAATTAATTAATGAAGGAGACATTCAAATGACTAAATTAGCAGAAGCAATTGCAAACACAGTAGAAGCAGCGAAATCAGGTAATGGTGCAGATTTAGGTTCAAGTATTGTAGATATCGTATCAAGTGGTGCAAGTTTAGTAGGAAAACTATTTGGACTATAAGTCTTTTATAAATAAAAAATACAAATTAAAGGGGTAATTAATTATGGCAGGATTATTTGAAGCAATCAAAGAAACAGTACAAGCAGGTATCGCAGGAGACGGCGCTAAATTAGGAACAAGTATCGTAAGCATCGTGGAAAATGGTGTAGGTTTAGTATCAAAATTATTCGGATTCTAGTTTTTCAATAATATATACAATGGTCAGGGTGATAACCTTGGCCATTTTTTTATGTGTAAAAAATGTGTATACTGAAATGGTTAAAGATTATTAGTGATGAACGGAGGAGGGTTTAAATGACAATCAAAAACTTACTTATAGATTTTGATGATACATTAGTAGATTTTCATGATGCTGAAACTTTCGCATTTGATAAATTGACAAAAAATTATAACTTAAAAACAAATAAAGAAGATTTAGAAGTCTTCATGAAAGTTAACCAAGCGCACTGGGATGCATTTCAAAAAAATGAGCTTACTAAAGATGAAGTGTTAAGTAAAAGGTTTGAAGCGTACTTTAAATTACATGATTTAGTAATAGATGGCGTGGAAGCAGATTTTATATTTAGAGATGAGTTAGCCAATGCACCTATTAAACATTTTACAAATACGGTTGAAACACTAGATACTTTAAAAGATAATTATGATTTGTATATAGTCACTAATGGTGTTTTAGAAACACAGGAACGTAGAATTGAGAAAACTAACATCGGTCATTGGTTTAAAGGTGTGTTTGTATCAGAACAAACAGGATATCAAAAGCCAATGCCAGAGTTTTTTGATTATGTATTTGATAAAATTGGCGAAGAAAAACGTAAAGAATCAATGATTATTGGTGATTCAGTGACTTCCGATATATTAGGAGGCAAAAATGCTGAAATAGCAACTTGTTGGTTTAACCCTAGAAAAAATGTGAATGAGACAACAATAAGACCTGATTATACAATTTCTTCATTAGATGAAATTGTGGTTCATATTCAATAAAAAAGGCGGGACAGAAATCATAATTTTAAAAATTGATTTCAAAGACCCGCTTTTATATTGCTCTGTGTTCTTAAAGAATTATAATGAGTTCACAATTGATAATAGAGTAAATGCTTATTAAAATAAATTTAAATTATTGATCTGGCGACCATACTAAAACATCATGGCCTTCTTTGTTGGCTTCTTCTAAATCAGTGAAACCGTGTTTGATGAAAAATTGTTTTGATTGATTACGTGCAATTACTTTAATTGGTAATCCCTGATTCTTAGCGAAATCTAACAATGCTTTACCGTAACCTCGATTTTGGAAATCACGTAAAACTTCTAATTTCCACAATACATTATAATCGTCGAAATTAGGGAAGTGTTTCTCTTCTACATCACCTTTACGATATAGAGCCATCCTTGCACCTAATCGATCGCCGACATAAATGCCATAAAATGGTGAATCTGAACTTGCATCAATCATCTCACCGCGAAGCTCATCGACTAAATATAAATCTCCATTTCCAAAGTTCCTAAAATCTTCGAATAAT
Organism: Staphylococcus sp. KG4-3; assembly: GCF_033597815.2. Taxonomy (NCBI): domain Bacteria; kingdom Bacillati; phylum Bacillota; class Bacilli; order Caryophanales; family Staphylococcaceae; genus Staphylococcus; species Staphylococcus halotolerans. Next base: position 1,137,039 of record NZ_CP166245.1, read on the forward strand.
TCGTCAGTTCTGTAATTAATATCAAGACGCTTTACGCTAGTCATTGCATCTTCCCCCTTTGTATTATTAAAGATTATTATACCTTATTTTATGAGTTTTTTCACAAAAATGACTGCTTGAAACTCTATTTTGTTAATTTATTATCGTTTTTAAAACTATCTAAACATAAAAAATTTGAACAGTTGTAACGTTAATGTTTAAGCGTATTGTATGGCTTCTATTTGAAAATTTGATATTTATAAGCCGTATAATTGTCAATATTGGATATAAACTTTATACTGATTAGGAATAGAGTAACATAAGGAGAATTACGCATGGATTGTATGACGACAAAACTCAATGAAAAAGATCAATTTATATCAAAACTAAAAAAAAGTGATTCAACGCTAGGACAGTTTTACAACTTAGATGCCATGGATGAAAAGAGTTATTATGAACGCTTAACAGCTTCTAATAATGGCAGAGAAGTTGAATTAGCTAATATCATAAAAGAATATATGAGTGATTTATCTTTAACAGAACAACAAGAAAGAAACATTGCATTATTAAGTGACGGTGCGAAGGTGATTATTGGAGGGCAACAAGCCGGTTTGTTCGGTGGGCCACTATATACTTTCCATAAAATCTTTTCTATTATTACGTTAAGTGAGAAATTATCGAAAGAACATGATAAAAACGTGGTCCCTGTATTTTGGATTGCTGGGGAAGATCATGATTTTGATGAAGTTAATCATACTTATGCTTATAATACACAATATGCTAAATTGCAAAAAATAAAATATCATACAATGACACCTCCTGAAACTAGTGTTTCTAGGTATTATCCTGATAAAGCACAATTAAAAGAAACTTTACAACAGTTTTTTAAACAAATGACCGAAACAGCACACTCTAAACCATTATTAAAAATGTGTAATGACATTATTGAAGAGAATGATAGCTGGACAGATATGTTTAAAGTTTTGTTACACGAAGTATTTAAGTTTTATGGCTTGTTAATTATAGATGCAAATAATGCTAATTTAAGAAGTTTGGAACAACCATTTATTAAGCATATTATTGAACATCATAGTGAAGTAGATGAAGCGTTTAGAAATACACAAAAGCAAACCGTTGCAAATGGATTAGAACAAATGATTCAAACAGATACGAATGTCCATATATTCATGCATGATGGCAATATGAGGCAATTATTAACTTTTAAAGATGATAAATTTTATTTGAATAAATCAGATAAATATTTTTCGAAAGAGGAATTATTAAAAATAGTGGATTCTGATCCGCAGCTCTTTTCAAATAATGTTGTTACTAGACCAGTTATGGAAGAATGGTTATTTAATACAGTTGCTTTTGTGGGTGGACCAAGTGAAATTAAATATTGGACTGAATTAAGTGATGTATTTAAAACGTTAGATGTAACAATGCCGATTGTATTGCCACGTTTGCGTATTAGCTATTTATATGAGAGAACTGAAAAACTAATTCAACAATATCAATTAGATAGAAATTCAATTATCGAAAAAGGTATTGAAGATGATAAAGCGCAGTTCGTGCGTGCTCAAGCTTCACAAGAGTTTATAAATCAAATAGAGCGTTTGAAAGAACAACAATATCAGTTATATCAAACATTGCAAGCTGAAGTAGCTAATAGCAATGATAATAAACAATTATTGGATAAAAATAATGAAATACACCAGAAACAATATGATTATTTAATTAACAGATATTTATTAAATATAGAACGAGAAAATAAAATTAGCATTAAACATTTTAAAGAATTAAGTGAAGTGCTCCATCCAATGGGAGGATTACAAGAAAGAATCTGGAATCCGCTACAAATTATGAATGATTTTGGGATGGATGTGTTCAGTCCCTCCACCTATTCACCACTTTCTTACACTTTTGATCATATCATCATTAAACCTTAGAGCCACAAGATTTAGCTCGATTCATCAAAAAGATGAATCGGGCATTTTTTTATGTAAAACGATAAATTTTGGTGAATATTGTATAATTAGTGGAGGATAGTGGTGAGATGTGGTAAATTATATATATGAGAAGGTGAGGTGATTATAAATGTTCATGGGAGAATACGAACATCAGTTGGATACAAAAGGACGCATGATTGTTCCATCAAAATTTCGTTATGACTTAAATGAACGTTTTATAATCACTCGAGGCCTTGATAAATGTTTATTTGGTTATACTTTAGAAGAATGGCAAGTTATTGAAGAAAAAATGAAAACCTTACCAATGACTAAAAAAGATGCACGTAAATTTATGCGTATGTTCTTTTCTGGTGCTGTTGAAGTGGAACTTGATAAACAAGGGCGTATTAACATTCCGCAGAACTTACGCCAATATGCAAACTTAAGTAAGGAATGTACAGTAATAGGTGTCTCAAATAGAATAGAAATTTGGGATAGAGAAACTTGGAACAGCTTCTATGATGAATCTGAAGATAGTTTTGAAGATATTGCTGAAGACTTAATTGACTTTGATTTTTAATATGGAGGCGTTATTTTGTTTCATCATGTCAGCGTAATGCTCAAAGAGACCATTGATTATTTGAATATAAAAGAAGATGGCGTGTATGTCGACTGTACATTAGGTGGAGCAGGTCATGCACTATATTTAATAAATCAACTAGGTGACAAAGGAAGACTGATAGCAATAGATCAAGATACTACGGCTATTGAAAATGCAAAAGAAGTTTTAAAAGATCATTTGCATAAAGTAACCTTTGTCCATAACAACTTTAGAAAATTAACTGAAATTTTAAATGATTTTAATATTGAAAAAGTTGATGGTATTTATTACGACTTAGGTGTCTCTAGTCCACAACTAGACGTACCTGAGCGCGGGTTTAGTTACCATCACAATGCGAAGTTGGATATGCGTATGGATCAATCCCAATCATTATCAGCTCATGAAGTCGTTAATGATTGGGAGTTTGAAAAATTAGTAAAAATTTTCCATCGCTATGGGGAAGAGAAATTTGCTAAACAAATTGCCCGACGCATTGAACAAAACAGGGAACAACAGCCAATCGAAACGACATTAGAACTTGTTGATGTCATAAAAGAAGGTATACCTGCCAAAGCAAGGCGCAAAGGTGGGCATCCAGCAAAAAGAATTTTCCAAGCAATTAGAATAGCGGTAAATGATGAATTATCATCATTTGAAGACTCATTAGAACAAGCGATAGATTTAGTAAAAGTTGATGGTAGAATTTCAGTCATAACCTTCCATTCATTGGAAGATCGTTTATGCAAGCAAATGTTTCAAGAGTACGAAAAGGGGCCAGATGTACCAAGGGGATTGCCAGTTATACCCGAAGCATACACACCTAAATTGAAACGCGTTAACCGTAAACCTATTACCGCTACTGATGAAGATTTAGAAAATAATAATAGAGCGCGTAGTGCGAAGTTACGTGTTGCAGAAATATTAAAATAAGGAGTGAATGTTGAGTGGCAGTGGAAAAGATATATCAACCTTATAATGAACCAGAAACACAAATTCCTGAGTCGCAACCGTCGACCCAGCCCAAAACCGTAAAACGCAAAGTTGTAGTTAAACTTACAAAATTTGAGAAAATGTTATACATAGGACTTATAACAGTAATTGCATTGATAAGTATTTATATGCTATCTTTAAAAATGGATGCGTATGATACTCGAGGAAAAATTGCAGATTTAGATACAAAAATCGAAAAACAATCAAGTGAAAATAGCGCAATAGAATCTGAAATTAAAAAGAACTCTTCATATGAACGCATTTACGATAAGGCCAAAAACGAAGGAATGAGCCTTAAGAACGACAATGTAAAGGTAGTGCGTAATAATGGCGAAGCGAAAAATTAGATTAAAAAAACCCAAGTTTCTTATTAAACAAAGTAAAATAGGGGCAGTCCTACTCATTCTTGGATTCGGACTGCTCTTTTTTACGTTGGTTTTAAGATACTCATATATAATGTTAACTGGACATTCTTCAGGCGAAGATTTAATTATGAAGGCGAACGAAAAGTATTTAGTTAATAGCCAGCAACAACCTGAACGTGGAAAAATCTATGACCGAAATGGAAAAATTTTGGCAGAAGATGTAGAACGGTATAAAGTCGTTGCTGTTATTGATAAAAAAGCAAGCGAAGGTAGCGATAAGCCAAAACACGTTACAGATAAAAAGAAAACAGCTAAGAAATTAGCAACGGTTATTGATATGTCAGCTAAAGAGATTGAAGACAAATTAGATAATAAAAAAGCGTTCCAAGTTGAATTTGGACAAAAAGGAACTGATTTAACATATCAAGAAAAAGAAAAAATTGAAAAAATGAAGTTACCTGGTGTAACGCTTTATCCAGAGACTGAACGTTTTTACCCTAATGGAAATTTTGCATCACATTTAATTGGAATGGCTCAGAAAGATCCGGATAGCGGTGATTTAAAAGGTGCTATGGGCGTTGAGAAAATTTTTGATAGTTATTTATCTGGACAAAAAGGGGCATTATCTTATATCCATGATATTTGGGGCTATATTGCACCTAATACTAAGAAAGAAAAAACACCTCAACGTGGTGATGATGTACATTTAACTCTAGATTCTAATATTCAAGTATTTGTTGAAGAGGCTTTAGATGGCATGGTCGAACATTATAAACCGAAAGATTTATTCGCTGTGGTAATGGATGCACATACTGGTGAAATACTAGCATTTAGTCAGCGACCTACATTTAATCCAGAAACAGGAAAAGACTTTGGTAAGAAATGGGCGAATGATTTATATCAAAACACGTATGAGCCCGGTTCAACCTTTAAGTCTTACGGCTTAGCAGCTGCTATTCAAGAAGGGAAATTTGACCCAGATAAAAAATATACAGCTGAACCTAGAGAAGTCATGGGATCAAAAATTTCTGACTGGAACAAAGTGGGTTGGGGAGAAATTCCAATGTCACTAGGATTCACGTATTCATCTAATACACTAATGATGCATCTCCAAGATTTAGTTGGCGCAGATAAAATGAAAGACTGGTATGAGAAATTCGGTTTCGGTCAATCTACAAATGGTATGTTTGATGGTGAAGCAACTGGCGGTATCGCTTGGGATAATGAAGCGCAACAGAAAACTTCTGCATTCGGGCAATCTACCACGGTAACACCAGTGCAAATGCTTAAAGCACAATCTGCCTTCTTTAACGGTGGTAATATGATTAAACCTTGGTACGTTGATAACATAACGAACCCTGTTAGCAAAGATACTTTTTATAAAGGTAAGAAAGAATATGACGGTAAACCTATAACGAAAGATACTGCTAAAAAAGTGCGTACTGAGCTAGATAAAGTTGTAAATAGTGAAGATAGCCATGCTAAGAACTATCAAATTGATGGTTATGATGTTGCAGGTAAAACAGGTACAGCACAAGTTGCGGACCCTGACAATGGTGGTTATGCAGAAGGTGAAAACCCATATTTTGTTAGCTTTATAGGTGATGCACCAAAAGATGACCCTGAGGTAATTGTTTATGCTGGCATGAGTTTAGCCCAAAAAAATGATCAAGAAGCCTATGAAATGGGTGTAAGTAAAGCATTTAAACCTATTATGGAAAATACACTCAAATACTTAAATGTTGGAGATAAAAATTCTAAAGACAACTCAGATGTGAAATATAGTGAAGTTCCTAACGTTGAAGGACAAGAAATTCAAAAAGCGCAAGATAAACTAAACGGTAAGTCTCTAAAACCAATAGTTATTGGTAATGGAGAAAAAGTTACTAAGCAATCTGTGAGCGCTAATAAAGAAGTATTGCCTAACACTAAAGTATTATTACTGACAGATAGTGATGTTACAATGCCTGATATGACAGGTTGGTCGAAAGAAGAGGTTGTCGCATTTGAGTTACTTACTAAGACTAAAGTAACAACAAAAGGAAGCGGATTTGTATCGAACCAATCAGTAACTAAAGGACAAAAAATAAGTAGCAAAGATAAAATTGAAGTAACGTTATCATCGGAAGATGTAAACGGTCAAACTTCAAAGGCTGAATCTGATTCGAAAAAAGACTCAGATGACCAAAAAGACTCTGAAGACAACAAGGATTCAAAAGATAAAGAAGAAAACAAAGACTCAGATGACAATAAAGATTCAAAAGACAAAGAAGAAAACAAAGACTCAGATGACAATAAAGATTCAAAAGACAATGAATCATAACCTGAGCTAAGTTGATTATTCTGAATGTGAACATTTCATTAGAATTTAAAACTTATTATGTAATCAATTTTGAGGTGGAAATAGAAGTAGACTAATCATTGAACGTTGCAATAAAGTAGCAACAGTTTCAATTGATTAGCTACTAATCTCAATACATATATGGCTAACCGAAGAGCATAACGACTTAATCCAATTAAATAAATAAAGGAGCACAATATGGTTTATTTACTCGCAATTATCGCACTGTTAATCACGTTTATATTAGTTCCAGTACTAATACCAACATTGAAACGAATGAAATTTGGACAAAGTATTAGAGAAGAAGGCCCACAGAGCCACATGAAGAAAACAGGTACACCTACTATGGGTGGATTAACTTTTCTCATTAGTATTATTGTAACCTCGATTTTAGCAATCATTTTTATGGATAATTCTAATCCTGTTATCTTGTTATTATTTGTAACAGTAGGTTTTGGTTTGATTGGATTTATTGATGATTACATCATTGTGGTAAAGAAAAACAATGAAGGTTTAACAAGTAAACAAAAATTCTTAGCTCAAATAGGTATCGCAGTTATCTTCTTTATTTTAAGCCAAGTATTTAACTTAACTGATTTTTCTACTGGAATTCATTTGCCTTTTACAAATATTGAAGTACCACTTTCAATTGCGTATGTAATTTTCATAGTCTTTTGGCAAGTAGGCTTTTCAAATGCAGTTAATTTAACAGATGGATTAGATGGACTAGCGACAGGATTATCTATCATTGGCTTTATAATGTATGCAATTATGGCTTACATACAAGGTGCAACATCAATCGGATTGTTCTGTGTGATTATGATTTTTGCATTGATTGGTTTCTTACCATTCAATTTAAATCCGGCTAGAGTCTTTATGGGAGACACGGGCAGTCTAGCATTAGGTGGGATATTTGCTACTATTTCTATTATGCTAAACCAAGAATTGTCACTGATTTTCATTGGTTTTGTATTTGTGGCAGAAACCTTATCAGTTATGATACAGGTAACTTCATTCAAATTGACTGGAAAACGTATTTTTAAAATGTCACCACTACATCATCATTTCGAATTAATTGGTTGGAATGAGAAGAAAGTAACGACAGTATTCTGGACAGTAGGCTTGATTACAGGACTCATCGGTTTATGGATTGGAGTGAACTAAATTGCTGAAATATACAGAGTTAGAAAATAAAAATGTATTAGTTATTGGATTAGCGAAAAGTGGTTATGAAGCTGCGAAATTATTAAAAAAACTTGGTGCAAATGTAATCGTCAATGACGGTAAAGATTTGAGTCAAGATGCACATGCAATAGATTTAGAAAATATGGGAATTACTGTAATTGGTGGAGAACACCCACTTTCCTTGTTAGATAGTAATCCTATTATTTTTAAAAATCCGGGTATTCCATATAATGTTCCACTGATAGAAGCAGCAACTGAAAAAGGATTAAAAATATTAACTGAAGTAGAACTCAGTTATTTAATATCAGAAGCACCGATTATCGGTGTGACTGGTACAAATGGTAAAACTACAGTTACTTCATTAATTGGAGATATGTTTCAAAAAAGCAGAGTAACAGGTAAGCTATCAGGTAACATTGGCTATGTGGCTTCAAAAGTAGCACAAGAAGTCACAGCTAATGACTATTTGGTTACGGAGTTATCGTCTTTCCAATTACTTGGTATCGATAAGTATAAACCGCATATAGCTATAATTACGAATATATATTCAGCACATCTTGATTATCATGAATCACTAGAAAATTATCAAAATGCTAAGAAAAAAATATATATTAATCAAACTGAAAATGATTATTTAATTTGTAATTATCATCAACGTCATTTAATCGAATCTGAGTCACTGAAAGCAAAAACGTATTATTTTTCAACACATCAAGAAGTAGACGGAATTTATGTTGAGAGTGGCTACATCGTATTTAAAGGATTTAGAATAATTCATATAGATGATCTTGTGCTGCCTGGTGAACATAACTTGGAGAATATTCTTGCTGCAGTGTTAGCAGCATTACTTTCTGGAGTTTCTGTTAAAGCAATTATTGATAGTTTGACATCATTCTCAGGTATTGAACACCGCTTACAATATATTGGAACAAATAAAACGAATAAGTACTACAATGATTCAAAAGCTACGAATACATTGGCTACACAGTTTGCATTAAATTCATTTAAACAACCAATCATTTGGTTATGTGGTGGGTTAGATCGTGGCAATGACTTTGATGAACTTATTCCACATATGAAAAATGTAAGAGTTATGGTAACTTTTGGTGAGACAAAAGAAAAATTCGTGAAGTTAGGTGAAAGTCAAGGTAAGTACGTCATTACAGCTTCTGATGTTCAAGATGCCGTAGATAAGATACAGTCTGTCATAGAACCAAATGACGTGGTATTATTATCGCCAGCATGTGCAAGTTGGGATCAGTACAATACTTTTGAAGAGCGTGGGAATAAATTTATTAAGAGTTTCCAAGCTAATTTACCTTCTTTTTAAAGGGTGTGATATTAAATGTCTGACAAAGTTAGTGAATTTGACTCTGAATACTTAAAAGAGAAACGAGCAAAAAGACGGAAAAGACAAAAGCAAATTCAATATTCAGTATTTGGTGTTTTATTATTTATAATTATTTTAATATTGATTTATATGTTTACACCTTTGAGTAAGATTAGTAGTGTAGAGATTAGCGGGAATGATAATACATCTAAGGATGCAATTAATAGAGCTATAAACGTAAAAGACAATTCGAGAATGTACACTTATAGCACGACGAATGCTCAAAACAAACTTGAAGAAAGTACACTTATTAAAAATGCAGAAGTAAAAAAACATTTTCCGAATAAGTTAACTGTGAAAGTGTCAGAAAAGAAAATTGTAGCTCTAACTAAAAAGAAAGATAAATATGTACCTGTTTTAGAAGACGGTACAGAGTTAGAAGATTATGATGGTAACGCTACTGATAATGGACCAATTCTTGAAGGATTTGAAAAAGATAAAAAAGAAAAGATTATACAAGCGCTTTCTGAAATGCCTGCAAAGGTTAGAGGGATGATAGCAGAAATTAAATTAGACCCTCAAGAAAATGCACAAAATCAAATCAAATTATTCACAACAGATGATATTCAAATTCTTGGTAATTTAAATACAATTGGCAAAAAAATGAAATACTATCCACAAATGTCACAATCATTAGAACGTGATGAATCTGGAGAATTAAAAAAAGCAGGATATATTGATTTATCAGTAGGTGCATCGTTTATTCCATATAGTGGTGGTAGCACTACAAAATCTTCAAGTGACCAAAATGTGGATAAGGGTACAACAGAAGAAGATAAGGCAAAAGATGAGCTTCAAAGTGCATTAAATAAGATTAATAAGAAAACGGACAAAAATAATTAAAAAATTTCGACAAATACTTATCTTTATAGTTCACAAGCGTCAAAACCTATTGTAAACTATTAATAGTGTGAATTTGAATAAGTTATTGTCAGGAGGTGCCTATCTATGGAAGAGCATTATTACGTAAGTATAGATATCGGTTCATCGAGCGTTAAAACGATAGTAGGCGAGAAATTTCACAACGGTATAAATGTGATAGGTACAGGACAGACCTACACAAGTGGGATTAAAAATGGTCTTATTGATGATTTCGATATTGCTAAACAAGCAATTAAAGATACAATCAAGAAAGCCTCTATTGCTTCAGGAGTAGATATTAAGGAAGTATTTTTAAAACTGCCTATTATCGGAACAGAGGTATTTGATGAATCTAATGAAATAGAATTTTATGAAGATACAGAATTAGATGGTACACATATTGAAAGTGTACTTGAAAGTATTCGCGATAAAAATGATGTACCAGAAACTGAAATCATTAACGCATTCCCAATTAAATTTATTGTTGATGGCGAGAATGAAGTTTCTGATCCAAAAGAACTGATTGCTAGACATAGTCTGAAAGTTGAAGCCGGTGTTATTGCAATTCAAAAATCAATATTAATTAATATGATTAAATGTGTTGAATCATGTGGTGTAGATGTACTTGATGTATATTCAGATGCATATAACTATGGCTCAGTACTTTCAGTTACTGAAAAAGAATTAGGCGCATGTGTAATCGACATTGGTGAAGATATCACGCAACTTGCATTTTACGAGCGCGGTGAATTAGTTGATGCAGATGCATTAGAAATGGCAGGTCGAGATATTACTGAAGATATAGCTACAGGCTTAAATACTTCATATGAGACTGCTGAAAAAATTAAACATCAATATGGACACGCTTTCTTTGACTCTGCTTCTGATCATGATGTGTTTACCGTTGAACAAGTCAATAGTGACGAAGAAGCGGAATTCACCCAAAAAGATTTAGCAGACATAATTGAAGCACGCGTCGAAGATATTTTCTTTAATGTGTTTGAAGTGTTACAAGAATTAGGTCTTACAAAAGTAAATGGTGGTTTTGTTATCACAGGTGGTTCTGCAAACTTATTAGGAGTTAAGGAATTGCTTCAAGATATGGTGAGTGAGAAAGTGAGAATTCACACACCATCACAAATGGGAATTAGAAAACCTGAGTTCTCATCAGCAATTTCAACAATTTCTAGTAGCATTACTTTCGACGAATTACTAGATTATGTTACAATTAGTAATCATGACAGTGAAGAATTCGAGGAAGAAGTCATCGAATCTGATGAAAGAGAACATAGTACAAAATCAAGTGGATTTGATTGGTTTAAGAAAAAATCGAACAAACATGAAGAGCCTCAAACGTCATCAACTGAGTCAAGAGAAGCAACTAATGCTGTTGAAACAGAAGAAGAGCTAGAGGTGTACGATAACGAAGTAAACATCGATCATGATGAAGAACGTAAACCTCAAGACAAAGAAGAAGGTAAATTCAAAAAACTTATGAAATCTCTATTCGATTGATTGGCCATTAAAACTAGGAGGAAATATAAATGTTAGAATTTGAACAAGGATTTAATCATTTAGCGACGTTAAAAGTCATCGGTGTAGGGGGCGGCGGTAATAACGCTGTAAACCGTATGATTGACCATGGTATGAATAATGTTGAATTTATTTCAATTAATACGGATGGACAAGCTTTAAATTTATCAAAAGCTGAGTCTAAAATCCAAATTGGTGAAAAATTAACACGTGGTTTAGGTGCTGGTGCAAACCCTGAAATTGGTAAAAAAGCTGCTGAAGAGTCACGTGAACAAATTGAAGATGCTATCCAAGGCGCAGATATGGTATTCGTAACTGCTGGTATGGGTGGCGGTACTGGTACAGGTGCTGCTCCAGTTGTAGCAAAAATTGCTAAAGAAATGGGCGCATTAACAGTAGGCGTTGTAACACGTCCGTTTGGTTTTGAAGGCCGTAAACGTCAAACGCAAGCTGCAGCTGGTGTTGAAGCAATGAAAGCTGCTGTTGATACATTAATCGTTATCCCTAATGATCGTTTATTAGACATCGTTGATAAATCAACACCAATGATGGAAGCATTCAAAGAAGCAGATAACGTGTTACGTCAAGGTGTTCAAGGTATCTCTGACTTAATCGCTGTATCTGGTGAAGTTAACTTAGACTTTGCAGACGTTAAAACAATCATGTCTAACCAAGGTTCAGCTTTAATGGGTATTGGTGTTTCTTCAGGTGAAAACCGTGCAGTAGAAGCTGCTAAAAAAGCAATTTCTTCACCTTTATTAGAAACTTCTATTGTAGGTGCACAAGGTGTACTTATGAATATTACAGGTGGAGAATCATTATCACTTTTCGAAGCGCAAGAAGCAGCAGATATTGTGCAAGATGCTGCAGACGAAGATGTAAATATGATTTTTGGTACAGTAATTAACCCAGAATTACAAGATGAAATCGTTGTAACAGTTATTGCAACTGGTTTTGAAGATAAACCTTCATCACAAGGTCGTAAAGCTTCGAACACTGGTTTTGGTAATAGTGCAACAAGCGGAAGTACTACTAAAGAAGACACAATTTCTTCAAGTTCAGTAGGTGCTTCACAAGCATCGTCAGATAGTGCTAGTGAAAGTAGAGCCCACACAACTAACGAAGATGATATTCCAAGTTTCATCAGAAATAGAGAAGAAAGACGTTCAAGAAGAACTAGACGTTAGTCGCAACAATTTTTGTATACTAAATTAAATAATAAAGTGTCATCAGGTCAGTAGATCTGATGACTTTTTTAAATTTAAGTAATAATAAAATGTTGCTTTTATATGTCCTATGGAGGTTTGTGGTTATGCAAGAAAAATTTATTAAAAAGCATCATATATTAGACTATGAACATGATTATTTAAAAAAAGTAAAATTGGGTATAACAACAAGAGAAGACGGTTTAAGTCCTTTCCCTCGTAACGCTTTTAATATGGCAAGATATATTGATGATAATCAACAGAGTATCACTCAACATCAAGAAATGCTTGCTACTACAATTGACTTTCCTAGAGAGCAATGGGTTTTTCCAATTCAAACTCATGAAAATAAAGTTGTAGAAGTAACTGAACAAGATAGAGGTACTAATATTGATTCACTGACAGACCACTTGCATGGTGTAGATGGTTTATACACATATGATGAAAATATTCTGCTTACAATGTGTTATGCTGACTGTGTACCTATTTACTTTTATAGTGAAAAGCATCATTTTATAGGGCTTGCACATGCTGGTTGGAGAGGAACTGTTGGTCAAATCGTCATCGAAATGATTTCACATATAGATTTTGAGTTATGTGATTTAAGTGTTGTCATTGGACCAGCCACTTCCAATTCTTATGAAATTAACGATGATATAAAGTCTAAATTTGAAGAATTACCGATAGATATTAATCAGTATATAAAAACTAGAGGTGCAGACAGACATGGTATTGATTTAAAACTTGCGAATGCATTATTGCTGGAAAATGCAGGCATTCCTAAAGATAATATTTATATAACAGACTATGCGACATCTGAAGATTTATCATTATTCTTTTCTTACAGAGTAGAAAAAGGAAATACAGGTCGAATGTTAGCATTTATTGGTCAATAACGAAGAGGTGTATAGAATTGGATGTACAATATAATTTAAAGTGTATAAGTGAGCAAATACAAACACATTGTGAAAAGGGTAATATTTCAACAATGCCAAACGTGATTGCAGTGACAAAGTATGTTACAATAGACCGAGCTAATGATGCATATAATGCAGGAATTAGACATTTCGGTGAAAATCGTTTGGAAGGGTTTCAACAAAAGAAAGCAGCCTTACCCAAGGACGCCGTAATGCATTTTATAGGTTCTTTACAAACTAGAAAAGTTAAAGAAGTTATCAATGAAGTTGATTATTTCCACGCATTAGACCGTTTGAAATTAGCAAAAGAAATTGATAAAAGAGCTGAACATAAAATTAAATGTTTTGTACAAGTGAATGTATCTGGTGAATCATCTAAACAAGGTGTTTCATTATCAGAGGTTAACACTTTTATTGAAGAGTTAAAGCAATATGAAAATATAGAAATCGTTGGTCTTATGACTATGGCTCCTTTGACTGAAGATGAGCCATATATAAAAAGCTTGTTTCAATTATTAAAAACAAAAAGAGATGAAATTAAAGCGCTCAATTTAAATTATGCACCTTGTACTGAGCTATCTATGGGAATGAGTAATGATTATCATTTAGCCGTTGAAGCAGGTGCATCGTTTGTGAGAATTGGGACTAAACTTGTAGGAAAAGAGGAGTGAGCCCCGTGGCTTTAAAAGATTTATTTAATGGATTTTTCGTTGTAGAAGAGGAAGATGACGAATTAGAAGCGCCGCACGAAGAAGAACAAAATAGAAACCAAAACAAACAACAAGCACAGTCTCAAAGCAACTTTAATGAACAATCAAACAATGGTTATACAGAAAAACCAAGATCAATACAGTCCGTTCCCAAGAAACAGTCAACAAGATTACAGCAATCATCGGGAGAAAGGAAGTATCAAATGAATAACAGTTCATCTAAAAATAATACAAGGAACGTTGTGAATATGAATAATCAAGAACAAGATCAATTTGATTTTGCACAAGAAAGTTCTAAGATGTGTTTATTTGAACCCCGTGTTTTTTCAGATACACAAGATATTGCAGACGAACTTAAGAATCGTCGTGCTACATTAGTTAATTTACAACGCATTGATAAAGTTTCTGCTAAACGCATTATCGACTTTTTAAGTGGTACTGTTTATGCAATTGGTGGAGATATTCAACGAGTTGGATCAGATATATTCTTATGCACACCTGACAATGTTGAAGTTGCTGGGAGTATTACTGATCAAATAGAAAATATGGAATACCAAGGTGAATAGAGGTAAAAATAGATGGATATTGGTTTATTAGCAAACATATTTAATTTTATTTTATTCTTGGTTCAGATTTATTATTACGGGATGATTGTATACTTTGTTATGTCATGGATTCCCAATGCACGTGAAAATAAATTCGGTCAATTTTTAGCGAAGTTATATGAGCCGTTTTTAGAACAATTCCGTAAAGTTATACCGCCAATTGGAATGATTGATATTTCATCAATCGTTGCAATAGTAGTACTTGTACTATTCCGTAGTGGTTTAGCGAGCATATTTAATTTGATTTTAACTAAATTAATGTAAGGTATTGTATAAAACTTAACGAACTAACATAAAATAAATGATAAGCACCTAACGTTGAATAACGAGAGGTGCTTTGTATTGTATTTGGAGTGATACACATCGATATTTATCAACATTTCAGAAAAGAAGAACATGATTTAATAGATCAACTTATTGATAAATGTAATCGTGCAAATGACCAATACGCTCCTGTATTGACAACATTTCTTGACCCACGTGGTCAGTATATAATGGAGGTTGTTGTAGGCAGCTTTGATGATTTGAACGTTACATTTTATGGTGGGCCATACTCAGAAAGAAAAAGGGCTTTTATTGCGCCAAGTTACTTTGAACCAACTAAAGAAGAATTCGAAATTGTATTGATTGAAGTTGATTACCCACAAAAATTTGTAACACTACAACATCAACACATTTTAGGTACAATTATGTCGCTCGGAATTGAAAGAGAGCAGTTAGGCGACATTGTTGTATCAGATAAGATTCAATTTACTTTGACAAAGCAACTTGAATCTTATATTATATTAGAATTAAATAGAATCAAAGGTGCAACAGTTAAACTTAATTCTATTCCTATAAAAGATATGATACAATCAAAAGAGAATTGGCAATCATTTGATACAACAGTAAGTGGCTTAAGGTTAGATGTTGTATTAAAAGACATGATACGTAAATCTCGAACTATTGCAAAACAATTAATAGACAAAAAACGTGTTAAAGTAAATCATACAGTGATTGATGCCGCAGACTTTCAACTTGATAGTGGTGACTTATTGTCAATACAAGGATTTGGCAGAGCTATGATTACTGACATAGGCAGTAAAACTAAAAAAGATAAAATTAGAATTTCTTACAAAACGTTATTCAAATAGTGGTATAATAAGCTATCATATAATTTGAGACTACGTCTTTAACGCTTTGTACAATTTAGTAAATGATATATTATAAAAACATATTGTAGATAAAACACTATTTCCGTTATTTAACCAATGGAGAAAATAGTGTATTATAGAAGGAGGATATTTATGCCTTTTACACCAAATGAAATTAAAAATAAAACTTTTACAAATGCAAGAAATGGTTTTGAACCTACTGAAGTTGAAAGTTATTTAGAACAACTTAGTAATGAAATAGAACGTTTGAAAGAAGATAAAGTACAATTGGAAAAAGTGATTGAAGATAAAGAAAGTAATATTCAATCATATAAAGAGGTACATCAATCTGTTAGTGACGCGTTAATACAAGCTAAACAAGCAGGGGAAGAAACTAAAGCAGCTGCGACAAAAGATGCTGAAGCAACAGTTTCTAAAGCGAAAGCAGAAGCAGATAGAATTGTTAACGATGCAGTTGAAAAAGCACGTAGACTTTCTTTCCAAACTGAAGATATGAAACGTCAATCTAAAATTTTCAGATCACGTTTCCGTATGTTGGTTGAAGCACAATTAGATTTACTTAAAAATGAAGATTGGGATTATTTATTAAATTATGATCTTGATTCTGAACAAGTCACTGAAGAAAACATTAATCATTTAAACGATAATGAATTGACTGAAGAAGAAAAAGCTATGAAAGCTAGAGCAGAAGCAGATAATAACGCCGCTTCTAGCGACCAAACATCAGCTACTGATTCAGAAAATAAATAGTATTAGATAACAGACGCGTTTGAAACATTAAACATATCGCAGCGAGTTAGGGATAGTGGGAGCCTTTCATATGTTAGTTTCTTATATCACTGTTATGTCATCACAAAGTAATAAAGATAATGAGAGAACTCTAAGTTGAGTTAATCAGGGTGGTAACGCGGTATTCATCGTCCCTGTTAATTGAACTTAGAGTTCTTTTTATTATTTAAAATGAATAAAGTATGAAAATCGGAACGAGGAGTGTATAGAAATGGACTATAAAGATACATTATTAATGCCAAAAACAGATTTCCCAATGCGTGGCGGTTTGCCAAATAAAGAGCCTAAGATACAAGAAGAATGGGACGAAAAAAACATCTATCAAAAAGTATTAGATAAAAATGAAGGGAATCCTTCATATATTCTACATGATGGCCCACCATATGCGAATGGAAACTTACACATGGGTCATGCGTTAAACAAAATTTTAAAAGATATCATCACACGTTATAAATCAATGCGTGGTTATTATGCACCGTACGTGCCAGGTTGGGATACACATGGTCTGCCAATCGAACAAGCGTTAACTAAAAAAGGTGTTAAACGCAAAGAATTGTCAGTAGCAGAATTCAGAAAAAAATGTGAAGCATTTGCATTAGAGCAAATTGAAAACCAGAAAAAAGATTTCAAGCGATTAGGTGTTAAAGGTGATTTTAATGACCCTTATATTACTTTAAAACCAGAATATGAAGCAGCTCAAATTCGTTTATTTGGAGAAATGGCAGAAAAAGGTTTAATCTATAAAGGTAAAAAACCAGTATATTGGTCACCATCAAGTGAATCTTCATTAGCAGAAGCGGAAATTGAATATCAAGATAAACGATCACCATCTATTTATGTAGCATTTGATGTTAAAGATGGTAAAGGCATTGTCGATCCAGATGCAAAATTTATTATCTGGACTACAACACCATGGACGTTGCCGTCAAATGTGGCGATTACGGTGCACCCTGATTTAACTTACGGTCAATACAATGTAAATGGTCAAAAATATATCATTGGAAAAGATTTAGTGAGTGATGTTGTAGAAGCGTTAGGATGGGACGAAGATACTTTAGTATTAGAAAATGAATTTAAAGGTAAAGATTTAGAATATGTTGAAGCACAACATCCATTCTTTGAGCGTGAGTCATTAGTAATTAATGGTTTACATGTCACTACTGATGCAGGTACTGGATGTGTACACACTGCACCTGGACATGGTGAAGATGACTATATTGTCGGTCAAAAATATAATTTACCTGTGATTAGCCCAGTAGATGATAAAGGTGTATTCACTGATGAAGCTGGTCAATTTGAAGGCATGTTTTATGATAAAGCGAATAAAGAAATCACAGACTTACTAAAAGAAAAAGATGCATTACTACATTTAGAATTTATTACACATAGTTACCCTCATGACTGGCGTACGAAAAAACCAGTTATCTTTAGAGCGACACCACAATGGTTTGCATCTATAGATAAAGTACGTCAAGATATTTTAGATGCTATCGATGAGACACAATTCAAAGTGGACTGGGGTAAAACACGTATCTATAACATGATTCGTGACCGTGGCGAATGGGTAATTTCACGTCAACGTGTATGGGGAGTGCCATTACCAGTATTTTATGCTGAAAACGGCGACATTATCATGACATCAGAAACAGTTAACCATGTTGCTGATTTATTTGAAACAAATGGATCAAACATCTGGTTTGAACGTGATGCGAAAGATTTACTACCTGAAGGCTTTACGCATCCAGGTAGCCCTAACGGTGAATTTACAAAAGAAACTGATATCATGGATGTTTGGTTTGACTCAGGTTCATCACACCGTGGTGTGTTAGAGGCACGTTCGGAATTATCATACCCAGCTGATTTATACCTTGAAGGTAGTGACCAATACCGTGGCTGGTTCAACTCATCAATTACAACTTCAGTGGCTACAAGAGGCCAATCTCCATATAAAATGTTATTATCACATGGTTTTGTTATGGATGGAGAAGGTAAGAAAATGAGTAAATCATTAGGCAATGTGATTGTGCCGGATCAAATTGTGAAACAAAAAGGTGCAGACATTGCACGTCTATGGGTGAGTAGTGTTGATTACCTAGCAGACGTACGTATTTCAGATGAAATATTAAAACAAACTTCTGACGTATACAGAAAAATTAGAAATACTTTGAGATTTATGTTAGGTAACGTAAATGATTATAACCCTGCGACAGATGCAATAGCTGAAGATAATTTATTAGAAGTGGATAAATATTTATTGAACAGATTACGTGAGTTCACTGCGAATACTTTAGACCACTATGATAACTATGACTATTTAGATATCTTCCAAGAGGTTCAAAACTTTATTAATGTAGAACTAAGTAACTTCTACTTAGACTATGGTAAAGATATTCTTTATATTGAAGAGCGTGATTCTCATAAACGTCGTAGTATGCAAACAGTTTTATACCAAATCGTAGTTGATATGACGAAATTATTAGCTCCTATCTTAGTGCATACATCTGAAGAGGTTTGGTCACATATTCCTCATGTAGAGGAAGAAAGTGTACACTTAACGAACATGCCAGAGCGTGTTGAAGTAGACCGTGAATTTGTAGATAGATGGAATACATTTATGAAATTACGTGATGATGTCAACCGTGCATTAGAAGTTGCACGTAACGAAAAAGTAATCGGTAAATCATTAGAAGCTAAAGTTGTGATTGGAAGCAATGATAACTTTGACGCTACATCATTCTTACAACAATTTGCTGATCTGCAACAATTATTTATTACTTCTCAAGCAGAAGTAGTAGATCATGTAGAAGATGGAATTCCATATCAATATGGAGATATTCGTATTGAGCATGCACATGGTGAAAAATGTGAGCGTTGCTGGAATTAC
This sequence comes from Staphylococcus sp. KG4-3, assembly GCF_033597815.2. NCBI lineage: Bacteria > Bacillati > Bacillota > Bacilli > Caryophanales > Staphylococcaceae > Staphylococcus > Staphylococcus halotolerans. The sequence continues at coordinate 1,156,497 of NZ_CP166245.1, forward strand.
AGTGAATCATTAGGTTCTGTAGGTGAACTAAATAACTTGTGCCCGCGTTGTCAAGAAGTTGTCAAAACGCTAGTATAATTGAGACACTAGTTGTTATTAATTGAATATATTGATTTGGATGAGGCTGGGACATAATTAAGTGTCTTAGCCTCATCTTTGCTGGAGTGGAATGATAATAAAACTTATGTTATAAAATATAAAGTCATTACCACTCAATATTTCTGATTCCTTTTATTTATTTTCGATGGTGTACATTGATAATAAAACAAAGATAAAGTAATTTAGAAGAGCTTAAGTAAAACTTGATTTTAGAAGGGTGTTTTTTATGTTTCATAACCAAAGTGCACATTTTGTAAACGGCATAACATTAAATGTAAGAGATAAAGAAGCTATGAAACAATTTTATGAACATATCTTAGGGCTTAATGTAGTGAATGAATCATATTCGATTGTCCATTATGAAATTGGCAATTCAAATCATTTTCTTACCTTAAAGCAAATTAACTATGGTAGAGAACCATTAACTTCGGAAGCAGGGTTATTTCATTTAGCAATTAGATTACCATCGAAAACAGATTTAGCGGATTTGCTCGTTCAATTGAGTGAGTATGGATTGCCTATTAATGGTGGAGAGCATGATATTACAACCTCATTGTTTTTGGAAGACCCGGAAGGCAATGGCTTAGAATTTTATGTGGATCATCCTATTGAAGATTGGGTATTTGAAGATGACAAGGTTGTTTTAGAAACACAACCAATCAATGTTCCTAATTTATTAACCTATGTTTCAAATGAAAAATGGCAAGGTATACCTGATGAAACGTTAATTGGATATATTAATCTTAAAACGATAGAATTAAAGCGCGTAATTTCATATTATAAAAATTTCTTTGGTTTAGAAGCATCTTCATTAGAAACAAATACGGCATTGTATTTATCTTCTAATGGTTACCACCAACATATAGTAGTTAATAATTGGTTTTCTCGAATTAAGCGCATTGAAAACCAAAAAACATATGGGTTGGCATGTGTAGATTATCACTATCCTGAGACGACTCACAAGAATATTACAGGACCAGATGGAATACTGTTTCGTTTTAATTTTTATAAAGTAATGTAACTAATGTGAAGTAAAGACAAAATTATTTTATTATGATACTAGGAAATTTTATTAAATGAGTATTATGAAAGAATATAGTATTATACCAATGGTTGATTATGAATTATTAAGTTTTATATATATAATCAAACTGTAACTTTTTTTATAAGTTTGATTAGGATATAATGAAAGATGTTGTAAAAGCGACTGAGCGCAGAATAGGAGGTACAGGCATGAAACGTCAGTACTACATTAGTATTTCTTTATTCATAACAATCGTTATATTATTATTAGATCAAATCACAAAATTTATTGTTGCCAGTTCTATGAGAGTTGGAGATTCTTTTAACGTAATTCCTAATTTTTTAAATATAACTTCTCACCGAAATAATGGTGCAGCATGGGGTATATTGAGTGGGAAAATGAGCTTTTTCTATATTATTACAATTATCATTCTGGTTGTATTAATTATATTTTACATTAAAGAAGCGAAACAGCATTTATTAATGCAAGTAGCTATTAGTTTATTATTTGCAGGAGCATTAGGTAATTTTATTGATCGTGTGTTACATGGAGAAGTTGTAGATTTTGTTGATACAAATATTTTCGGTTATAATTTCCCGATATTTAATGTAGCAGATTCTAGTTTGACCATAGGCGTGTTGTTAATAGTAATCGCTTTGTTAACAGATATGAAGAAAGAAGAATAGGAGAGATATCGTATGGAAATACATGAGTTTAAGATAGAAGACCAGAACGATACAGGTCAACGTATTGATAAGTTATTACCTGAATATAATTCAGATTGGTCACGCACTCAAATCCAAGATTGGATAAAAGAGAATCTTGTAAAAGTTAATGATAAAATCATTAAGTCTAACTACAAGACAAAGTTGAATGACTATATAGTTGTGACTGAAAAAGAAATTGTAGAAGCGGATATTCAACCAGAAAATTTAAATTTAGATATTTTTTATGAAGATGATGATGTAGCTATAGTATATAAACCTAAAGGAATGGTAGTTCACCCATCAGCTGGTCATTACACAGGTACTTTAGTTAATGGTCTTATGTATCAAATGAAGAATTTATCAGGTATTAATGGTGAAATTCGTCCAGGTATTGTACACCGTATCGATAAAGATACATCTGGATTATTAATGGTCGCTAAAAATGATATAGCTCATCGTAGTTTAGTAGACCAATTAGTTAATAAGACAGTTACTCGTAAATATGTCGCATTGGTTCATGGTAATATTCCACATGATTATGGCACAATTGATGCACCAATTGGCAGAAACAAGAATGATCGTCAGTCTATGGATGTTGTAGATGATGGCAAAGATGCAATTACGCATTTTAATGTATTAGAGCATTTTGATAAATATACATTAATCGAGTGTATACTAGAAACTGGCCGTACACACCAAATTCGTGTGCATATGAAATATATTGGGTTCCCATTAGTTGGTGATCCAAAATATGGACCGAAAAAAACGATGGATATAGGTGGCCAAGCATTACATGCTAGTTTAATAGGGTTTGAACATCCAATTACACATGAAAATATTGAAAAATCAGCCGCATTACCAGATGATTTTGAGCAATTATTAACTGAGTTACGTAGAAGCGAAAAATAATTATAAGAGTTTGGATATAAATATCTCTAATTAAAGAATAAACGTCAATTTCTATATAATCTAAATAGAAATTGACGTTTTCTTTGTTTATTGAAGTTTATATGCTTAAGTGTCCATCTTGAAGTGAGCATATCATAATAAATGTTAGTCCTTTATGTTGAATATTAAGTTTATGTCTCAAGCGCTTTATTGTTCTTTTATCACGAATTGAATTAACGATTACTATAATGTGCTTGTTATTTTCATGTTTATCGACTTGCAAGGTAATATGATTCATGGTATTATAATGACAGTTTAATAAAGAGCGAAAGTCTTTAATTGTGAGTCCAGAGAGGCTCCGAAGACATGTATTTAATAAAAATGATTATAAACTTACTGTTTGTTCATAAGAATGAAGAAACGCTATTGTAGTTATAGCTTCTTAACGCAATAGGAGCCATAGTATAATTTTTTAACTATGGAAGAGAAAGCATCTCATGTTATCGAGTGATGTCTCTTGAAGTTTGTAGACTTTTTAACTAAACCTCATGTCTAATAAAGACATGGGGTTTTCTTTATATCATCACTTAATTAAAGGCAGGTGTTTAAAATGTCAGAGCGCGTTATTATGGATGAGGCAGCAATACAAAGAACAGTTACACGTATTGCACATGAAATTTTAGAATATAACAAAGGTACTAATAATTTAATCTTATTAGGCATTAAGACACGTGGTGCATTTTTAGCGAGACGTATACAACAAAAGATCGAACAAATAGAAGAGGTAGCTGTGCCAACTGGAACAATAGATATTACACAATTCAGGGATGATTTAGAGCAAACAATAAATCAAGGAAATGATAAAGCGTATGAAATAGATGTAAATATTACAAATCAGGTTGTTGTTATTATCGATGATGTTTTATACACAGGAAGAACAGTGCGAGCTTCATTAGACGCTGTTCTACAGTATGCGAGGCCCAAAAAAATTGGCTTAGCTACTTTAGTAGACAGAGGTCATAGAGAATTACCGATTCGCGCTGACTTCGTAGGAAAAAATATTCCTACAGCAAAAGAAGAAGATGTATCAGTATTTCTCCAAGAAATAGATGATAGAAATGCAGTTGTAATTGAATAGCACCTTTTAATTCAGTACGAGAGACTGAAAAGGGAAGAGGTAAAAGCTACTATAAAAATTATTGTTTGAACGGGATTTTTATAGGCTTTTAGAAAGATAAGCTACTTGCTTAAAACAAACGCCTCTTCATATTATCTTGATTAAATTATATTGAGCTATCGTTTTAACTTACGAATAACGCTTAGTTTTCTATAATCAAAACAGGTAATATATACTTTTTAGTCTCTTTACATGGATTCAATGTAAAGAGATTTTTTTATGAGAGGAAGCATAAACATGGAAAATGAAACAATGTTTGAACGAACAGTCAAACCAGTATTAGATGTAGATGATAGACCTAAAATCGGACAATGGGCATTCTTGAGTACGCAACATTTATTTGCAATGTTTGGCTCCACAGTACTTGTGCCGTTTTTAACTGGATTACCAATATCATCGGCACTTTTAGCGTCAGGAATCGGGACATTGTTATATATCTTAATTACTAAAGCAAAAATACCTGCTTATCTTGGATCAAGCTTTGCCTTTATAACACCGATCATTACAGGGTTAAACTCACATAGCTTAGGGGACATGCTTGTGGCGCTTTTTATGAGTGGTGTCATGTATGTTCTGATTGGTATAGCAATTAAAATTAGTGGAACAAATTGGTTAATGAACTTATTACCACCAGTAGTTGTTGGCCCGGTTATTATGGTTATCGGCTTAAGTTTAGCACCGACCGCTGTAAATATGGCAATGTTTGAGAACTCGGGAGATATGAAAGGTTATAACTTAAGTTATTTAGCAGTAGCAATGATTACATTACTTGTAACGATTATAGTACAAGGTTACTTTAAAGGTTTCTTATCTTTAATTCCAGTACTCATCGGCATAGTAACTGGCTATATTGTTTCAATTGCTATGGGATTAGTAAACTTTGCGCCCATCGCTGAGGCCAAATGGTTACAATTTCCAGAAGTATATATACCATTTAAAGATTACACACCTTCATTTCACTTGGGGTTAGTATTGGTATTAATACCAATTGTGTTTGTGACTGTTAGTGAACATATTGGACATCAAATGGTAATTAACAAAATAGTAGGGCGCAACTTCTTTAAAGACCCAGGTTTAGATAAGTCCATCATTGGTGATGGTGTATCAACGATGTTTGCGAGTATCATTGGTGGGCCCCCAAGTACAACTTATGGAGAAAATATTGGTGTGCTAGCAATAACTAAAATATATAGTGTATATGTTATTGGTGGCGCTGCAACAATTGCAATTATTCTAGGATTTGTTGGAAAATTCACCGCATTAGTTTCATCTATACCAACACCAGTAATGGGTGGGGTATCCATTTTACTCTTCGGTATTATCGCTGCTAGTGGGCTGAGGATGCTAGTCGAAAGTGAAGTGGATTTCGCAAGTAACAGAAATTTGGTCATTGCTTCTGTCATTTTAGTCATAGGAATAGGGAATCTTGTATTTAATTTAAACGGCTTAGGTATTAATTTAGAAATTGAAGGCATGGCATTAGCTGCTTTAGCAGGTATAACACTGAATTTGATTTTACCGAAAGAAACCCCAGCAGATTAATAAAAATTGTCATAATAAGGAGCTGAAAAATATGGATAATTTACTAACAATGGAACACTTAAATACGACTGAAATTTATGAATTGATACAACGCGCGAGCGCTTTTAAAAATGGTGACGTGAAACCATGTTGTTTTAATGATAAATTCGTAGCAAATTTATTCTTTGAAAATTCCACACGCACAAAAAGTAGTTTTTTAGTAGCCGAACAAAAATTAGGATTAAAATTAATTGATTTTGAAACAGATACATCTTCTGTTCAAAAAGGTGAATCGCTATATGATACTTGTAAGACATTAGAACAAGTAGGTGCAGATGTGTTAGTAATTCGACATCCTCAAACAAATTATTATGATGAGTTAGAAAAGTTAAACATCCCAATTATCAACGCTGGTGACGGAAGTGGACAACATCCCACTCAAAGTTTATTAGATATTATGACAATCTACGAAGAATACAAAACATTTGAGAACTTAAATATTTTAATTTGTGGAGATATTAAAAATTCACGTGTAGCCAAAAGTAACTTTCAAAGTTTAAGTGCTTTAGGTGCAAATGTGATGTTTTCAAGTCCAGAGTCATGGAAAGATGAAACATTAGAAGCACCGTATGTAGAAATAGATGAAGTGATTGATTCAATAGACATCGTGATGCTACTTAGGGTACAACACGAGAGACATGGCGATAGTGAAATAGCTAGTTTTGAAACGATGCAATACCATGAACAGTTTGGACTTACACAACAACGATATAACAAGCTAAATGATCGAGCGATTATTATGCATCCAGCTCCGGTCAATCGAGGCGTAGAAATAGAAGATACGCTTGTCGAAGCACCTAAGTCTCGTATTTTTAAACAAATGGAAAATGGTATGTATATCCGCATGGCAATTATTGACTATATCTTACAAATGGAAGGGGCAACAGCAAAATGAAATTATTAACAAATGCGCAAATATTACAAGACGGTGAACTAACAAAGGTATCAATCTTAATAGATGGGAAATATATTAAGAAAATCGCACCTCAAATAGATGTTGATGCGGGTACAGAAGAAATCGACCTCAAAGGACAATTTGTTTCACCAGGATTAGTCGATGTTCATGTTCATTTACGTGAACCAGGTGGAGAACATAAAGAAACGATTGAAACAGGAACAAAAGCGGCAGCTCGAGGTGGTTTCACTACAGTTTGTCCTATGCCAAATACTCGTCCAGTACCAGATTCTGAAGAAAATCTTAATCACTTAAATCAATTGATAGCAGAAAATGCGCAGGTTAGAGTCTTGCCATACGCTGCTATAACAGTGAGGCAAGCAGGTAAGGAACATGTTGATTTCTCTACGCTTGCACAAAATGGTGCATTTGCTTTTACCGATGATGGCGTAGGGGTACAGCAAGCGAATATGATGTACGAAGCTATGCAAGAAGCTGCAAAAGTTAATAAAGCTGTCGTAGCACATTGTGAAGATAACAGCTTGATTTATGGCGGTGCCATGCACGAAGGAGAACGTAGCAAAGCTTTAGGTATACCAGGTATTCCAAATATTTGCGAAGCAGTACAAATAGCCAGAGATGTGTTATTAGCAGAAGCAGCAGGTGCTCATTATCACGTTTGCCATGTATCAACTAAAGAAAGTGTTAGAGCGATACGCGATGCTAAAAAAGCAGGCATACATGTAACTGCTGAAGTTACCCCACATCACTTATTATTGACTGAAGACGATGTTCCTGGAGATGATGCGATTTATAAAATGAATCCTCCTTTAAGAAGTAAAGAGGATAGAGAGGCCTTGCTTGAAGGATTGCTAGATGGAACTATTGATTGTATCGCAACAGATCATGCTCCACACGCAGCCGAAGAAAAGGATCAACCAATGACTAAAGCACCATTTGGTATCGTAGGTAGTGAAACAGCATTCCCATTGCTTTATACGCGCTTTGTTAAAAATGGTGAGTGGACGTTACAACAATTAGTTGATTATTTAACAATTAAACCAGCCCAGACATTTGATTTACCATACGGAAGATTAGAAGAAGGTGGATTAGCTGATTTAGCAGTTATCAATTTAGACAAAGAAACTGAAATCAACGCAGATGACTTTGCGTCTAAAGGACGTAACACACCATTTATAGGGTATAACGTTTATGGTACACCAGTATTAACAATGGTTGAAGGTGAAGTTAAATTTAAGGAGGAAAAATAATGTTAAAGCAACGTTATCTTGTTTTAGAAGATGGTTCATACTATGAAGGTTACCCAATAGGCTCCGATAATTTAACACTAGGGGAAATTGTCTTTAATACGGCAATGACAGGTTATCAAGAAACGATTTCAGATCCTTCATATACCGGTCAAATTATTACATTTACTTACCCTTTAATAGGGAATTACGGTATAAATAGAGATGATTTTGAATCACTTGTTCCTACTTTAAACGGTGTTGTAGTAAAAGAAACCAGCAGCCAACCAAGTAATTTTAGAAAACAAAAAACATTTGATGAAGTACTTGTAGAGTATGATATACCAGGCATTTCAGGTGTCGATACACGAAGTATTACAAGGAAAATTCGAAAATACGGCGTGCTAAAAGCTGCGTTTACAGATAATAAAGCCGAGATTGAGCAAATAGTTACACAATTAAAAACAAAAGAATTACCACGTAATGAAGTGACAACTGTATCTACAAAATCTCCTTATGTATCTACTGGCTATGGCTTAAGGGTTGTCTTGGTTGATTTTGGTAAAAAACAAAATATTGTAAGAGAACTTAATGCACGTGGTTGTAATGTAACTGTAGTACCATACGACACAACTGCAGAAGAAATTATTAGAATGTCACCTGATGGTGTGATGTTGTCTAATGGACCTGGTGACCCTGAAGCGGTTGAAACAGCATTAGAAATGATTCAAGGCATCTTAGGACAGGTTCCATTTTTCGGTATTTGTCTAGGTCACCAATTATTTGCACTAGCTCAAGGAGCGACTTCTTTCAAAATGAAGTTTGGTCACAGAGGCGCTAATCATCCAGTCAAAGACTTAAAAACTGGAAAAATTGCATTAACGAGTCAAAATCACGGTTATGCAATTGATAAAGATTCTTTAATAAATACAGATTTAGAAATTACACATATTGCTATTAATGATGGCACAGTTGAAGGTTTGAAACATAAATCATTACCAGCTTTTTCAGTACAATATCATCCTGAAGCATGTCCGGGACCATCAGATTCTAATTATTTATTTGATGAATTTATCGACATGATGAATGAATATAAAACAAAGGAGCGTACAATCAATGCCTAAACGTCAAGATATAGAAACGATTTTAGTTATAGGATCAGGACCAATTATCATCGGTCAAGCTGCAGAGTTCGATTATGCAGGTACTCAAGCATGTTTGGCATTAAAAGAAGAGGGCTACCGTGTAATATTAGTTAACTCAAACCCAGCTACGATCATGACGGATACTGAAATTGCCGATAAAGTGTATATTGAACCATTAACGCATGATTTTATTGCACGTATTATTCGTAAAGAGCAACCAGATGCACTCCTACCTACATTAGGAGGTCAAACAGGATTAAATATGGCAATTCAATTACATGATAGTGGAGAATTAGAAGCTAATAATGTACAGCTATTAGGAACAGAATTGCAGTCGATTCAACAAGCTGAAGATAGAGAATTATTTAGAACATTGATGAACGAACTAAATGTACCGGTTCCTGAAAGTGATATCGTCAATACAGTTGAGCAAGCATTTGCATTTAAAGAGGAAGTTGGTTATCCGTTAATCGTAAGACCGGCATTTACAATGGGCGGCACTGGCGGAGGAATTTGTTATAACGATGAAGAATTTAAAGAAATCGTAGGTAACGGTTTACATTATAGTCCGGCCACACAGTGTTTAATCGAAAAATCAATCGCTGGCTATAAAGAAATTGAATATGAAGTTATGCGTGATAAAAATGACAATGCTATTGTTGTCTGTAATATGGAAAATATTGACCCTGTGGGTATACATACAGGTGACTCAATCGTAGTAGCACCTAGTCAAACGTTGTCAGATGTAGAATATCAAATGTTACGTGATGTATCGTTAAAAGTGATACGTGCATTAGGCATTGAAGGCGGTTGTAATGTACAGCTTGCGCTAGACCCACATTCTATGGATTACTATATCATCGAGGTGAATCCTCGTGTATCTCGCTCATCTGCGTTGGCGTCAAAAGCAACAGGTTATCCAATTGCCAAATTAGCTGCCAAAATTGCAGTAGGATTGACGTTGGATGAAATGTTGAATCCGATTACTGAAACATCATATGCTGCCTTTGAGCCCACATTAGATTACGTGATTTCTAAGATTCCACGCTTCCCATTTGATAAATTTGAAAAAGGTGAACGCGTTCTAGGTACACAAATGAAGGCGACAGGCGAAGTAATGGCAATCGGAAGAACATATGAAGAGTCCTTACTTAAAGCGATTCGTTCTTTAGAATATGGTGTACATCATTTAGGCTTACCAAATGGTGAAACGTTCGATTTAGATTATATTAAATCACGTATCAAAGACCAAGATGATGAACGTCTATTCTTTATAGGAGAAGCAATCCGCAGAGGTACGACATTAGAAGAAATTCATGAAATGACAAAAATAGATTATTTCTTCTTAAACAAATTCCAACATATTATTAATATAGAGCATGATTTAAAGGCTAATAAAGGGGATATTAATTACCTGAAATTTGCTAAAAATTATGGCTTTAGCGACCGTGTCATTGCTCATCGTTTCGACATGACAGAAACTGAAGTTCACGATTTAAGAGTAGCAAATGGTATTACACCAGTGTATAAAATGGTAGATACATGCGCTGCAGAATTTGAGTCAACAACACCTTATTATTATGGAACATACGAATACGAAAATGAATCTATCGTTACGGATAAAGAGAAAATTCTAGTGCTTGGGTCAGGTCCAATACGTATTGGTCAAGGTGTTGAATTTGACTATGCAACGGTGCACGCTGTATGGGCAATTCAACAAGCTGGTTATGAAGCAATTATTGTAAACAATAATCCAGAAACTGTATCAACTGATTTTTCAATATCAGATAAATTATACTTTGAACCACTAACTGAAGAAGATGTCATGAATATTATTGATTTAGAACAACCTAAAGGGGTAGTCGTTCAATTTGGTGGCCAAACAGCGATCAACTTAGCTGATAAACTAGCAAAACACGACGTTCAAATTCTAGGAACATCATTAGAAGATTTAAATAGAGCAGAAGACCGTAAAGAATTTGAAGCGTTATTGCATAAAATTGGCGTGCCACAACCAAATGGTAAGACGGCTACATCACCTCAAGAAGCACTACAAAATGCAAGGAACATTGGTTATCCAGTCGTTGTAAGACCATCTTACGTATTAGGCGGACGCGCGATGGAGATTGTTAATAGTGACGCAGAATTAGAAGACTACATGAATCAAGCTGTTAAAGCTAGCCCAGATCATCCTGTATTAGTAGACAGATACTTAACAGGTAAAGAAATTGAAGTTGATGCTATATGTGATGGAGAGACTGTAATTATTCCGGGTATCATGGAGCATATCGAAAGAGCGGGTGTTCACTCAGGTGATTCTATTGCAGTTTATCCACCACAAACATTAACTCAAGTAGAAATGGATACGCTAGAAGATTTCACTATTAAATTGGCAAAAGGGTTAAATATAGTCGGATTAATTAATATTCAATTTGTTATTGCACACGACGGCGTATATGTTTTAGAAGTGAATCCACGTGCCAGTCGTACGGTGCCATTCTTAAGTAAGATTACTGATATTCAAATGGCGCAATTGGCAATGCGTTCCATTATGGGCGAAAAACTTGTCGATTTAGGTTATAAAGCTGGAATCCAACCGTACGCAAATGGTGTGTTTGTCAAAGCACCGGTCTTCAGTTTTAATAAATTGAAAAATGTAGATATTACGCTTGGACCTGAAATGAAATCAACAGGTGAAGTAATGGGGAAAGATTCTACAATGGAAAAGGCGCTTTACAAAGGGTTAACTGCAAGTGGTATGGAAGTCAGTGACCACGGGACAGTTTTGATGACAGTAAGTGATAAAGATAAAGATGAAATTATATCTATTGCACATCGTTTAAACGAAGTAGGCTATAAAATTTTAGCGACAGAAGGTACTGCCCAAAAATTAGCTGAAAATCAAATTCCTTCAGAAGTCGTTGGCAAAATCGGTGGTGAAGATGATTTATTAACTCGCATTCAAAATGGTGAAGTTCAAATCGTCGTTAATACGATGACAAAAGGAAAAGAAGTTGAACGTGATGGCTTCCAAATCAGACGTGCATCTGTTGAAAATGGCGTACCTTGTCTAACATCGTTAGATACAGTAGACGCACTAACAAGTGTCCTTGAAAGTATGACTTTCACAATGAAAAACATGTAATATGGCAACAAAATAATCTAAGGTAAAATAGTGTTTGAATAAATTACTATTTTACCTTTTAATTAAGTAAATAAAGAAATTTAAAGTGTTGGGGTGTAAATAAAATGAGAAACTTACCTATTATTGCATTAGACTTTGATTCTGTGGAAGCGGTAGATGCATTTTTAGACAGATTTGAAGAACCATTATTTGTAAAAGCTGGAATGGAACTTTTTTATCAAACTGGCCCACAATTGATATCATCGATTAAAGATCGCGGTCATGATATTTTTCTAGATTTAAAATTGCATGATATTCCAAACACTGTTGGAAAAGCGATGGAAGGATTAAGTAAATTGAACGTTGATTTAGTAAATGTGCATGCTGCCGGTGGCACTGAAATGATGAAAAGTGCTTTAGTAGGACTTAAAAAGCATAACCCTAACATTAAACTGATAGCAGTAACACAGCTGACATCTACAACAGAAAGAATATTAAGAGATGAACAAAATATTCAAAGCTCGATTGAAGACGCTGTACTTAATTATGCCCAGTTGGCACAATTATCTGGATTGGATGGTGTAGTATGTTCACCACTTGAAGCTCAACTGCTTAAAAGTGAACTAGGAGAAGCGTTTTTAAAAGTAACGCCAGGTATTAGACCATTAGATTCAGCGAAAGATGATCAACAAAGAGTAACAACACCTGAAGATGCTAAAGAAATGGGAGCGACTCATATTGTCGTTGGTCGTCCAATTACTAAAAGTAGTAATCCAGTAGAAAGTTACCATAAAATTAAAGAAAGTTGGTTAAGATAAAATGGCAAAAGCAATTGCAAAATCATTATTAGATATTAAAGCAGTTTCATTATCTCCAAACGATCCATTTACGTGGAGTTCAGGAATTAAATCTCCTATTTATTGTGATAATCGAGTAACCCTTGGTTATCCAGATGTACGACGTGACATTAGAGATGGTTTAAGTGAATTGATTAAAACAAATTTTGAAGATGTTGAAATTCTTTCTGGTACTGCAACTGCAGGCATTCCTCATGCAGCCTATGTATCTGAAGTACTTAATTTACCGATGAATTATGTACGTTCAAAAAGTAAAAGTCATGGTAAGCAAAAACAAATTGAGGGTGCATTAAGTCAAGGTAAAAAAGTTGTAGTTATAGAAGATTTAATTTCTACTGGTGGTTCATCAATTACAGCTGTTAATGCGCTTAGAGAAGCAGGCGCAGAGGTTCTCGGTGTGGTTGCTATATTTACTTATGGTTTAAAAAAAGCTGATGAAGAATTTCAAAACATTGGAGTACCATTTTACACTTTGAGTGATTATAATGAACTTATAGAAGTCGCGAAAGAAAATGGAGAAATTTCTGACAATGATATTAGTAGATTAGTTGATTGGAGAGATAACTTATCATAATATACTAAGTGGAGGGGATGTTATGACAAATGACCCGAAAGAAGCTTATAATCATTTCGCACACTTAAACAAATTTTTAAAAAAAGAGCAAGATTATAGACATCAAGATAATGCAAGATATGACAAAGTCAGTTCAATGCAGACAGTTGAAGACAATATTTATAAAAAATCTAAATCAACTATTAAACAAAAAGGGCACATATAATAACGAACTCAATGTGACTTCTATATAGCTTTAATGTTGTTTAACATCATATTTGAGAATTTAGAATAAAAAGAATGAGACAGAAATTTAATTTTTAATAATTAAATTTCTGTCTCATTCTTGTTTATACACGACAAGCCATAATAATAGTTTTACTTTAGATAGTAATAACTAAATATTACATGGAAAAAATCCTCTATTTTAACTAGATGGAGGATTCAAACTATTGACAGTTTTTGTACACGTTTTTTGGGGGCTAATGCTTTAGTCTCTAGTCTTTGGTCAATGTTTTTATATGAATGGAACTTCAGATAATCGTCGATTACATTACTTTTGAAATTTGATTCAGCTTATGTAATCTATTATTGAAACTTTAATAAAATTATATATTTTATTTTAAAACTCCTTTTCTTCCATACCTAACTCTTTCAATGCCATTTTCTCAAACGCTGATTCTCCTGATTTCATAGCAAACTCAGCAATGAACATTGGAAATACTGCATTAAGTTCTATTATATGCTCTTTCATTCGAGGCCATATTTCACCACCAGCTTTACCGTATGCAGTTATAAGTTGTTCTAATCCTTCTTCCCCAAATATACGATGGTGTCCCATAAAGTCCATTGATGGATCGGAGTGAGTTGCTTCAGTCCAGTCTATAAGACCTGTGACGTTTGCTTGGTTATCAACCATTATATGTCCTGGATGTAAGTCTCCATGTATCATGGTCGCATGTCGTGGCCATAGTTCGTCGTTTTCTAACCATTGTTTCCATCTGTTCCATAATTCATATACTACGCCATAAGTTTCTTTAACTTTATTCATTCTTCTTTGAAAGTCATTTTTTACTTCTTGTATAGTTTTAATTTTTATATGCTGCGCGGTAATGTTTTCTTCTGGTATATTGTGTAAGTCTACGAGCGCTTCGGCTAATGTATTAACAAAGTTTTCTGGTACTGGTTTGTGTTCAATTTCCCAAACATAATCTTGTATTTCTGGGTCTATTGTGGCTGCAGGATTGCCAGTAAGTTTTGGGTAAGCAATAAGGTCTTTTGCGTGTACTTTCCACTTCGGTATTTCAAATGAAACATTACTCTGTAAAAAGTCTACCACTTGTTTTTCGGGTTTTGTTCGTTTATAAACGTCAGATCTTCTTGGTAGTCTTAAAACCCATTCTATGCCATGTTCATCTTTTCCAAATGCAACTTGGAAATCAAGGCCAGATTCATTCAATGAAATTGTTCGAGGTTGGATGTGTAATTGATGTTCTTCAGCACATTTAATAATTTCATTATGTTGAGTCATTTTATTGGCTCCTTATTTTTATTTTTTTATAAACGTATTTTTATCTTGATATAAATTAATCAAATCTGCAAACGATAACTGACTATACGACTTCGGGATATAAAATATGAAGTGATTTATGTTCTAATATTATAAATGATTGTACTTTCTGAACATTATATATAAATTGTTTTTCTACCGAAGACATTAAATTTATTGAATATACTTTTGATGAAGGATCTTATCGTAACGCATTCTATAAAAACATGATAAATTGTTATTTGCTTTATTATAATACTTAAAAAAGTTATTCAACATATACTAAGGTATAGTTTTTAAGTTATATCATAAATAAACCCTATACAAATTAATGCATAGAGTTTACCTGTGTTCTGAACTCTCCGTCAGTTTAAACGGAGGTGTTTATTTATGTTGTTAAAATAGATGAGCAATTTAAAGCTCATATTTTAATTTTAAAACTAGCGTATCATTATTTTAATAATAATATAGCCCACCAATATTACTAAGGCAGCTATAAGTAATGGAATAATATAATAAGACATGAAATACCTCCAGCAATTTTATTTATATTTTAACTGTGAAACGTAAAAAGTAAAAGCATTATGGTCATAAATAAAGTATAACAATAATAGTCATTAAGATGTAACGGTTTAATTGTATTATAAAAGTTGTGTGCTATTAAAGGTAGTATGGCTTTATTGGTTGTGGTACATTTGGCCTTACAATATAAATGATAATTTTTGGGAATTGATGCACAATAATTTTAAATTAATTTATAAAACACTTTATTATTTATGAAAAGTTTTTTTAAAAAAAGAGGGGGGCTTATATGAAAATGTTGGAACAGTTGTTTAAAGATCACACAAAAAATATCATCATTTGCATATTAGGAGCGTTTGTAAGTGCTCTAGCGGTCAATTGCTTTATATTAGGTTCTAATTTAGGTGATGGTGGAACAGTCGGTATATCGTTAGCATTAAAATACGCGTTTGGATGGTCACCTGCGCTAACATCATTGATTATTAACACAATTGTTATCATTGTTGGTTGGAAATTTTTAAGTACACGTACTGCAGTTTATACTTTTATAGCGAATACAGCCATCTCGATTTTTTTAGATTTAACTAAAAGTTTTAATACGGGAATAGATAATTTTGTTATAAATGCAACATTTGGTGGTGTTTTAGTCGGTGTTGGTATTGGTTTAGTTATTGCTGCAGGTGGTGTCATTGGTGGAACATCTGTAATTGCAAAAATGTTAAATAAATATTTAGATATAAAAACAGCTCAAGCTATCTTCATATTAGATGGTTTAGTCGTATTATCTTTTCTTTTTGTGTTACCACTTACAAATGTACTATTTACTATAATAATGCTATTTGTTACAGAAAGAGCAACCTCATTCATAATTGAAGGATTTAACCCTAAAAAAGCAGTTACAGTTATTTCTAGTAAAAATGAAGTCATTAGTGACAGAATTAATAGTTTTACGGGTAGAGGATCTACTTTATTAAATGGTAAAGGTGGTTACGGTAAACATGAAACGAGTATGTTATATGTCGTTGTTCCTCAATCACAAGTAACAAGAGTGAAAAAATTGGTGAATGAAGAAGATGAAAACGCCTTTTTAGTTATTCACGATGTACGAGATGTGCTAGGAAATGGCTTTATCAACTTATCTTAAATGATAATATTTTTTTGAGATATGCTATTGAATTATTTTATTGATATAAGTATAAAAACACATTTAATCTTTTGATTTTTGTTCTGCTTTGTCGATTTTTTATAAAATATCCTTTATGCTAATGATAAGAAAAATTTAGGGGGTAAAATAATGGCAATACCAAAAATCACGACATTTTTAATGTTTAACGGTAACGCAGAAGAAGCGATAAATTTATATGTAAATACTTTTGAAGATGCTGAAATATTAGCATTGGTCCGTTATAGTGAAAGTGACAATGAACCTACTGGGGCCGTGCAACATGCAATTTTTAGGTTGAAAGACCAAGTATTTATGGCAATTGACAACATGAATGGTGTAGATATTGAAATGAACCCAGCTATGTCTTTATATGTAACTGTTGATAACCCAATTGAAATGGAAAGATTATTTAATAAATTGAAAAGTGGCGGTGCAATATTAATGCCTAAAACAGAAATGCCGCCATTTAGAGAATTTGCGTGGATACAAGATAAATTTGGTGTGAATTTCCAATTGACACTGCCAGAAAGCAAATAATTATAAATATGGATCAATAAATTATTTTATGAAATAGTCTTATCATTTATAAGATTTTGTTACAGACATTGATCGTGAAATTGAATAAATAATGATTTTAATAGGACATCTACTACAGGATTTACTTTAAAACGATTAATTGTTTTATAAAAAGTTGTTTGATTTTGTGATAGCCACATCATTCGGATACTACCACTAAGCAATTTTTCTGTTTTACGACTAGGCGATACGGATTGTGCGTAAGCATATAGAATAAGTTTTAACCTTATTATAGGATGATATGATGTAGCACCACGATAATGTTTGAATTCATTTGCAGGGGTTGTTTCAACGGTTTCAGTAACATATCGTGACATATCATTTGTGGGTATAAGAACTGAAGTTTCCATTGGTAGTGTAAGTTGAGTCATATTATAATTTTTATACAAAAGACACCTCGTTTAGTTTATTAGTATTTATTAAATTATTCATAACTACCTTATCCTTTCAATATTTTAATGTAAAATTACATATGCATGCGACATATTTTGCGAGACTCTTGAGGTAACAGGATAAGCAGAAGACTACAATCTGAAGCTGTCCTTTAAGAAAGCGCGAGCCAATAATATGAAGTATTGAACAAAAAAGAAGCACTCAGATGAATTGAATTAAATCATCTGAGTGCTATTTTTCTGGGATTTATGTCCCAACCTCATTATGTTATTTAACTTTTAATTTTTGAATGTGATCATAATCTGGGGTAGCGTAAAGCGTTTTTTGATTATCATATGTTACAAAACCAGGTTTAGCACCTGAAGGTTTATGAACATGTTTGATTTCAGTATAATCAACTGGTACTTGTGCAGAACTACCAGCTTTTGAAAAATATGCTGATAACATTGCAGCTTCTTTAATTGTCTCTTCACTTGGCTCATCACTTATAATGACAACGTGTGAACCAGGGATATCTTTAGTGTGGAACCAAAGATGATGTTTTTTAGCTTGTTTATTAGTTAAATAATCGTTTTGTTTATTGTTTTTACCAACCAAGATTGTATCGCCATCTGTAGAAGTGTACGCTTGAATTTGCATCGTCTGTTTCTTTTTCTTCTTGCTTTGTTTACGCTGCTTCATAAATCCTTGATCAGCTAACTCGTCACGAATATCGTCAATTTCATCAACAGAAATATGTGTAAGTTGTTGCTCGATACTTTCAAAGTAGTTAATATTTTCTTTGGTTAATTGAATTTGATGTTGTAATTCGTGTTCACGCGTTTTTAATTTATTATATTTTTTATAATAATTTTGTGCGTTAACAGCAGGTGTTTTTGTAGGATTAAGTGGTATTGTCACTTCTTCGCCGTTATAATAATTAAGCGCAGTAAGTGATTCATCCCCCTGCTTAATACGATAGATATTTGCAGTTATAAGTTCACCAAATAATTGTTGTTGCTCTTTTTCTTTGGTACCTTCACGTTCATCTATTAACTTACTTAATTTGTTTTGAGACTTGTTAAGTTGTTGTTGAACAAATTTTACTAAGTCGTTAGCACGTTGTTTAACGCGTTCTCTTTCACCACGCGCATCATAATAACGATCTAATAAATCATGAAGGGAGTCGTAAAGTACTACGTCATCATAGAACTGGTCTAATTTCATGAAATAGAAATCTTCTTTTCCAGATTCGTGATTTTTATGGAAAACAGGCGTGGGCTCACCTTGAATTTCCTCGAGTACTTCATCGAAAGCTTCCGGTAAAGTTTGTGTGGTCATAAATTGTCTACGGTTTGCAATCTCATTTGTTATCAGCGGGCTAAAACCTTCGAAATGATTGAGCAATTGTCTCGCAATTTTCCCACTATTAAAATCGATATATTTTAACGCTTCAACTCCAGAAATATCAAAAGGATTGATTTTATTTTGAGTTGGAGGTGCTTCATATTGAAAGCCAGGCATAACTGTACGATATTGATTAGTATTTGGTGTTAAATGCTTAAACCCTTCAATAATTTTTCGATTGTCATCTACCAATATTAAATTACTGTGTTTGCCCATAATTTCTAAAATAATTGTACGGTAAATCGTATCACCGATTTCGTCTTTACTTTGAACATCTATTTCTACACGTCTATCATTACCAATTTGTCTTACTGCTTTAACAATACCACCTTCGATGTGTTTACGAAAAACACGGGCAAACATTGGTGGGTCAAATGGATTATCATATTTTTTATTTGTTAAATGCATTCTAGTAAAACTAGGATGGATAGAAAGTAGAAGCTGATGATTTTTACGATTTTGTCGAATAACAACTAACATCGTATCGTTTTCGGGTTGATTTATTTTATGAATTCTTCCATCTACTAGAAATTGAAGAGAGTCCACTATTTTTCTAGTGAATAAACCATCATATGCCATTACTATCAGCCACCTTATTTTTAGTCATTCATCATATTGTAACATGGCAATAAGAAATCTTCATGGTCAAAGTTTGTCCTTTGCTATGCTATACAACTAATTAGAGATTGTGGTATCATTGTCTAATAATAGTAGAACAGTTTAGAGAGGTAGTAAGTCATGGAAAATGAGAAAGGTTTGTTGATTGTACTATCTGGACCTTCTGGCGTTGGAAAAGGTACAGTTAGAAAAAAAATATTTGATGATCCGTCCACATCTTATAAGTATTCTATTTCGATGACAACACGTGACAAGCGTGAAGGCGAAGTCGATGGTGTTGATTATTTCTTCAAAGCAAAATCAGAATTTGAAGAATTGATTAAGCAAGATCAATTTATAGAATATGCTGAATTTGTGGGGAATTATTATGGGACACCTGTGCAATACGTTAAAGACACAATGGATCAAGGTAATGATGTGTTTTTAGAAATTGAAGTAGAAGGTGCTAAACAAGTGCGCAAAAAATTCCCAGATGCTCTATTTATTTTTCTTGCGCCACCAAGTTTGGATCATTTGCGTGAACGACTTGTGGGTCGTGGAACAGAATCCAGTGAGAAGATTCAAAGCCGAGTACATGAAGCGCGTCGAGAAGTTGAAATGATGAACTTGTATGACTATGTTGTTGTAAATGATGAAGTAGACTTAGCAAAACAACGCATTCAATCAATAGTAGAGGCTGAGCACTTGAAGAGGGAACGTATTGAAGCAAAATATAGAAAAATGATATTGGAGGCAAAAAAATAATGTTACAACCACCATTAAACCAATTAACAGATAAAATAAACTCAAAATACTTAGTAGCAACTACTGCTGCAAAACGTGCACGTGAATTAGATGAAAAACCTGAAACTGCATTATTAAATAAATATATTTCAAAAAAACCTGTAGGTAAAGCTTTAGAAGAAATTGCTGACGGTGAAGTTTTTCCTGACAAACTATTCCTAAAATCTTTCTAAAAATAATAAACTTGAGATACGAGTATAGAACATATGCGTTTTGAAAGTGGAGTTTTAAAGTGAGCCTGAGACATTAACAAATGTCTCAGGCTTTTTAATGATAAGGCCACGCTTTAAATAAAGCCCTGATAACTTTCTTGTGTAAGAGACTTAGTGCTTATCATCAATCTATTTATCAATCTAGTGGTACTTATATTTGAGTATTAGTTTAAAATGCTAATTCCAATTAAAACTTTTTAACTATGATTCACCTTTTTCCGGGTGAGGCAACGAAATCATTTTAAAAAAATAAGATTTCTGTCTCACTCTTTTTAATTTAGTTATTAATTTGTGTATAATGATGAGTAATCAAAGTATTCTTAAAAGCTTAAATCATTAAATTTAATTTAGGCTTTCACATAAAATGTTGATTTAAAAAGTCATATTTAATTTATTTGAAGGAGAATGACAATAATATGAAACGAATATTACTCGCTGTTACAGGTGGTATTGCGGCATATAAAGCTATCGATTTAACTAGTAAATTAACACAAGCTAATTATGATGTGAGAGTAATGCTTACTGATCATGCGCAAGAGTTTGTTACACCACTAGCATTTCAAGCAATTGGTAGAAATCCAGTTTATACAAGTACTTTTAAAGAACAGAATCCAGAAGAAATACAACATGTTGCGCTAGGTGATTGGGCCGATGCCATTATTGTTGCTCCAGCTACTGCAAATACAATTGCAAAATTAGCTAATGGCATTGCTGATGACATGGTGACCTCTACATTATTAGCTACTGAGACACCAAAGTTCATTGCACCTGCTATGAATGTTCATATGTATGAAAATCGTAGAACTCAACAAAATTTAGCGACTTTGAGTTCAGATGGATACTATTTCCTCGAGCCAGGTGAAGGCTTTTTAGCATGTGGTTATGTTGCAAAAGGTAGAATGGAAGAACCATTACAAATCGTAGAGCGGTTAAATCAATATTTTAATGAACCGACTCAAAATCCGCTTTATAAAAATAGCCGTTTTGAAGGCAAACGTGCACTAGTTACTGCTGGCCCTACAGTCGAAGAATTAGATCCTGTACGTTATTTATCTAACCGCGCTTCAGGTAAAATCGGTTATGCGTTAGCAGAATCACTTACAAAACGCGGTGCTATAGTTACACTCGTTACAGGACCAACTCATTTAACACCACCAGCAAATGTAGAAGTAGTCCAAGTTCAAAGTGCAGAAGACATGTTCCATGCAGTAAAAACACGTTTCGAATATCAAGACATTGTGTTTAAAGCAGCAGCAGTATCAGACTATGCACCGGTAGATACACTTGAACATAAATTGAAAAAACAAGAAGGTACACTGTCAGTTTCATTTAAACGTACTCCTGATATTTTAAAGTATTTAGGTGAGCATAAAACACATCAATTTTTAGTGGGATTTGCAGCAGAAACACAAAATATAGCTGAATATGCTCAAAAGAAACTAAAAAATAAAAATGCTGATGTAGTAATTGCAAACAATGTAGGCGATAGAACCATTGGTTTTAGTTCAGATGATAATGACTATACAATGTACTATAAAACAGGTGATACCGCAACACTAGGAAAACATAAAAAAGTCGAATTAGCGGAGCACATATTGAATAGTTTAGAAACAAGGTGGCAATAATATGATAGCTAAGGTAATTGTTGATATACCTTCCAAGAGCGTTGACTTTACATTCGACTATATAATTCCTACGAGATTACAGTCAATGGTTCAAGTAGGTATGCGAGTTATTGTTCCATTTGGGTCAAGAACCATTCAAGGTTATGTTATGCAAGTCACTGATAAACCTGATGGCAATATAGATATCGCAAAATTAAAGGAAATTAAAGAAATACAAGATATCAAACCAGAATTAACAGAAGAACTAATCCAATTAACTGAATGGTATAATAATTACTTCGTTACTAAACGAATTTCAATGTTAGAAGTAATGTTGCCAAGCGCTATAAAGGCAAAATATACAAAAGTTTTTTCAATTGTAGATGCTGATGCTGTTCCTGAATCGCTTAAAGTTAAGTTTGATAAGGGTGGCCAATATCCTTATAAAGAAGCTCAATATAATGATGATTTAGGCCAAATAGTACCATTGCTCAAAAAAGGTATAGTATCTGAAATGACACTTTTATCTCAAAATGTTAGCAAAAAGAAACAACGCGCCGTTAGCATTATTGAGGGTTTCGACTATGAGAGCGTCTTAGATTCATTGGAAAAATCTAAAAAACAGTACGAGCTCTATGCTTATTTGTTAGATGAGCGTCATCATACGGTATTATTAAAAGATTTAGAAGATATGGGTTTTTCTAAATCGAGTATTGATACTTTAATGCGTAAAGGTTTTGTAGAAAAATATGATGCCATTGTTGAACGTAATCCCTTTGAAACACGTGTTTTTGAACAAGATCAAAAACAACAACTCACAGGTGACCAACAAGAGGCGTATAAATCTATACTTGAAAGTATTCAGGCACACCAGCAACGTACTTATTTACTTCATGGTGTTACTGGATCTGGAAAGACAGAAGTTTATTTACAAACAATTGAAGAAGTATTGAAATTAGGAAGACAAGCGATGATGCTAGTACCAGAAATTGCGCTGACACCTCAAATGGTCTTAAGATTTAAACGAAGATTCGGTGACGAAGTAGCAGTATTACATTCTGGTTTGTCCAAGGGTGAACGTTATGATGAATGGCAAAAAATTAGAGACGGTAAAGCGAGCGTAAGTGTAGGTGCAAGGTCAAGCGTTTTCGCTCCCTTTAAAAACTTAGGGATGATTATAATTGATGAAGAACATGAGTCTTCCTACAAACAAGAAGATTATCCTAGGTACCAGGCTAGGGACATAGCACAATGGCGAAGTCAGTACCATAAATGTCCATTAATTCTAGGGAGTGCAACACCAAGTCTTGAAACTTATGCAAGAGCAGAAAAAGGTGTTTATGAATTGTTATCATTACCCAGTAGGGTCAATCAACAAGCATTGCCAGAAATTGAAATTGTCGATATGAGGGCTGAACTTAGCTCAGGTAACCGTTCGATGTTTTCTGAACAATTACGCAAATCTATACAACAAAGATTAGATAAAAACGAACAAATCGTGCTATTCTTAAATCGAAGAGGGTATGCTTCATTTATGTTATGCAGGGATTGTGGTCACGTGCCACAATGTCCAAACTGTGATATATCGCTTACTTATCATAAATCAACAGATCAACTCAAATGTCATTATTGTGGACATCAAGAAGTGCCTCCCAATAAATGCCCGAACTGTGAAAGTG
The DNA here is from genome assembly GCF_033597815.2 of Staphylococcus sp. KG4-3. Taxonomy (NCBI): domain Bacteria; kingdom Bacillati; phylum Bacillota; class Bacilli; order Caryophanales; family Staphylococcaceae; genus Staphylococcus; species Staphylococcus halotolerans. The sequence continues at coordinate 1,180,281 of NZ_CP166245.1, forward strand.
AGCATATTAGACAAGTAGGTACAGGCACACAACGAGTTGAAGAGTTATTACAAGAAGCATTCCAGGAAGCACGTATTATACGTATGGATGTGGATACAACTTCAAGAAAAGGCGCACATGAAAAACTTTTAGATGATTTTGGAGCAGGTAAAGGAGATATCTTGCTTGGTACACAAATGATTGCTAAGGGCTTAGATTTCCCCAATATTACATTAGTAGGCGTTTTAAATGCTGATACTATGTTAAATCTTCCGGATTTTAGAGCTAGTGAAAGAACGTATCAGTTATTAACTCAAGTTTCTGGTCGAGCTGGTAGACATGAAAAAGAAGGGGAAGTTATCATCCAAACATATAATCCAGAACATTATGCTATTAAAGACGTTCAAGCTAACGATTATATGGCTTTTTTTAATAAGGAAATGAATTATCGTAAAATGGGTAAATATCCTCCTTATTTCTTTTTAATCAACTTTACGATTGCGCATAAAGAGATGAAAAAAGTTATGGAAGCATCGAAACATATTCATAAAATTTTGTTACAACATTTAACGGATAAAGCATTAGTACTTGGTCCATCGCCGGCAGCTTTATCTCGTATCAATAATGAATACCGTTTTCAAATTTTAGTAAAATATAAAAGTGAACCCGCATTACATGAGGCACTAAAATATTTAGACGATTATTATCATGATCAATACTTAAAAGAGAAATTATCCTTAAAGATAGATATAAATCCACAGATGATGATGTGATTTTGTATTAGAAAAGGCTTGATTTCAATATTTAAAAGGGTTTTATAGGTTGTTCAAAATTAACTAAGGTCAGAAAAAGGGCAGATAGATTAACTTGGAATATTTTCAAATTTCTAGGTTAACTGTTTGTCCATTTTTCTGTTAAATGCGTGTATATTTGAATAGTAGTTTTTTCGTCAGTATGACCAACTCTTTTCATGTTTAATCCAATGAATTGTTCCGTTTATATTTATTGTTTTATTTTGAAAATCGATATCTTTTGCTTGTAATGCTTGTGGTTCTATTAAGTTAGCTATAAATGAATTCAACCTCTTGTCCATATGTTTTTTAGTTAATATAAATTCACGTATTTTTAACACTTGAATCATTTCAAGATAGTTATATATTTTTTTCTTCTTTTTCAATATCTTCTAGAGTTTTAGCTTTCTTAAGTACTTCTACATCATTTAACATATGCTTATTAGTGTATCTATAAAATTTCGTTGCATATGCTAAAGCTTTTTTCATATCATTAAGTTGTCGTCTAACTTGGTTTTCTGAATAAATTTTAGATAATGTATTGATTAGTTTTTGGACATGTTTTACATCTAGCTTTGAAACTAGTGTAGATTCATCTATATTTCTCTTTAAAACCAGGCCTATTTTTATGATATGTAAACCATTGGTCTAATAAATTATGAATCGTTAATTCCTCTAATTTATTATTGTGATTATCAGTAATCTTATTTTTTATCCTATCATCTAATTGGAATAAAGATTCTTTCTGAGAAATTTTAGTATCTTTGTTCATTACAACACATACTCTGCGTCATTTATCCGTGTATAAGTCTTTATACTTCTTATATAAGCGGTATTTAGTTTTGCCTGCTTTATCTTTAAATTGTTCTGACCACATAATGTATTCCTCCTTACATTTAGAACGTAAGTTCAATATAAAGATTAGAAAATAAATAGGGCAGTAGGAACTGCCCAAATAACATTATTCTATTTGTCTAGCTTAAGTAGATTCTTGCATGATGCATAGTGATTGTTTACTTAATTCACGCATCTTTCTAATTCTGCAGTATATTGTTGTTATTGTGTGTTTGCAGTTTTAGTAGTTATGCCTGATTTTACATCATAATCTACAGTATTAAGTTCATTAATCTTTATTTTTTTAGTACCTAATTCTTTCTTATCGCTATCTTTTGTAGCTTTCAAAGTTACATCACCATTATCTTGTAATTTATAAGCGACTATTCCTTTGGCACTTTTTTCTTTTTTGATTTTATCTTCTGAATGTTTATCCCAATTTTCAAATATACCTGTATTTGGCGTAGGTCCTAGTTTTAATTGCTTGATTGTATCTTGTTTTTTTTGTTCTACTTTCATATTAGATAACCATACATTTTGAGCAGTAATTTCATTTGTATTTGTGTTATTTTCAACTTCATATTTAAAAGCTAAAAACTTGTCGCCAGTATTAAGTTCATTAATTAAAAATGTGTCTTTGATTTTTAAAGCTACACCATCGATAGTTAAAGTGTCATTTTTAAATTGTGATTTATCTGCGTCTACAGATTCTTTTTTATTCTCTTTACTATTGTTGTTACTATTTCCACATGCTCCTAACACTAATGTACTTGCCAATAATAAACCTAAAACCTTTTTCATTTTACATACTCCTGTATTTTAATTTTTTATATTTAAACACACGTAATGGCTCAAACTGAATTAAGTAATCCTCATACAATGTGGATAAACCATATCTCATATTATAATTGGTAATACATTGTTGTGCAAAATATTATCAATCCTCAAAAAAATAGCCATCTCTTAATAAGTTATGGCAGTTATATTTATAAGCTTATAATAATATCATGTGGTAAGCCCATTTCGAAATATTTCTTAGCACCATTTGGGTATTTAATTGAAGAGTATCAAACCGCATTTCATTAGTAGATAATTTAGAATATGTAAGTAAGAAAATATCATCTTTATCTATATTCTTCTCTATGTACTTGTTTTTTGTATAATTCGCTTCATAACATTAAAATATTTATAAAACATGTAAGAAATATATAATTTAATAATATTTATAAAAAATAATCAATTTTAACTTTGCATTTAATGATAAATGAAGTTATATTAAAGAGTAAGGAGTCCTACTTAAATTGCTGACAAGTTGAAATAAGCTTGTAGTAAAAAGAAGTAAAGTTTACTGTTCGGTGTTGAAGTTGATTTTTAAAATGGATGTTTAAGGAGTTGTGCATATGAGTTTGATTAGCAATAGAGAAGCGGTTGGCTTAAGCGTAGTGGAATTATCAAATCGTATTACATCATTATATAATATTTCACTTAGCCCTGAAATGATTGAATTGATAGAGGAGAAAAAAGCGAAATTAAATTATCAAGATGCGCAAATATTAGCAGAATTTTTTAATACAACTTCAGAAGATGTATTTTAGATAAACAATATTAGATAGTTCTAAATAGAATATTGTATATATAACTATTTGAATGTATTTAGAATCAAGGGGGTAAATGCTTATGAAATATAACGAATTCAACCAACCTATTGGAGAGCAAGTAGATGGTTTTCAAGTACCTATTGTGCCGAACGCCTTATCGATAGAAGGTCGATATTGTCGATTAGAAAAGTTGAAACCAAAACATAGTGAAGGCTTATATACCCATTTTGGAACGGTTGAGGATTTACCTAATTGGACTTATTTGCCTGATGAGCAACCTCAAGATATAGAAGCGTTTAAAGTATACTTAAATAAAAAAGTTGAATCTAAAGATCCATATTTTTTTGCGATTGTTGATAGACAAACAGGGCAAGCAGTGGGTATTGTTGCTTTGCTTAGGATTGATCAGTCAAATGGTTCCATTGAAGTTGGGCATATTCATTATGCCAATATTTTAAAAAGAACACGTATTGCGACTGAAGTTCAATTTTTACTAGCTAATTATATCTTCGAAACATTAGGCTATAGAAGATATGAATGGAAATGTGATGTACATAATGAATCTTCTATCAAAGCTGCAAAACGTTTAGGTTTTAAATATGAAGGCATCTTTCGAAATCATAAAGTCTATAAAGGACGCAATCGAGACACTTGTTGGTTGTCTATCATTGATAACGAATGGCCGAAGCTTAAACAAGAATATGAAAAATGGTTAGATGAAAAGAATTTTGATGAATTTGGTAATCAAAATTATCGTTTATCTATCTAATATGAAAATGAATCAATTTTTAAGGAATGATTTTATTAAATTGTGATAAAATCATTCCTTTTTTATATTGAAAATAATAGTAACAAAATAACTTAATGCTCGCATTGAAAAGGGATACAACAATACAAATATATACGATATATTAAAACCCTAAATTTGAATGTATGATGCAATTTCAATTAAAATAAGTTATAATGATGTGATGAATTTTTATGAGGAGATATAACTATGACAATTAAACAGCTTGTAACAAGCAAACACCCTATACTTAAAAAGACGATATCAAGCGTGACTCAATTTGATAAACGATTAGAGCAATTGTTGTTAGATTTAGAAGATACGATGTATGATGTTGAAGCATCTGCAATTTGTGCACCTCAAATAGGTATTGAACAAAAAGTAGCTATTATAGATATGGAAATAGATGGTTTGTTACAACTGATTAATCCTCAATTAGTAAGTGAATCTGAAGAAAAAGTAACAGATTTAGAAGGTTCTATTAGTATGCCCAATGTATTCGCTGAAGTAACTAGAAGTAAAATGATTGTGGTTAAAAGTAACGATAAGCATGGTAATGAAGTAGAAATGACAGCACACGATGATATTGCTAGAATGATTTTACATATGATTGATCATTTTGATGGCATATTATTTACAGAGCGTGCAGTGCGTATTTTAGACGAAGCTGAGATGGAGGCGTATTTTGACAATGAGTAAAATTATCTTTATGGGAACACCTGATTTTTCAACAAAAGTATTAGAAATATTAATTGCTGAACATAATGTGATTGCTGTAGTAACACAACCAGACAGACCAGTAGGTAGAAAGAGAACATTAACACCACCGCCAGTTAAAGAAGTGGCAGTAAAACATGGATTACCAGTATATCAACCGGAAAAATTAGCTCAATCTGAAGATTTAGAGAAACTTATTGCTTTAGATGCAGATTTAATTGTCACAGCAGCTTTCGGACAAATTTTACCAGAATCATTATTAAATGCTCCTAAGTTAGGTGCAATCAATGTACATGCGTCATTATTACCAAAATACAGAGGTGGAGCACCGATACATCAAGCTATTATAGATGGTCAAAAAGAAACAGGCATTTCTATTATGTATATGGTTAAAAAATTAGATGCAGGAGATATTATCTCTCAACGTGCAATTGCAATAGAAGACCAAGATGATGTTGGGTCAATGCATGATAAATTAAGTTTCTTAGGTGCAGATTTATTAAAAGAGACACTACCTTCAATTATAAATGGTACGAATCAGCGTATAGAGCAAAAAGAAGACGAGGCAACATTCGCATCAAACATTAGCCGTGATCAAGAAAAAATAGATTGGTCTAAGTCAGCAGAAGCAATATACAACCATATAAGAGGTCTTTCACCATGGCCAGTCGCATATACAAAAATGGATGATGGTAACTTAAAAGTATATGCTAGTCGTATTGAACAAGGAAAGACAGGTGAACCTGGAACAATTATAGAAACAACAAAAAAAGCAATTATTGTTGCTACAGGTTCTGGCGATGCTATCGCATTAACAGATATACAAGTTGCAGGTAAAAAACGTATGTTAACTGCAAACTATTTAAGCGGAGTACAAACTGCGCTTGTTGGGAAGGTACTATCATGACAATAGATACAAATGTAAGGTTATTAGCCTTTGAAACAATCCAAGATATTATAAATGATAAAGCTTACAGTAATATTATTATTAACGAAGTATTATCAAATAATGAATTAAACAGAGCAGACAAAAGTTTGTTTACAGAACTTGTATATGGCACGTTAAAAAGAAAATATACATTAGATTATTTGTTAAAACCATTTGTACAGACAAAACTTAAAGGCTGGGTAAGACAATTACTTTGGATGAGTATTTACCAATATGCGTACTTAGATAAAATACCTGAACATGCTATCATCCACGAAGCGGTGGAAATCGCTAAATACAAAGGCGGACCACATAATGGAAACGTAGTTAATGGTATTTTAAGAAATATGATGCGCAGTGAGTTACCAGACTTCACGGAAATTACAGATAATAAAAAGAGAATTGCTATTGAATATAGCTTACCTAAATGGTTAGTGGATCATTGGGTTACACATTTTGGCTTAGAAAAGACAGAAGAGATTGCGCAATCTTTCTTAGATAAAGTGTCAACAACTGTGCGTGTAAATCTAACAAGAATTACTGTTGATGAAGCAATTAGAAGATTAACAGATGATGATTATATAGTAGAACTAGATAAAGAAATTGATACTTGCCTACATATTAGTGGAAAGCCAATTATTGAATCAAGATTATTTAAAGATGGACTCGTGTCAATTCAGGATAAAAGTTCGATGTTTGTTGGTGAGGTTATGTCATTAACAGAGGGCGATAAAGTACTTGACGCATGTAGTGCGCCAGGTGGTAAAGCCTGTCATATCGCTGAAATATTAAATGGTACAGGTCATGTTGATGCGACAGATATCCACGAACATAAAATTGATTTAATTGATTTCAATATCAAAAAATTACGATTATCTAACATTTCTGCTTTTGAACACGATGCAACTGAAAAATATGATAAAGTGTATGATAAGATTTTAGTCGATGCACCATGTAGCGGATTAGGTGTGTTAAGACATAAACCTGAAATTAAATACGAGCAATCACAACATTCAATTCAATCATTAGTTGAAATCCAATTAGAAATTTTGAATAATGTGAAAGATAGTGTGAAACCAGGTGGCACGATTATTTATTCAACATGTACGATTGAACAAATGGAGAATGAAAACGTAATATATACGTTCTTAAAAGCAAATAGTGATTTTGAATTCGATGCTTTTGAACACCCAATAACTGGAGAAAAAGTGAAGACAATGCAAGTTTTACCTCAAGATTTCAACTCTGATGGCTTTTTCATTACTAGGATAAAAAGAAAGGAAACGTAATAAATGATAACTACAGAAAAGAAAAAAAGAATAAGTTTCTTCCCGATTTTGAAAAGCAATCAATTTATTCACTGAGATACGATGAGATGCAAGAATGGTTAGTTAGTAATGGCCAACAAAAATTCAGAGCAAAACAGATTTTTGAATGGTTATATGAAAAACGTATAAATAGTATTGATGAAATGTCAAATTTATCAAAAGAGTTACGTGAAGTTTTAAAGAATAGTTTTACTATGACTACAATGACTACAGTAGTCAAACAAGAAAGTAAAGATGGTACAATCAAGTTTCTTTTCGAACTACAAGATGGTTACACGATTGAAACGGTATTGATGAGGCATGAATATGGTAATTCAGTATGTGTAACTACACAAGTTGGTTGTCGTATTGGTTGTACGTTCTGTGCTTCTACATTAGGTGGCTTAAAGCGCAACTTAGAAGCGGGGGAAATCGTTTCACAAGTATTGACAGTACAAAAGGCATTAGACGAAACAGAAGAACGTGTATCTCAAATTGTAATTATGGGTATCGGCGAACCATTTGAAAATTATGATGAAATGATGGATTTCTTGAAAATTGTTAATGACGATAATGGTTTAAATATTGGTGCACGTCATATTACAGTTTCTACATCAGGTATTATTCCACGAATTTATGATTTTGCTGATGAAGATATTCAAATTAACTTTGCAGTTAGCTTGCATGGTGCAAACGATGAAGTTCGTTCACGATTGATGCCAATTAATAGAGCTTATAACGTTGAAAAATTAATGGAAGCAATTAATTATTATCAAGAGAAAACAAATAGACGTATTACCTTTGAGTATGGTTTATTTGGTGGCGTGAATGACCAAGTAGAACATGCTAGAGAACTTGCGCATTTAATACAGAAATTAAATTGCCATGTTAATCTAATTCCAGTAAACCACGTACCGGAAAGAAATTATGTTAAGACTCCAAAAGAAGATATCTTTAAGTTCGAAAAAGAGTTAAAACGATTAGGTATCAACGCAACAATTAGACGTGAACAAGGTGCAGATATCGATGCTGCATGTGGACAACTAAGAGCTAAGGAACGAAAAGTAGAAACGAGGTAGAGACATGCTAAATGCACAATTTTTTACTGACACAGGACAATATCGTGATAAAAACGAAGATGCTGGTGGCGTTTTTTACAATCGTACAGAACAACAATTATTAGTACTTTGTGATGGCATGGGTGGTCATTTAGCGGGTGAAGTAGCTAGCCAGTTTGTAACAAAAGAGTTACAGCAAAGATTTGAAGAAGAAAATTTAATAGAGGCAAATCAAGCTGAAACTTGGTTGAAGACAACCTTAAAAGCTATTAACCGTGAACTTTATGACAAATCAGTAGAAAACCCAGAATATCAAGGTATGGGTACAACTTGTGTTTGTGCTTTAGTATTTGATAACTATGTGGTCGTTGCAAATATTGGAGATTCACGGGCCTATTTAGTAAATAGTAGGGAGATTGAGCAAATTACAAATGATCATTCTTTTGTAAATCACCTTGTTATGATTGGACAAATCACTGCTGAAGAAGCTTATACGCATCCCCAACGTAATATCATTACAAAAGTAATGGGTACAGATAGATTGGTGACACCGGATATTTTTGTAAAAAAGACAAAGTTTTATGACTATCTCATGTTGAACTCTGATGGTTTAACAGATTTCGTGCGTAATCATAAAATTCAAGAAGCATTGCTACAAGACAACGAATTAGAAACACAAGGTCAATATTTGATTGAACTTGCATTAACAGAAGGTACGAATGATAATGTAAGTTTAGTGTTGGCTGAGGTTGAAGGTGATAAGGTATGATAGGCAAAATAATTAATGAACGTTACAAAATTACTAAAAAGCTTGGTGGCGGTGGAATGAGTAGAGTCTATCTTGCTGAAGACTCGATTCTGAAACGAAGTGTCGCAATTAAAGCTATTAGAATTCCAGCAGGCGAAAAAGAAGAAGCAATCAAAAGATTTGAGCGAGAAGTACATAATTTAACGCAATTATCCCATGATAATATAGTTAACGTTTTTGATGTTACAGAAGATGATGAAAATTTCTATTTAGTTATGGAATATATTGAAGGTTTAACATTATCTGAATACATTCAAAAGAATCAGCCGCTAGATGTGGATACAATATTAAATTTTATAAATCAAATCATCAATGGTATTAAACACGCTCACGATACAAAAATTGTGCATAGAGATATTAAACCACAAAATATTTTGGTGGATAAAAATCAAACATTAAAAATATTGGATTTTGGTATAGCTAAAGCATTAAGTGAAACAACAATGACAGAAACAAATCATGTATTGGGTACTGTCCAATATCTGTCTCCAGAACAAGCACGTGGAGATATTACAGATAATGGCACAGATATCTATTCAATGGGTGTTGTATTATATGAAATGCTTATTGGTAAACCGCCATTTTCTGGAGAAACAGCTGTCAGTATTGCAATAAAGCATATTCAAGATCCTATGCCAAATGTAACTGATGAACGTTCAGATATACGTCAAGCTTTGAGCAATGTTGTACTAAAAGCAACTGAAAAAGACAAGATGGAGCGTTACCAATCAGTAAGAGAAATGCAAAATGATTTAGAAACTGTTATGTCAGATGAACGTGCATCAGAAGAGCGATATCAATCTTCTATCACTAATACTAAAACAGTACCGATAAATAAATCAGAAATTGCAAACCAGACACGTGAGGAAGACAAAGGTAAAAGTATTAGTGAGACAATGCAAATTCCTATTGTCAATCAACAACAATTTCAATCCAGTGAAGAACATATCTATGCAGTTCCTAGAAAGAAACGTTCTAAGAAAAAGAAATTTTTATATACTTTAATTATTGTTTTATTATTATTTGGTCTATTTGGCTTTATGGCTATGGGGATGTTTGGTAATAAATATTTAGAAGCACCAGACTTAACTGGAAAAACTGAAAAAGAAGCTGACCATATTTTAAAAGAAAATAAATTACAAATGGGTAAAACTACTCGAGAGTATAGTGATAAATATCCTGAAAATAAAATAATAAAAACGAACCCTGAAAAAGGCGAACGACTAGAACAAAACAGTAAAGTTGATATTGTGATGTCTAAAGGGCCACAATTAGCTGAAATGCCAAGTTTATATGGTATGTCAAAATCTGAAGCAATCAACAAACTAGAAGATTTAGGTATAAAAGATACCAAAGTTAAACAGTCTTATAGCAAACAAAATGTAGCTAAAGGTTTAATTGAATCACAAAACATTTCACCTGGTGATAAAGTAAAAGTGAATAATAGTAATATTGAATTAATTGAGTCACTAGGCATCAAACAAGTTTATGTTGATGATTATGAAAATAAATCTTTTAAAACTGCTAAAGAAGAGCTAGAATCTAAAGGATTTAAGGTAGAAGTTTCAGAAGAAAAAAATGATGATAAAGTTAAAAAAGATGATGTTATTAGCCAGTCACCAAAAGGTGAGGAAGTAGATGAAGGTTCTACGATATCATTTGTCGTGTCTAAAGGTAAGGAAGAGTCTAAAGACGAATCTAAGGATGACGCTAAGGACAAAGATGACAAAGATAAAGACGATTCTAAAGATGATGAAGCTGCAACGAAAGAGTATACTGAAACATACCAAGTGCAATATACTGGTGATGATGATGAAAGTCAAGAAGTGAAAGTATATATTAGAGATAAAGATGACCAAGGGTCATCAGCAGCACAGACATATAATATTAAGGAAAACAAGACTATTAAAATACCAATGACAATTGAAAAAGGTAAGACGGCTGGTTTTACTGTTCGTGTTGATGATAAGGTTGTTGCTGATAAAGACATACCTTATGACTTTTAGCGACACTTAACGAGAAAACGAGTTTAGTGTCGCTTATGCAAGAGCAAAGATCTTGCGAACCAAACGTAACGAGAAAACGAGTTTAGTGTCGCTTATGCAAGATCAAAGATCTTGCGAACCAAACATGACGAGAAAACGAGTATAGTGTCGCTTATGCAAGATCAAAGATCTTGCGAACCAAACATGACGAGAAAACGAGTTTAGTGTCGCTTATGCAAGATCAAAGATCTTGCGAACCAAACATGACGAGAAAACGAGTATAGTGTCGCTTATGCAAGATCAAAGATCTTGCGAACCAAACATGACGAGAAAACGAGTATAGTGTCGCTTATGCAAGATCAAAGATCTTGCGAACCAAACTTAACGAGAAAACGAGTTTAGTGTCGCTTATGCAAGAGCAAAAATCTTGCGAACCAAACATGACGAGAAAACGAGTTTAGTGTCGCTTATGCAAGAGCAAAGATCTTGCGAACCAAACATGACGAGAAAACGAGTATAGTGTCGCTTATGCAAGAGCAAAGACCTAGCGAACCAAACGTGAGGAGAAAACGAGTTTAGTGTCGCTTATGCAAGATCAAAGATCTTGCGAACCAAACATGACGAGAAGACGAGTTTAGTGTCGCTAACAAATTTAACGCCAATGTAATCATTTAATTGACTACATTGGTGTTTTGTATATCAATTAAAGTGAATTATGGAGATGGTATAAGCCTTTAAAGTAAATTTTTATACTAATCACTAATTTTTTATTCAAAATAAACTTAAATCATATTTAATTTAAAAAGGCTTTGCTATAATGTAAAGAGTAAAAGTAATTATAAGAGAGGTGCCTAAGTGAAGACAGGACGCATCATAAAATCAATTAGTGGCGTATATCGTGTAGATGTAGATGGCGAAATGTATGACACCAAGCCGCGAGGGCTATTTAGAAAAAATAAATTTTCTCCCATCGTCGGCGATGTAGTGGATTTTGAAGTTGAAAATGTAACAGAGGGTTATATTCAACATGTGCATGAAAGAAAAAATGAAATTAAAAGACCACCTGTAAGTAATGTTGATCATCTTATTTTAGTAATGAGTGCAGTAGAACCAGATTTTTCTACACAATTACTAGATCGTTTTTTAGTTATCGCACACTCATATCACATGCGTCCACGCATACTTATAACTAAAAAAGATTTAACTTCAATTGAAATGCAACAAAAGGTAACAAAGATATTAAACATATACGAAGACATGGGTTATAAGACTCAATTCATTAGTATCAACGATGAAATCGAAAATATTTTTGCACAATGGGGGGATGGATTAGCTGTATTAAGCGGTCAATCTGGTGTTGGAAAATCTACGTTGTTGAACAAATATTTTCCTGATTTAGATATTGAGACACAGCATATTTCAAAAGCACTTAATCGCGGCCGTCATACTACTAGACATGTAGAACTTTTTGAAAGAACACATGGATATATTGCAGATACACCAGGGTTTAGTGCATTAGATTTTGACCATATTCAAAAAGACGAACTGAAAAATTATTTTATGGAAATTCATGAGTATGGTGAGTCATGTAAATTCAGAGATTGTAATCATATTAATGAACCTAAGTGTAATGTCAAATTTAAAGTAGAACAAGGCGATATTACTCAATTTAGATATGATCATTATGTTCAACTATTTAATGAGATTGCAAATAGAAAGGAAAGATATTAATTGGCAAAACTTTATCCATCTTTATTATCAGCAGATTTTTTAAATTTACAACAGGAATTAAAGGCTTTAGAGGAAGCTGGAGTAGATGGTGTACATTTTGATGTTATGGATGGTCAATTTGTGCCCAATATTTCAATTGGTATTCCAATTTTAGATGCAGTTAGAGCGGGAACAGATTTACCTATTGATGTACATTTAATGATTGAAGAACCAGAAAAGTATGTAGAACTTTTTGCGGCACATGGAGCAGACATGATTTCAGTTCATGTAGAGGCTACACCACATATTCATCGCGTGATAGAACAAATTAAGAACGCAAATGTAAAGGCTGGTGTGGTGATAAACCCAGGAACACCAGTAGATGCAATTCTACCTATTATAAAAGTGATAGATTATGTATTAGTGATGACTGTGAATCCTGGTTTTGGGGGACAATCATTTATTGTAGATACAGTTGATAAACTAGATCAGCTATCTGAAGTTAAACAAAGGTTGAATTTAGATTTTAATATAGAAGTTGATGGTGGTATTAATGATAAGACAGTCCGAACCGTGATTGAGCATGGCGCAAATATGTTAGTTGCTGGGTCATACTTCTTCAAACAAAATGATTATAAGTCAGTTACTAAAACATTGAAAGGTTGACGTTAATGAAAGCCAATTTATTATGTGGTAATCGAAATTTACCTAAAGATATACTGGTTGATAGTGCTGATGCCGATTGGATTGGCATAGATAGAGGTACATTAATTTTGTTGGAATCCGGTATCACACCGCAATTTGCAGTTGGTGATTTTGATTCAATTACACAAGAAGAAAAATCATTTATAGAGCAACAAATTGAAATAAATCCCTATAATTCAGAAAAAGATGATACAGATTTAGCATTGGGGATAGATCAAGCGGTACAGAGTGGGTATAAGGAAATACACGTGTTTGGTGCTACAGGTGGTAGATTAGATCATTTTTTGGGAGCTTTACAAATCTTGGAGAAACCCGAATATGTAGAAAATGGTATAGTTATAAAATTGATTGATCAATCAAATGAAGTTCAACTTTTAAAACGGGGATTATTTCATATTGAAGTGAATGACTTTTACCCATATATTTCATTTATTCCTGTTTCGTATCCAACAATCATCACATTAAAGTATTTTAAATATAACCTTTATAAAGAGACGCTTAAACAGGGATCAACGTTAACTATTTCTAATGAGATTGAATCCTCACACGGAGAAGTTGAGTTGATTAAAGGGAACGTATTAATGATACGGAGTAGAGATTAATATCAATCGTCATGAGTTAAAAAAATTGTTCAAAAATAAAAAAAACCAATCCTCCACATAAGGATTGGTTTTTTCGTGCATTATATTTATTAAACTCTAGTTACTTTACCAGATTTTAAAGCACGTGCAGAAACCCAAACTTTTTTAGGTTTTCCGTCTACAAGAATTCTAACTTTTTGAAGGTTAGCATTCCATCTTCTTTTAGAAGAATTTAAAGCGTGTGAACGATTGTTTCCAGTTGAAGCTTTACGACCTGTTACGAAACATTGTTTGCCCATGAAAGTACCTCCTTTAATAAATATAAATACACGTATCTACTACATACCTGAATAATGTACCATAAATAGAAAAATATAGCAATATAATGAGAAATTTTTCTGATTTATATGACTTCTCCTTTTGTTAAAACTAAATTATGATATAATTGTAAACTGTGGATAAATATAGTATTTTATTATTAAACTCATCTTAAATAATTGTTTATTTACAGTTAGTTTCAGAACCATAAACTTTAGGAGGCAATTTTATGACGTTAGAAATCACAAATGATTATGGTAGCATAGATATTTCAAACGAAGTAATAGCATCAGTGGTGGGCAGTAAAGCAGTAGAATGTTATGGAATTGTAGGCATGGCTTCTAGACAACAAGTAAGAGACGGTATTGCCGAAATATTAGGGCATGAAAATTATTCTAAAGGCATTGTTGTAAGAGAAGACAATGGAGTGATTGATGTTGATATGTATACAATTGTTAGCTTCGGGACAAAAATATCAGAAGTTGCAAGTAATGTGCAATCAACTGTGAAATATACATTAGAACAAACATTAAAAGTAAAAGTAAACTCAATAAATATATTTGTACAAGGTGTGCGCGTCAATAATGGCACGAAGAACTAGGAGGACATTACGCAATGGTTAGCAAAATAAATGGTAAATTATTTGCCGAAATGATTATACAAGGGGCACAAAATTTATCAAATCATGCAGATTTAGTCGATTCATTAAATGTATACCCAGTACCTGATGGAGATACAGGAACTAATATGAACTTGACTATGACATCTGGTAGAGAAGCAGTAGAAGAGAATTTATCACAACATATAGGTGAGCTAGGTAAAACATATTCTAAAGGTTTATTGATGGGCGCAAGAGGTAACTCTGGTGTAATACTTTCTCAACTATTTAGAGGTTTTAGTAAAAATTTAGAAGACAATGACGAAATCAATGCCCAACAATTTGCTGAAAGCTTTAAAGCTGGTGTAGATACAGCATATAAAGCAATTATGAAACCAGTAGAAGGTACAATCTTAACAGTAGCTAGAGATGCAGGAGATGCTGCAATGCGTAAAGCTAAAGAAACTGAAGATTGTATTGAGTTGATGACTTATATTTTAGAGCAAGCAGAAATCTCACTTGAAAACACACCCAATTTATTACCAGTTTTAAAAGAAGTAGGAGTTGTTGATAGTGGTGGTAAAGGTTTAGTAGTGGTTTACGAAGGCTTCCTAAAAGCGTTAAAAGGAGAAAAAGTATCCGCACAATCATCAAAATTAGATAAAGATTCATTGGTAAGTGAAGCACATGATTTTCATGGTGTAATTAATACCGAAGACATTGAATATGGTTATTGTACCGAAATGATGGTTCGTTTTGGTAAAAATAAAAAAACTTTCGATGAACAAGAATTTAGAGAAGATATGGGCGCATTTGGTGATTCTTTATTAGTGATTAATGATGAAGAAATAGTTAAAGTACACGTACATACTGAAAAGCCAGGTGATGTATTTAATTTTGGTCAACAATATGGTGAATTAATTAAATTAAAAGTAGAAAATATGCGTGAACAACACAGAGAAGTTGTGAAAAAAGAGCAAAACAATCAACCTGTACCTCAAAGTGATGAAAATGAAACTGTCGAAACTGCTGTAATTGCTATATCAATGGGTAATGGTGTCTCTGAGTTATTTAAATCAATGGGCGCAACACATATGATTAGTGGTGGCCAAACTATGAACCCATCGACGGAAGACATAGTGAAAATGATTGAACAATCACAATGTAAACGTGCAATTATTTTACCAAACAATAAAAATATCCTTATGGCTAGTGAACAAGCAGCTGATATTGTTGAAGCAGAAGCTATTGTTATCCCAACAAAATCTATTCCTCAAGGTATTGCTGCATTATTTAACTATGATACGTCTGATTCACTTGTTGATAATAAATCTCGTATGATTGAATCATTAGAAGCAGTTAATTCTGGTTCAGTTACTTATGCTGTTAGAGATACTAAAATAGATGGTGTTGAAATTAAAAAAGGCGCATTTATGGGCTTAGTAGAAGATAAAATTGTTACTAGTGAAGACAATGAGTTTGATACAGTTAAGAGTTTGCTTTCGCAAATGATTGAAGAAGATAGTGAAATCATAACTATGATTGTTGGGGAAGATGCAAATGAGACTGTTACTGCCGAAGTAGAAGCATGGGTAGAAGAAACTTATCCAGATATTGAGCTAGATCAACATGATGGTCATCAACCTGTATATCAATATTTATTTTCAGTAGAATGATTGCTGGATAATCATCGATTTAAACGCATTGATATATATGTGATTGAAATTTAAGTATCGTTTTAAATTGGTTATGTTGTCAAACAATTGTTTGAATACAGTTTCTACTATAGAATGTTTATTAAATATTCTGATGTTATGAGAGCGAGAATAAGAAATCGAATTTAGTTTTGATTTCTATCTTGCTCTCGTTTTTATGTAGTAATTTAGTATAATTGTGCAAATTTATATGAATTGCGGTCAATTATATTTTAAATTAAAAAAGAACAATGCAACCAGTTTTGGTTTATAATGTTTAATGAACTTGTTATAATGAACTAGATGTTTGAGAATGTAAGCGCAACACTTTAGAAACATTAAAAACAAGAGTGGGGTATAATTATGAAATATAAAACAGTTTTCGATATAATTGGTCCAACAATGGTAGGCCCTTCATCGTCTCATACAGCGGGGGCAGTAAGAATTGGTTTGGTAGCAAGAGATTTATTTAACCAATTACCAAGTCAAGTTGATATTTATTTATATGGTTCATTTATGGAAACATATAAAGGTCATGGCACAGATGTTGCACTTGTAGGTGGTTTATTAGGCTATGATACTGACGATGATAGAATTCAAACGAGTTTAGAAGCAGCAGAAAGTGCAGGAATGAAAGTTAATTTTATAGAAATGGCTGAGGAGAGATCGCATCCCAATACAGCTATTATAAATATGCGTAACGCTGAAAAGGAGATTTCGGTGGAAGGTGTATCTATCGGTGGCGGTAAAATTGAAGTTGTTGCAATTAATGGCTTTAATATTGCGATTAGTGGAAATTACCCAGCATTACTTGTCTTCCACAAGGATACATTTGGTACGATTGGTAAAGTAGCTAATATTTTAGGAGATTCAAGTATTAATGTGGGAAGTATGCAAGTATCGAGAAAAGAAAAAGGCGATCAAGCGTTAATGACTTGTGAGTTGGACGATGCTGTAAACAAAGATATTATAGAGAAAATTAAAAACGTCGATGGTGTAGTGACGGTTTCACTCATGGGAGACGCCTAACGGAGGTATTGCATGTTTAAAAGCGTGAAAGAATTAATAGAGATGTGTGAAGCACAAAATAAGAAAATTCATGAAATCATGTTAGAACAAGAGATGGAAGTAACAGGATTATCTGAAGCTGATGTGTATGCACATATGGATAAAAATTTACAAACAATGGAAAATGCATTGGATGAAGGACTAGCGGGAGTAACATCAACGACAGGATTAACTGGTGGAGATGCTGTATTAATTAAAGAATATCTAAAAACTGGGAAATCATTATCGGGCGCAACGTTATTAGATGCAGTTAGTAAAGCAGTTGCAACAAATGAAGTCAACGCGGCTATGGGAAAAATTTGTGCAACACCGACTGCAGGATCAGCTGGTGTAGTGCCAGGTGTATTGTTTGGCTTAAAACCTAGACTTGAACCTACACGTAAAGATATGCTTAACTTTTTATTAACTTCAGGTGCGTTTGGTTTCGTTGTAGCTAACAATGCGTCAATTTCAGGTGCAGCTGGTGGTTGTCAAGCTGAGGTAGGCTCGGCAGCTGCTATGGCTGCAGGTGCAACAGTTGAACTTGCTGGAGGCACGCCGCAACAATCAGCTGAAGCCTTTGCAATTTGTTTGAAAAATATGCTAGGTTTAGTATGTGATCCAGTTGCTGGTTTAGTAGAAGTTCCTTGTGTAAAAAGAAATGCTGCAGGCGCTTCTAATGCAATCGTATCTGCGGACATGGCGTTGGCAGGTGTGACATCTAGAATACCGACAGATGAAGTGATTGAAGCAATGTATAAGATTGGCCAAACGATGCCATCTGCTTTGCGTGAAACTGGTCGTGGAGGTTTAGCTGGTACGCCTACAGGTCAGCGTCTAAAACAAGAAATATTTGGTGATTAATAATGTCAAAAGTCAATTTAATAGAAAGCCCTTTTCCGTTATCTCAAATTAAAGGTTTAGGACCTAAACGTTTAGCGGTGTTAAATGAATTAAATATTTATACCGTTGAAGATTTAATCTTATATCTACCGACACGTTACGAAGATAATACTGTAATTGACTTAAATGAAGCAGAAGACCAAGCGACAGTGACAGTGGTAGGCGAAGTATATTCTACACCGACTGTCGCTTTTTTTGGTCGTAATAAATCTAAGTTAACAGTACATATAATGGTCAATAATATTGCAGTAAAGTGTACTTTTTTCAATCAGCCTTATTTGAAAAAGAAAATTGAACTACATGGGACGGTTACGGTCAAAGGTAAATGGGATAGAAGAAAGCAAGAAATTAATGGAAATAGAATGTTTTTCAATCAACAGGTTACAGAGTCCGCCCAATTCGAACCTGTGTATCGCATTAAAGAGGGTATTAAGCAAAAACCACTAAGAGATATGATACGTCAAGTATTAGATCAAGTAACTATACATGAATGGTTATCAGCAGAATTAAGAGAAAAATATAAACTAGAATCATTAGAAAATACAATTAAAGCACTTCATTTTGCAACTGATAAAGCTTCATTACTAAAAGCACGCAGAACGTATGCATTTACAGAGTTGTTTATGTTTGAACTAAGAATGCAATGGTTGAATAGGCTTGAAAAAACTTCGGATGAAGCTATTGAAGTTGATTATGATATCAATTTAGTTAAACATTTTATAGATAGTTTACCTTTTGAACTCACTGATGCACAGAAACATAGCGTTAATGAAATCTTTCGTGATTTGAAGGCTCCAATACGTATGCATCGTTTACTCCAAGGTGATGTGGGCTCAGGGAAAACTGTTGTTGCAGCTATCTGCATGTACGCCCTTAAAACTGCTGGTTTTCAATCGGCATTAATGGTACCAACTGAAATTTTAGCAGAACAGCATGCTGAAAGTTTAGTGGATATATTTGGCGACAGGATGAATGTCGCGTTATTAACCGGATCAGTTAAAGGTAAAAAAAGGCAATTATTATTAGATCAATTAAATAATAATGAAATTGATTGTTTGATTGGAACACACGCATTGATTCAGGATGATGTGAAATTTAATAATGTTGGACTTGTTATTACTGATGAACAACATCGTTTTGGTGTGAACCAACGACAACTGCTTAGAGAAAAAGGCGCTATGACAAATGTACTATTTATGACAGCCACGCCAATTCCTAGAACTTTAGCTATTTCTGTATTTGGTGAAATGGATGTTTCATCAATTAAACAGTTACCAAAAGGTAGGAAACCAATTATTACTTCATGGTCAAAACATGAAGCATATGAGAGTGTTTTGAATCAAATGACAACTGAATTAAAGAAAGGCCGTCAAGCCTATGTCATATGTCCGTTGATTGAAAGCTCTGAGCATTTAGAAGATGTCCAAAATGTGGTTGAATTATATGAATCATTACAAGCTTATTATGGTAGTGACAAAGTGGGATTATTACATGGTAAAATGCATTCTGTTGAAAAAGATGAGGTTATGCAAAAATTCAGTAATCATGAAATAGATATTTTAGTTTCAACAACCGTAGTCGAGGTAGGGGTTAATGTACCAAATGCTACATTTATGATGATATATGATGCCGACCGTTTTGGATTATCTACATTACACCAGTTGAGGGGGCGTGTGGGTAGAAGTGAGCATCAAAGCCATTGTGTACTAATTGCTTCGCCAAAAACAGAAACGGGCATAGAACGCATGAATATTATGACACAAACAACAGATGGTTTTGAACTCAGTGAACGAGATCTTGAAATGAGAGGTCCCGGAGATTTCTTCGGCGTAAAACAAAGTGGTTTGCCAGATTTCTTAGTCGCAAATGTCGTCGAAGACTATAAAATGTTAGAAGTTGCTAGAGATGAAGCGGCAGAATTGATTCAAACAGGAATATTTTTTGAGTCACAATATCAAACTTTGAGATCATTTATTGAGAAGAATCTGCTGTATATGAGTTTTGATTAATAGTTGGTAAAATTAAGGCACTTACCTGTAAAATAATATGACTTTGTCATTGTTTTACAGGTAAGTGCCTTGTTTTTTATCCTAACATAATGTTGAAATTTATATGTTGGTTTTTAATTTGGTTTTAAAACGTTCGCATAATCATGTAGTTTCTGATGTTACTAGTGATAACTATTTTTTAGCTATTTCACACCAACATCGTCCCATGCTTTTTCAATTGCTTTAGCTTCTTCACTATTATTGCCATATAATTTATCTGCAGCAACAGTAAGTGCTGTTTTAGCATCTGTAAATTGAGCATTTGGTGTTAAGTATTCGGTGAGGGCAAGATAATAAATTTGTTCTGCTTTGTCTTTACCGATATCTGTGATTGTTAGATAAGCAGCCTTATTTGGTATACCACTATTAGTATGAACACCGCCATTATCTTCGCTACCTTTTTGGTATTGATCCATGTGTGCAGGTTGATTGTATTCTTCAGGGTTCTTTAAACTTCTTAGAGCATCGCCATCTTGGTCAGGCGTATAAACATCCTCGCCCATTAACCAATTATCTGGATCTACAAAATAACCAAATACATCAGAGAATGATTCGTTTAATGCTCCTGATTGATAGCTATATTCTAAGCCGGCAGTACGCTCAGTTACTGCGTGTGTTAGTTCATGAGCCACGATATCACTAGCGCCTGACAGTTCTTTAAAGGTTTGGCCGTCGCCATCACCGTATATCATATATTGGCCAGTCCATGCAGCATTATTAAAATTCTTATCGTAATTAACAATAGAATTAATAGCGCCACCATTATCATCATAGCTGTCTCTGTCAAATGTATCTAAATAATAATCATAAACTTCTTTAGCATAATAATGTGCATCAACACCAGCTCGTTGAGATTTTTTATTGAAATTTGTATTATCATTAGTAATTGGCGACATAGTGTTTGTCGTGTTATTGGCAGTTTGGGTGTCAATTGTTGCGTTTTGTGACGTATCATGTAGTGTGTATTGATTTTGTGATTGAGTTAAGTTAAGTGGTGATTTTACATCTCCATTCACACCAGTACCTTTTCCTTCAGTTGTAGCTTTTTGAAGTGTGTTTTGTTTTTTAATGATTTTACCTGTTGTAGCATCAACTTGAATCTTCCAATGTGCTACCTTAGGAGAAACATAATTTAATTCAATATTATAAACGAGTTTTTGTTTATCACTATTTATATCCAAATTGTTTTTACTGACGATATCATAACCTTTGATATTTTTAACTTCTTCCTTTGATTTACCAATGGATTTAAATGCGTTTTCTTCAGCTTGAGCAGAAGTTATTTCATTTGAATTTTTTAAATTTATGTATGGTTTGTCGATACTACCATTTATCAATTTTACGTCACCATTTTTGTTTACATGGACCTTAAGTGTACTATCACTAGAAGTGACGTCATTTATTTTAGCCTTTAATGTATAGTGTGTCACACCAGTTTTATCTGTGTTTTTCTTTGCTACTTCATATTGTTTAAAAGCATTTTTATTAAAAGCTTCATTTTTAGTTTTACTTGTATCTTTAACTAAATCTTGTGCATGTTGATTTAAATATTGTTTTACATCCGTCTCATTTTGAATAGTTGAATTATCAGCTTTTTTAAAACTTTCAGGTTGTACACTATTACTTTCCTCAGCATGAACGTTACCAGATGTAATAGCTAATATTGAACTAGCTAGTAACGTGGTAGAAAAAATTTTCCTCATAATATCCTCCTAGAAATGAATGGTATAAAAATAAATTTCTGATTATTTTAAATATATTTTAAATTTCAAATTATTTAAAATTATACGTATAGTTCATAATTAATTCAATAGGAAATATCGAAAATAATTTTTTATTTAAAATAAACAAATACAAATTATATATAACCTGTACTAAAATTTATTATATATAAACATTTAAATAATGCTGTTAACTATTTCGTCGTTGTACAATTCAAAGTGGTTCCAGTAAGCTTATTTTTAAAATAAGCTCAGAGAAGTTAAGGAATGATGAATTTTCATTGTTTAATAGCTGAAAAATTACTCTGGTCTAGGTATAATAAAGTATATTTACTTAAAAGTTACTAAATTCAAACTTAACGTATGTTTTTTGTTGAGCAATTGAAAAGGAAAGTGTTATGATATGTTAGGAGTGTTTAAGACTTGGTACTAAAAACATGGGAGTTTGAATGCGATGAAATTAAAAAAACAAGAACGGCGCGATGCAATAAAAAATGAGATAGCTAAAAATCCGTTTATTACAGATTTAGATTTAAGTAATTTGTTTTCAGTAAGCATCCAAACAATAAGGTTGGATCGTACACACTTAAATATTCCTGAGTTAAGAACGCGAATTAAATCTGTAGCTAGGAAGAACTATGAAAGTATTCGTTCTATTGAAGGTAATGAAATCATAGGTGACGTGATCAATGTAGAACCTGATCAATATGCTACTTCAATTATTAATATTGATGAAGATTCTGTTTTTACAAAAAATAAAATTGCAAGAGGCCACGTTCTATTTGCTCAAGCAAACTCTTTATGTGTAGCGCTTATACATAAACCAGTCGTATTGACAAGTGAAAGTAATGTTGCATTTACAAAACCAGTGAAATTGAACGAAACGGTACGCGCAAATGCGCAAACCATTGAAATTACAAATAAATTTTATATTATAAAAGTTGAATCGTATGTTAAAGATACGGTTGTTTTTAAAGGGACATTTAAAATGTATTATACAAGTGAGGATGAACAAAATGGTTAAATTAGCGATTGATATGATGGGTGGAGATGACGCACCTGAAATCGTTTTGGAAGCTGTTGAAATGGCGGTTAACAAATTTGAAGACTTAGAAATCATTTTATTTGGTGATGAGTCGAAATGTGCACTCAAACATGACCGTGTAGAAGTACGTCATTGTACAGAATCTATAACTATGAATGACGAACCTGTCCGAGCAATTAAGCGTAAAAAAGATAGCTCAATGGTTCGTATGGCAGAAGCAGTAAAATCTGGAGAAGCAGATGGATGTGTTTCAGCAGGGAATACTGGTGCTCTAATGTCTGCTGGGTTATTTATAGTCGGTCGTATCAAAGGTGTAGAGCGTCCGGCATTAGTTGTGACGTTGCCAACAGTTTCGGGTAAAGGTTTTGTATTTATGGATGTTGGTGCAAATGCAGAAGCAAAGGCAGAACATTTATTACAATATGCTCAACTTGGTAATATTTACGCACAAAAGATTAGAGGTATTTCACAACCTTCAGTAAGTTTATTGAATATTGGTACTGAAGCTGCCAAAGGTAATACATTGACTAAGAAAGCTTATCATTTGATGGAAACGCAAAATGACTTTCATTTTACAGGTAATGTGGAAGCTAAAGGGTTGATGAATGACGCCGCAGATGTTGTAGTGACTGATGGCTATACTGGTAATATGATTTTGAAAAATTTAGAAGGTGTAGCTAAAGCGATGGGCAAAATGTTTAAGTCAACACTTTTAAGCAGCTTGAAAAATAAAGTTGCAGCACTAATTTTAAAAAAAGACCTAAAAGGATTAATGACGAAAATGGATTATGCTGAGTATGGTGGATCTGTATTATTAGGACTGAACGGCACAGTTGTAAAAGCGCATGGTAGTTCTAGTGCTAAAGCATTTTATTCAGCAATTCGTCAGGCGAAAATTGCCGGTGAACAAAAAATTGTTGAAACTATGAAAGAAACGGTGGGAACACAAGATGAGTAAAACAGCGATTATATTTCCAGGCCAAGGCTCACAAAAAGTTGGTATGGCAAATGATTTATATGAACATGACGAAGTAGCAACATCAATTCTAAATCAAGCACAACAAGCTTTAGATTTTGATATCTTAGAAACAATGTTTACAGATAGCGAAGAAAAACTTGGCCAAACTGAAAATACACAACCCGCTTTATTAACCCATAGCATCGCTTTATTAAATGCGTTAAATGATTTGAATGCAGATTACACAATGGGGCATAGCTTGGGCGAGTATGCGAGTTTAGTCGCTAGTAAAGTGTTGAAATTTGAAGACGCAGTAAAGATTGTAAGAAAACGCGGTCAACTTATGGCTGAAGCTTTCCCAAATGGTGTGGGAAGCATGGCAGCTGTATTAGGTTTGGACTACGAGGAAGTTGATGCAATATGTAAGCAATTATCAACTGAAGAGGAAATTGTTGAACCAGCAAATATCAATTCTCCTGGACAAATCGTTGTTTCAGGTCACAAAACGTTAATTGATCAATTAGTAGCTGAAGGTAAATCATTAGGGGCTAAACGCGTATTACCATTAGCAGTATCAGGCCCGTTCCATTCATCTATGATGCAAGTAATCAAAGACGATTTTGCATCATTTATTGATCAGTTCGAATGGCAAGATGCTCAATTTCCTGTGGTACAAAATGTACATGCCAAAGGTGAAACTGATGCAAACGACATTAAAGCAAATATGATAGAACAATTATATTCACCTGTTCAATTCATAGATTCAACGCAGTGGTTAATTGAACAAGGTGTGGATCACTTTATTGAAATTGGCCCTGGCAAAGTACTATCAGGTTTAATTAAGAAAATTAACAGAGATGTAAAAGTAACTTCAATTCAAACACTAGAAGATGTGAAAGGTTGGAATGAAAATGACTAAAAGCGCGTTAGTAACAGGAGCATCAAGAGGTATTGGACGCAGTATTGCTATCCAATTAGCAGAAGAAGGTTATAATGTCGCAGTAAATTATGCCGGTAATAAAGAAAAAGCTGATGCTGTCGTAGAAGAAATCAAAGCTAAAGGTGTTGAAAGTTTTGCTATTCAAGCAAATGTAGCAAATGGCGATGAAGTCAAAGCGATGATTAAAGAAGTAGTTAGTCAATTTGGCTCAGTAGATGTACTTGTAAATAATGCAGGTATTACACGTGATAATTTATTGATGAGAATGAAAGAGCAAGAGTGGGATGATGTAATTGATACAAACTTAAAAGGTGTCTTTAATTGTATACAAAAAGTAACACCACAAATGTTAAGACAAAAAGGCGGCTCTATCATTAATTTATCGAGCGTTGTTGGTGCAGTTGGTAATCCAGGTCAAGCTAACTATGTCGCGACAAAAGCAGGTGTTATCGGATTAACTAAGTCAGCTGCAAAAGAATTAGCATCTAGACACATTACTGTTAATGCTGTTGCGCCAGGGTTTATCGTTTCAGATATGACAGATGCTTTAAGTGACGAACTTAAAGCACAAATGTTAGAACAAATCCCATTAGCTGAATTTGGTGAAGATTCTGATATTGCTCATACTGTAGCATTTTTAGCTTCTGAAAAAGCTAAATATATTACAGGTCAAACAATCCATGTCAATGGTGGCATGTATATGTAACCTATGAGCTATTCAATTGTTCACAAATCGTTGTTCATTTGAACATGATAATAGTATTTCTAGAGTAATACTATGAATTACTACTTGTATTTCAATTGATAAAATGGGAAAATATAAAAGTCTGTAAGTAGACTTTTAAAAGGAGGTGAATCGACGTGGAAAACTTTGACAAAGTAAAAGATATTATTGTTGACCGTTTAGGTGTTGACGCTGAAAAAGTTACTAAAGATGCATCTTTTAAAGATGATTTAGGCGCTGACTCACTAGATATCGCTGAATTAGTAATGGAATTAGAAGACGAATTTGGCACTGAAATTCCAGATGAAGAAGCTGAAAAAATCAACACAGTTGGTGACGCGGTTAACTTTATCAATAGTATTCAAAAATAATAAGCAAATATCTGAGTCGTATTAAAAACGGCTCAGATTTTTTTGTTTGAAAAACATCTATATTTAAATCATAGATTATTTAGTTAAATGGTTAACACGAATTGATTACACACTAGTTGTAAAGCGTTACAAACTTATATATGAGAAACAGTTTTTTCTTTAGTTTTATTGAACTTTCACGTAGAATAAAAGCGTATAAAGTATTTTTAGCATCTAGTTGTTTTTATCTGAGGAGGAAAGAGATTGACCAATCATAAAAAGAAAGAAATGGTTCAAGCATTCCAAAAAAAGTTTGCCCAAAAAATGCAAGAATTAGATTTGAATTTTAATCAAGTCGATTTATATCAACAGGCATTTTCGCATTCTAGTTTTATAAATGATTTTAATATGGATCGCTTAGATCACAATGAAAGATTAGAATTTTTAGGAGATGCGGTATTAGAATTGACGGTTTCACGCTATTTATTTGATAAATATCCAGAATTGCCTGAAGGTAATTTAACAAAAATGCGTGCAACAATTGTATGTGAGCCATCACTTGTAATATTTGCGAAAAAAATTCAATTGAATGAATTAATTTTATTAGGAAAAGGTGAAGAAAAAACAGGAGGTAGAACTCGCCCTTCACTAGTTTCGGATGCTTTTGAAGCATTTGTAGGTGCGCTATATTTAGATCAAGGCGTAGAGGCAGTATGGAAATTCTCTGAGAAGATTATATTCCCTTATGTAGAAGATGATGAATTAGATGGGGTTGTAGATTTTAAAACACAATTTCAAGAGTTTGTGCACAGACAAAACCAAGGCGATGTGACTTATCGACTCATCAATGAAGAAGGACCAGCACATCATCGATTGTTTACTTCTGAAGTTATTTTAGAAGATAAAGC
Source organism: Staphylococcus sp. KG4-3 (assembly GCF_033597815.2). Taxonomy (NCBI): domain Bacteria; kingdom Bacillati; phylum Bacillota; class Bacilli; order Caryophanales; family Staphylococcaceae; genus Staphylococcus; species Staphylococcus halotolerans. Next base: position 1,207,323 of record NZ_CP166245.1, read on the forward strand.
CGTAGCAGAGGGTAAAGGAAAGACTAAAAAAGAATCAGAACAAAAAGCTGCTGAACAAGCATACAAAAAATTGAAAAATAAGTGAATATAGCAAATGCATTTTTATAATAAGTATTATATTGATAGGATTAATTCTAAAAATATTGTTTATTAAGCAATGCATAAGCTTAAAGGTTAATGTAAAAGTGTTTCTAAATTGATATAAGAGAAGGAACACCTTGAAGGAGAATAGCATGGTTTATTTAAAATCTATAGATGCCTTTGGTTTTAAATCTTTTGCTGAGCATACAAACGTTCAGTTTGATGAAGGAGTAACAGCAATAGTTGGACCAAACGGTAGTGGGAAAAGTAATATCACTGATGCAATAAAATGGGTGTTAGGTGAGCAATCAGCTAAATCTTTACGTGGTGCAAAAATGGAAGATATTATTTTTTCAGGTGCAGAACATCGTAAAGCTCAGAATTATGCAGAAGTAAAATTAAAGTTAGATAATAGTGCAGGCAAGTTACAGGTGGAAGCTACTGAATTAACAGTGACTCGTCGTTTGTATAGAAGTGGCGAAAGTGAATACTACCTGAACAATGATAGAGCAAGGTTAAAAGATATCCTGGACTTATTCTTAGATTCAGGTTTAGGAAAAGAAGCGTTTAGTATTATATCACAAGGTCGTGTAGATGAAATTTTAAATGCAAAGCCCATCGACAGAAGACAAATTTTAGAAGAGTCTGCAGGAGTGTTGAAATATAAAAAGAGAAAAGCGACTTCAGTACAAAAATTAGATCAAACTGAAGATAATCTTTCACGAGTAGAAGACATTTTATATGACTTAGAGGGTCGAGTTGAACCGTTACGAGAAGAGGCTGCAATTGCCAAAGAATATAAACACCTTTCAAAGGAAATGGAAAAGAGTGACGTGCTAGTAACGGTCTACGATATTGAACAATATAACAATAACATCCATGAGCTAGATGAAAAGTTAAATTATTTAAAAAGTCAACAATCAACAAAAGACGGCGAAAAAGTACAACATACACAATCACTTAATAAGTTTAAAGCTGAAAGAAAACAATTAGATGAACGCATCGAAACTTTAAATTATCAGCTCGTTAAAGCTACAGAAGAAGTTGAAAAATATACAGGTCAATTAAATGTATTAGAAGAACGTAAAAAGAACCAATCTAAAACAAACGCAAGGTTTGAAGAGGAACAAGAAAGTCTCTTGAATCAAACTGCTACATTAAAGCAAGAGAAAGTTGATACACAAGCAGAGATAGACCGACTCAAATCACAACAAAAAGAATTAAACGAAAAAATACAACATTTTGAATCTCAACTTTATGTAACGGATGATCAACACGATGAAAAGCTAGAAGGAATTAAAGATGAGTATTATCAGTTGATGTCTGAACAATCAGATGTGAATAATGACATACGCTTTTTAGAGCATACTATACAAGAGAATGAATCTAAACAATCACGCTTAGATTCAAGACTAATTGAAGCATTTGAACAATTGAAACAAATTCAACATGATATTAACGAAGTTGAAAAAAATAGTACAACAGCACAGAAAGATTTAAAAAAAGCAGAGCAGCAACTTAATGAGTATGAACACAAATTAACAGAACTTAAACAACAACTTAGTGAATATGAAGAGAAATTACATCAGGCTTATCGGTTTAATGAAAAACTCAAATCTCGTATAGATAGTGCTGCGACACAGCAAGAAGAATATAGCTATTTTTTTAATGGAGTTAAACATATATTAAAAGCAAAAAATAATCAGTTAACAGGGATTCGAGGTGCGGTAGCAGAAGTTATCCAAGTACCTTCAGGTTTGACTAAAGCCATTGAAACAGCTTTAGGCGCCTCTTTACAACATGTTATTGTTGATTCTGAAAAAGAAGGACGACAAGCAATTCAATACCTTAAACAACATGGTTTAGGTAGAGCAACATTCTTACCATTAAATGTTATTCAGCCGCGTCAAATCGCTAGTGATATATTGGCAACAGCTCAAGAAGCGGAAGGTTTCGTTAATATTGCCTCCCAAGCAATCCAAGTTGAAGCGGATTATCAAAATGTCGTACAAAATTTATTAGGTAATACAATTGTTGTTGATGAGTTAAAAAATGCTAACGAACTAGCTCGAAAAATTAGATACCGTACACGGATTGTTACATTAGATGGTGACATAGTTAACCCTGGTGGTTCTATGACCGGTGGAGGTGAACGGAAATCGAAAAGTATTTTAGCTCAAAAAGATGAACTTGCTAAAATGCGTGCACAATTAGAAGATTATCAAAAGCAAACTGTTCAATTTGAAAAGCAATTCCAAGAAATTAAAGAAAAAGCGGATCATATTAGTGAAAAGTACTTCGAAACAAGTCAAATTTATAATTCAGTGAAACAAAAACTTCATGATTATGAGTTAGAATTGGATAGACTACGTAAAAGTGAAGCACATTTAAAAGATGAACATGAAGAATTTGAATTTGAAAAAAATGACGGATATCAAAGTACAACAAGCAAGAAAACCTTAAATGATAAAAAACAAAAATTAGCTGAAATTAAAGCTCAATTACAAAAATTAGAAGAAGATATTGATCTTTATACAAAATTATCTAAAGAAGGTAAAGAAAGTACAACACAAATCCAACAACAGTTACACCAAAAGCAGTCGGATTTAGCAGTAGTGAAAGAAAGATTAAACGCACAAAAGCAAACTTACACAAGAATTACTAAACAACTCTCATCAGTTGCTAGTCAACAGGAAAAATTAGATGATCAAATAAAGTTATTTAATTCTGATGAAATGACTGGTGAAAAAGCTTTTGACACAATTCAAAGTAATATTGAGCAAAGTAAAAATGCTAAAGCTCAATTATCACAAGACATCGAAGAAGTGAAATCGCGTAGATTAGAATTAAATGATAAAATTGAAGAAACAGAGCAAATGTTACAAGAAGCAAATCAAGATATTCTATCTATTGAAAATCGCTACCAAGACATTAAATCTGAGCAATCACGTTTAGATGTACTGATAAATTATGCAATCAATCACTTGAATGATACTTATCATATGACTTATGAACGTGCGAGTGAGTTATACGAATTAGATGAGGATATTGAAGCATTGCGTAAAAAAGTCAAGTTAACAAAAATGTCTATTGAAGAATTAGGGCATGTTAATTTAAATGCGATTGAACAATTTGAAGAAGTCAACGAACGTTATACATTTTTAGATGAGCAGCGTGCTGATTTAAGGGCAGCTAAAGCAACATTAGAACAACTTATAGAAGAAATGGATCAAGAAGTAAAAGACCGTTTTAAAGAGACTTTCCATGCTGTACAAGGTCATTTTGCTGAAGTGTTTAAATCACTTTTTGGTGGTGGACAAGCAGAATTACGTTTAACGGATGACGATTACTTAACTGCAGGAGTAGACATCATTGTTCAACCTCCAGGCAAAAAGTTGCAACACTTGTCTTTATTAAGTGGTGGAGAACGTGCACTAAGTGCAATTGCTCTATTATTTGCAATATTAAAAGTAAGATCAGCACCATTTGTTATATTAGATGAAGTAGAAGCTGCATTGGATGAAGCAAATGTTATTAGGTATGCACAATATCTTAAATCTTTATCAGATCAAACACAATTTATTGTGATTACTCACCGCAAAGGGACGATGGAATTTTCAGACCGATTATATGGTGTAACAATGCAAGAATCTGGTGTATCCAAATTAGTGAGTGTTAATTTAAATACGATTGATGAAGTTATTAAGGAGGAACAAGCATGAGCTTTTTCAAACGATTAAAGGATAAATTTTCCAGTACCTCAGAAGAACCAAAGCAACAAGAAGACCTAGAGCAATTACCTGAGGACCCTCAAAAAGAGATAGATGAGTCTCAAGATGAACAACCAGCCAAAAAGCCAAAAAAATTAAAAGAAGCAGATTTTGATGATGATGGCTTAATATCTATAGAAGACTTTGAAGAAATCGAAGCACAACAATTAGGTGCGAAATTCAGAGCAGGATTAGAAAAATCTCGTGAAAACTTCCAAGCTCAACTTAACAATTTAATTGCACGTTATCGTAAAGTTGATGAAGAATTCTTCGAAGCTTTAGAAGAAATGCTTATTACAGCTGATGTTGGATTTAACACGGTAATGCAATTAGTTGAAGAATTGCGTGAAGAAGCTCAACGTCGTAATATTTCAGAAACAGAAGATTTGCGTGAAGTTATAGTAGAAAAAATAGTAGAAATTTATCACCAAAATGATGATAATTCAGAAGTGATGAATATAGAAAATGAAGGCCTTAATGTCATATTGATGGTAGGTGTTAATGGTGTTGGTAAAACAACAACAATTGGTAAATTAGCCCACCGTTACCAAGCAGAAGGTAAGAAAGTAATGTTAGCGGCAGGGGATACATTCAGAGCGGGCGCGATCCAACAACTTAAAGTTTGGGGAGAGCGTGTTGGAGTTGAAGTAATGAGCCAGAGTGAAGGTTCAGATCCAGCTGCAGTAATGTATGACGCAATAAATGCTGCGAAAAGTAAGGATGTAGATATTCTTATTTGTGATACAGCAGGACGTTTACAAAACAAATCTAATTTAATGAATGAATTAGAAAAAGTGAAACGTGTCATAGGACGCGCTGTCCCAGAAGCACCTCATGAAGTATTATTGTGCTTAGATGCAACTACAGGTCAAAACGCATTGTCACAAGCGAAATCATTTAAAGAAGTTACTAATGTAACAGGTATCGTACTTACGAAACTAGATGGTACTGCCAAAGGTGGTATTGTGTTAGCAATACGTAATGAATTACACATACCTGTGAAATATGTAGGTTTAGGCGAAAAATTAGATGATTTACAACCATTCAATCCAGAAAGTTATGTTTATGGACTATTTGCTGATATGATTGAACAAAATGTAGATGAAAATGAAGTGCCTAATGAAAACGCAGAAGAAATAGAAGGTCACTCAGATGAGTCAAAATGATTTAATTAAAACGATTCGTATGAATTATTTGTTTGACTTTTATCAAGCGTTACTCACTCAGAAACAAAGAAATTATCTAGAATTATTCTATTTACAGGACTATTCTTTAAGTGAGATAGCTGATACATTTGATGTGAGTCGACAAGCAGTGTATGATAACATAAGAAGAACTGGCGATTTAGTTGAAGATTATGAAACAAAATTAGGTTTATACCGTAATTTTGAACAGAGACAAAAACTATATGAACAAATTAAACAGCATGTTAATGATCCAGAAAAAATACAACAATATATTCAAGCACTAGAAGATTTAGATTAGAGAACATAAAGGAGGTATTTGATATGGCATTTGAAGGATTGTCCGATCGTTTGCAAGGAACGATGCAAAAAATCCGTGGTAAAGGTAAAGTCACAGAAGCTGATATTAAATTAATGATGCGTGAAGTTAGATTAGCATTATTAGAAGCAGATGTTAACTTTAAAGTCGTTAAGGATTTTATCAAAACTGTATCAGATAGAGCATTAGGTTCAGATGTAATGAAATCATTAACACCTGGACAACAAGTAATTAAAATAGTGCAAGAAGAACTGACTCAATTAATGGGTGGGGAAAATTCAACCATCACAATGGCTAATAAACCACCAACAGTTGTAATGATGGTTGGTTTACAAGGTGCAGGTAAAACAACAACTGCAGGTAAATTAGCACTACTAATGCGTAAAAAATATAATAAAAAACCATTGCTTGTTGCAGCAGATATATACCGTCCAGCTGCAATTGATCAATTACAAACTGTAGGTAAACAAATTGATATACCTGTATACAGTGAAGGTGATCAAGTAAAGCCACAACAAATAGTTGAAAATGCTATTAATCATGCTAAAGATGAACATTTAGACTTTGTAATCATTGATACAGCAGGTCGTTTACATGTCGATGAGGCTTTAATGGAAGAGTTGACAGACGTCAAAGAAATTACAAAACCAAATGAAATTATGCTGGTTGTTGATGCGATGACGGGTCAAGACGCTGTTAATGTAGCGCAATCATTTGATGAGCAACTAGACGTTTCAGGTGTGACATTAACGAAACTAGATGGAGATACTCGTGGTGGTGCTGCATTATCCATTAGATCTGTAACTCAAAAACCAATTAAATTTGTAGGTATGAGTGAAAAGCTAGATGGCTTAGAACCATTCCATCCTGAACGTATGGCTTCACGTATCCTCGGTATGGGAGATGTATTAAGTTTAATTGAAAAGGCACAACAAGATGTTGATGAAGATAAAGCGAAAGATTTAGAGAAAAAAATGCGTACTTCATCGTTTACGCTTGAAGATTTCTTAGAACAATTAGACCAAGTTAAAAATCTAGGACCACTTGATGATATTATGAAAATGATACCAGGTATGAACAAGATGAAAGGCATGGATAAATTGAATATGGACGAAAAGCAAATCGATCATATTAAGGCAATTATTCAGTCTATGACACCAAGTGAACGTAATGAACCTGAGACATTGAATGTGTCTCGTAAAAAACGTATCGCTAAGGGTTCTGGTCGTTCAGTTCAAGAAATAAATAGATTAATGAAACAATTTAATGATATGAAGAAAATGATGAAACAATTTTCCGGTGGCGGAAAAGGTAAAAAAGGTAAACGTAAGCAAATGGAAAATATGATGAATGGTATGAACTTACCATTTTAAAAGGTGTTTCTTAAATAGATTAATCTAACAATAATTTAAAAAGTAGTAATCCTCATCGAAAGTGTGGATTACTACTTTTTTGCGCTAGCTTTAAAACGTAGACAAACCTTAGGAGAACTATGGCACTAAACCCCTAAAGTGGGAACTTAATAAAAATACTATGTTCTAGGCGGCTAATTCCCTGTATTTTATAGGGGCTAAGTAGCCTAGTTTTTGTTGAATTCGATTACTATTATAGTTTTTAACGCAATTTTCGACAATATCTATTATCAATTGATTTATTCAATACAATAACAGAACCACTGTTTAATTTTTATATACTAAAATCTTTTAAGTATAATTTGGGCAGTGAATTGCGCTAACTCTTGTGGGAAGATCACTATCCGAAGACTACAAGCTAAGGCAGTGTCCACGGAAAGCGAGCACAAAAAACTGCCAACAAAATCGGAGGCTTTATCGATAGTAGAAAACCAACTGTATGACGGCGATTTTGTTTATAACAAACGTTTGTTTTGAGGAGAAGACACTGATAAATAATTATTAATGAATACCGATATTTTCCCTGAATGTTTTGCCTTCATATTCAGTTCGGTATAAACCACGTTTTTGTAATTCAGGTATGATATCATCGACGAAATCTTGTAAACTATTGGGGAATACTGGAGGCATTAAATTAAAACCATCCGCAACTCCCTCATTAAACCAATGTTCCATTTCATCCACAATATCTTTTGGTGTCCCAATAAGTGTTAAATGTCCGCCACCTGCACTTAAATAACCTAATAATTCTCGTAATGTTGGATTTTTATCTTTGATAATTTCTAATACAGTTTGATAACGTCCTTTGGGCCCATTAAAAGATTCTACGGGTGGTAACGATGGTACAAGTTCATCTAAATCCCAATCATGACAATCTTGACGAATAAAAAACTCTAATTGATTTAAAGCTGTATCAACTTCTAAAGATTCATCGAGTTGTTGTTTTTTTGCATAAGCTTCTTCATATGATTGTCCAACATATGTTACTAAACCAGGGAATACTTTTAAGCTATTTTCGGATTTTCCTTGTTGTATTAATTTGTGGTTTAATTTCTTTTTAAAATTGTTTGCTTGATCAAAGTTCCAAGCCACAGCATAGACTGCATCTGCGTATTTAGTTGCCAATTCGATACCAGGATCCGATGCACCGGCTTGCATTGCAACAGGTTTTCCTTGGGGGCTACTTGGTGTAGTCAATGGTCCCTGAACACTGAAATGTGAACCTTTGTGATTGATAGGATTGATTGCAGAATTATTAATTAAATTATTGTCTTCTTTATTATGTAAAAAATCATCAACACTCCAAGATTCAAGTAATTGATTCATCACTTGAGCAAATTCATCTGCTTTTTTATAGCGTTCTTCGTGTTCGGGCAAGTGGTTCATACCATGGTTCTCAGCTTCCAAATCTGTCATTGAAGTTACTAAATTCCAACCAGCGCGACCTTGACTAATGTGGTCAACACTTAATAATTGTCTAGCGGCTGTAAAAGGGTTAGAAAATGTACTAGATATAGTAGCGACTAGTCCAACATGTTGAGTAACTTGTGATATAGCTGTTAAATTAACTAGGGGATCGAACCAAAATGCAGGCATATCACTTTTAGAATTAGCTGGAAATGATTGGTTGTCAGCAAAAAATATAGCATCAAATAAGCCTTGTTCTGCAATTTTTGCTAATGACTGATAATATGTAATATCACCAATACGTTCAATGCTTGAATGAGGCATGCGCCATGCAGCTTGATGGTGACCACATCCATAGATGAGTACACCGATGTTTAGATGTTGTGATTGTGTCATAGAATAATTAGTCCTCCTTATTAATTCATTGTTAAGCCGCCGTCGACTGTAAAGTTCTGACCTGTAATGCCATCAGATTGATCCGATACGAGATATGCAACCATATTAGCTACATCTTGTGGTGCGGTAACATTTTTAATAGGTGTTGTTTGAGCAATTAAATCAAAGACCTCAGTTGATGTAGTTGCACTTGCGTCGGTTGTTTTTAATAAACCACCAGATACTACGTTTGATGTGATACCATATTGACCTAATTCGGCAGCCAAATTACGTGAAAATCCAATTAATCCCGCTTTAGCTGTTGTATATTCATGATAAGGGACAACAGGGTTTTGAAATAAATTCGTGCCTATTGAGATAATCTTACCTTTTTTTCTTTGAATGAATTGAGGTATAACGCTTTGACATACATTGAAAGCTGCTTTTAATGTGCCATCAATTTGTTGCTGATAATCATCCCATGAAAGATCTGCAAATGCTTTTTGTTGAACAGGATCAAATTTAAATCCAACTAATGCATTATTAATTACAACATCTATCTGACCAAAATATTGTGTAGCTTCATCAACTAATCTGTCAATTTCATTTCGTTTTGTCACATTTGCTTGTATAGCGATTGCTTGTCGAGTTCCAATTTCATCAACAAGCTTTTGTGCAGCATGTTCACTATTATGATAGTTTATTACAACGTTATGACCATGCTGAGCTAGTGTTTTTACTATGACTGCACCTAATCCACGGCTACTGCCAGTTACTATTACGTTTTTTTTCATTATATACACCCCTTAATTTTCAATAAAAAAATACACAACCCTTCCGAAAGAAAGTTGTGTATTAGAAATAGCAATATATGTATAAAAAGTGCTTCAAAAAGCTTTTGAAATATGCTAGACTTCACACTTTCCTCCGCTAGTTCAAACTAGATCAGGTTCAAAGGGTTTGAGTCAGACTCATCTCAGTTAGAAACACCCCTAGTGCATTTGGTTATTTAATTTAACTTCAATGTATATTTTTTAGTAGTTAATGTCAAGTTTAGGATGATTTAAGATTTTATACAATATCATTTTGAGATGAAGAAAAGAAATTTGAAGAATATTGAAATTGGTAAAGAAGAAACTCTTTACAAAGTTGGATATTACTGTTATCATTATTTCTTGTAGAAAATAAAAACTATGAAAATTAAAGGAGCGAATATAAATGGCAGTTAAATTACGTTTAACACGTTTAGGTTCAAAAAGAAATCCATTCTATCGTATCGTAGCAGCTGATGCTCGTGCACCACGTGACGGTCGTAATATCGAACAAATCGGTACTTACAACCCTAACAATGTAAATGCACCAGAAGTTAAAATCGACGAAGAATTAGCACTTAAATGGTTAAAAGATGGTGCGAAACCAACTGATACAGTTCATAACATTTTATCAAGAGAAGGTATCTTGAAAAAATTTGATGAGCAAAAATAATTTTTAACCTAATATACATTCTGTATATTTGTAAGAGTACCTCAAGAGGTACTCTTTTTTTATTGAGAAATATCAAATAAAATTCAACAATAATGAAAAACGGCGATATATCATAGAACCTTTATTTTTTAAATATAATGAGTCACAGTGATCGAACTTACATGTTATAATGAGCTAATAAAATAGCGAATATACATAATCAAAGATAAATGAATTAGTCAAACTATTATGGAGGAACATATATGAAAGTTGAAGTAGGGAAGATTGTAAATACACATGGGATAAAAGGAGAAATCAAGGTAAAATCCAATTCAGATTTTACCGATATACGTTTTCAACCAGGTGAAATTGTTGAGATAGAACGTAAAGACAAAGAATCATTAACATTTACAATTTCATCATATAGAATGCATAAAGGACTTCATATGTTAACATTTGAAGGAATCAATAATATAAACGATATTGAACATTTAAAAGGTGAAACATTAGTTCAAGAACGTGATCATGAAGAAATTGAATTAGGTGAACATGAATATTATTATTCAGATATTATTGGTTGTACGGTCTTCGATGAAGAAGATACTCCAATTGGTCGTGTGATAGAAATTTTTGAAACAGGCGCCAATGATGTTTGGGTCGTTAAAGGAGATAAAGAATATTTAATACCTTATATTGCAGATGTAGTTAAAAAAATTGATGTCGAAGGTAGACGTATTCAAATCTCACCAATGGAAGGATTGTTAGATTAATGAAGATTGATTATTTAACTCTATTTCCAGATATGTTTAATGGCGTGTTAAACCATTCTATTCTTAAGCGTGCTCAAGAAAAAGATGTGTTACAAGTCAATACTGTAGATTTTAGACATTTTGCAGAAAATAAACATAATCAAGTAGATGATTATCCTTATGGTGGTGGGCAAGGTATGGTATTAAAGCCTGAACCTATATTTAATGCAATGGATAGTATCGACAAGACAGCTGACACGAGAGTGATACTAATGTGTCCTCAAGGACGTCCATTTAATCAAGACATTGCTAATGAACTTAGTCAAGCAGAGCATTTAGTTTTTATTTGTGGTCATTATGAAGGTTATGATGAAAGAATCCGTGAAAATTTAGTGACGGATGAGATTTCCATGGGGGATTATGTATTAACTGGTGGAGAGCTACCAGCAATGGTAATGACTGATGCAATTGTTAGGCTACTGCCTGGTGTGTTAGGTAATCAACAATCACATGAAGATGATTCATTTCAAGATGGTTTGCTAGAATTCCCTCAATATACAAGGCCGCGTGAATATAAAGGGATGGGTGTGCCAGATGTATTGTTGTCAGGTAATCATGCAAATATTGAAAAATGGCGTCATGAGCAGAAAATTTTTAGAACTTGGACGAAGCGACCAGATCTTTTAAATTACGATACTATGTCTCAAGAAGACAAAGAGATTATAGAAAGATACAAAAAGCATTTGAAAAAAGACTAACTATGTGCTAACATATTTTAAGTGTGCGACACACGAAAAATCACTATGATCCGCTGCTATATTTTGTCGAGGCAAGAACATAGGTTGAAGGAGAGAAAAATAATGAGTAATCACAAATTAATCGAAGCAGTAACTCAATCGCAATTACGCACTGACTTACCTTCATTCCGTCCGGGTGACACTTTAAAAGTGCACGTACGTATTATTGAAGGTACACGTGAACGTATCCAAGTATTCGAAGGTGTAGTAATCAAGCGCCGTGGTGGAGGCATTTCAGAAACTTTCACTGTACGTAAGATTTCTTCAGGTGTAGGTGTGGAACGTACATTCCCATTACACACACCAAAAATCGAAAAAATTGAAGTTCCACGTCGTGGTAAAGTTCGTCGTGCTAAATTATACTACCTACGTGAATTACGTGGTAAGGCTGCTAGAATTAAAGAAATTCGTTAATCAGCATAATCAGCATAAAAAAGCGGTCCTCATAAAGAGGACCGCTTTTTTATTTATTGACAAAGAAAAAATAAAGATATTGGATGAACTTCATTATCCAATGTGAAGTATATAAAATTAAGAGATCTCTACAAAGATTAATAGGACTAAAGTAGAGACTTCAACCTCTAAATATCCATTTAGATCTACATAAGCTGTAAAAAAATTTAATTTCCCTTTATAGTTACTATATAGTAGGCGTAGATAACTAAATGAGTATTGTTTTAATATCGCTATGCCAATACAAAATAAAGAATTTATATTGTATTGGCACATTTAATGATATTTTCTACCTGCGTGTACTATTTTTAGATTTATTTCTTAACCACCATAAAAAGACAATACTAGAAATTACACCGAAAACAGACAGCGTGACTAATAGTAGGGTGTGTGGTGGAGTATATTTTAAGGTGATTGTTTCTTGACCTTTCTCAGTGGGAATCACCGTCATAATACCGTTACCTTGTTTGACAGGTAATTCTTGTTTGCCCGAATAAGCTTTCATACCATTACGATAGGCCATAGGAAGTACAATGTATCCTTTATCTTCTTTGTGCTTAGTTACTGTATAACCTGTACGTTGTTGAGAAACTTTGACAGGGTTTAAAGATTTTGTTGCGTTACGTAATGTTTGATAATCTTCACCATAGATTCCTTTGATATTAAATCGATAATCACCTTTAGATAATTGAATGTTTAAATCTTTATTTGCTTTAACGCGCATAGTTACTGGTGTAACAAAGCGTCTATATTTATAGGTCAATTTATTGCGTTGTTGGCTGTATTCGTTAACACGAACATCATGTGCTTTATCAGGTGAGAGTAACTCTACATCCATTTCAATATACATATCTTCGTATTTGTTAGTAATAGATTTAGGTAAATGATAACTTATGCCCCCATTGTCTTTAGAAACAACTAAATGATTATCTTTGTTTCTATGAGCATGGTTAAATGTTGATGTCGCTTCTGTTATCAAATTTTTATTAGCTTTGAATGTTTGATTGGGTGAAGCGCTACTATCATTCAATACAACACCTTGTAACATGGCTTGTTCTCTATCTAATGGTGATTTGAGCTCTTTGGAAGCAAAAACTTTATCCGTGATGTGTGCACTTGGGTATGCTACTTGATTAGTAGAATGTAAAAATGACTCTTCTTTAGAATGCTCAACAGTACTTTCGTGTTTAAATCCGTATGGAATATTTAAATCATTTGGACGACGTATACGATCTTGTACATTCCATAAAGCCATCAAATTAGCACGATTAGATAATAAACGATATGTACTATTTTTATCAGTGTGCATGTTGATTTGTAAAGTTTTATCGTAGTATTTTAAGATATCACCATCGAATATACTTGAATACAAAGCAGTGCCATTGAAATGATAAATCATCGGTGAATTCAAACCGTATTGCGACATATAATCAATTCTATTTAATGGATTGTCACCATGTTGCTGATTGATTTTATTTATTTTTTTTGCTAACTCAGGACTTTTATATTTAGCATCATGCATAGCTGAAACTGTTGATTCATAATTTTTAACATTATTAAAATGATTGTTAGACAATATAAATGCTTGTTGCACAATAAATAAGCATAGGATGGTAAATATAACCCATCGATGTTGCAATAAATGTTTTTTAAACAATGTAAATGCTATGAAAATCATAAGTATTAAACATACGGCCATCCACGAGATTTTTTGATCAGTTACTACAAATGACATAATAACCATAATTATTAAAACTGGTAAACAAGATATGGCATAAGATTTTAGATTTAATTCAGAAAGATGCTGAATAAATAAAGCAATCAATCCCGATGTTGTTAATGCAAAAATATAAACCCATCTACGCTCTGGCGTTGAAAAACCATTAAACATACTATCGAAATAAGGTGTTAACGAACCAATTAACATAATCCATGTTGCGATTGCAAAAAATCTATAGTAATAATGTTTGTAAAGTTTAAAAGATAATAAAGCTATGATAGTAATCATTGATACCGTAATGTAAAATCCATTGCTAAAAAAGTTTTTCTGACGGGCAAAATCAGTAAATATATTTATACTAAAATGTGGATTACTCACTCTATCGTTATTAAGAAATGAAGATACACCCGTATAGAATCCCCAAATACCAATTAATGTGCCCAATATAACTGCAATAGGTATCATCCACAATTGCTGTTTTCGAGAAACTATATCTCTCGGATGTGGAAATATAAAACGATATATTACATAAGCTAATATCACAATCGCTTCATAATAACTAAAATAAAAATTTGAAAAAAGTGTTAATGCAATTGCAAAAATAAAAAGCCCTAATTTCTTTTCTCTATAAAAATGTTCAATACCTAATAATGACAAGGGGAGAAAAATTAGTAAATCACCGTAGTAAGACCACGTAAAATTAAAATATATAACTGTTGTAGAAGCCGCATAGAGCAATGCAGCCAAAAATATTGAATGATTTTTAAACTTTAAATATTTAAAGAAATAAAAAGTTATAACAAAAGTTGCTACGCCTTTAATAAAGGCAATGATTAACTGATTACTGGCCCAAAATGTAATTTGACTTGGATTACTATTGAATATCACTTCCGATAACCACACAAATATAAAATTAATATAAGTGAAGGGGGAGGTTGAATAGTAATAAGATAAATCTTGTACAAAATCGCCTCCAAGTCCAAATGAGTGATCATATGAACTTTTAAACTGACTAAAATGTTCATACAAGTACATTTGAAAAGGCATCATTTGCCTGTAACCGTCACCGTAACCGCTAAAAACAACTCCATGAGTAAGATAGCGATAAATATATGGTGTGAACGTAAGAAGTGCTACGAAAACTCCCATTATAATGATACATAGTAATCTCGTTGTTTTATTGGACCAAAGCTTACGAAACATGGTAATACCTCATCTCTGATAAACTCCTTTTATAAAGTGTTTTAATTGTTTTTGAATTTTTTACGAATTAGCCATGTAATTGTAGATAATATAAATATGACGGAAATAATTATCATGGTATACCAATATTTAGGGCGATATTTGAGAATTATTTGACTAGTGTCTTTGTTTACAGAAACGCCAGTCATCATATAGTTTACTTTAAAAGGTTTTACTTTTTTACCGTCAATATAGGCTATCATGCCATTACGATACGGAATGTTAATAGAAGCGATTCCTTTTTGATGGGAGGTTAAGTCAACTTTGACACCATTTTTAATATCATGATAGCTACCTATGTTAGTTTTAGAACCATGGGCAGACTTTAATTTTTGGTAATTTTCACCGTGTAAACTTTTAATATCTAATTGATAATTTCCAGATGGGCTGAGATTAATATTTATATTACCTTGTTCATCTGGTTGTGTTTTGTAAAGTTGAGTATCTACGCCTGTTCGATATGTAGAATTATTGAATAATCGATGGTTTGCATAGTCATTTATATTTACTGTAAAGTTACTGTCCGGATAACCGCGTTTTACTTTTAAAGTTAAATAAAAATCACTAAAACGTTGCCTCAGGTGTTCTGGGATGTGCAACTGTATTTGACTATTATCGTTACGAAGCTGTATACGATGTCCAGCCATCTTATTAATATTTTGATAAGATATTTGACTTTGATTTAATAAATTTCTAGTAGTATCTGTATATTCTTTTCCTTTGCCATTAACTACAACGCCATCAATCATGGCGTGTTCTCTATCAATAGCTGTATTAATAGAGTTTGAATCATAAACTTTATTTGTGACACGAACAGATGGAAGATTCAATGTATTTTCATAAATTTGATACTGTCCTTCCGTTTTTATTTTTTTGAAAAAGTTTGGCACGTTATTTTGATAATCTTTAAGCATTAAAAATTTGATTGAAAATAAGCTGTTAATATTCTGACGTGCATTAGTGGATTGATATCTACTGACTGATTCTTCTGGCATATTAATCTTCAAATCATCATAGTAGTAATCTAATATATTATGGTTAAAAATACTTGAATAAATACTCGCGCCTTTAAAGTGTTGATACATAGGTGTGTTATCTTGTTCATTAACACGCCAATCAATACGTTCATCTTCAGATTTATGATGTGTCATTTGTGATATTAACTGTCGTTGGAGAGGAGTGTTATAGAGACTAGCGTTAATATAATTTTTATTAGCTCGTTCAACATGGTCTTCAAAGTAAATTTGATTACGAATAAAGACAAATGAAATTAGCAAATTAAGAATCATAATAGAAATGATAAATAAATATGTTAATTTAACGCGTGATTTCGCCTCATTGACTAAAAGTATCAGAAAGCCAATTACACTTACAATAGGTGTAAACCACAACCACGACACAAACTCACTATAATACCATGCACTGATAAATAGGTAACTTAATGCGCCTATAGCTGACAAAACATAATTTTTTATTAATAGTGTTCTAAAATGTTTGATGTAGAAGCTGATTAAAACTGCAGTATTTAATGCAATAAGATAATGCCATCGTTTTTGAGGTGCAGAAAATCCATTAAATATTTGATCAATAAATGGAATGAAACTTGCGCCAATAGATATAATGGTAAATAAGGCAAATAATCTAAAATAATAGTGCTTGTATAATTTAAAAGATAATAATGCTTGTAAAACAATAAAAGATAAAACAATTAAATAGTTATCGTAAAAAACATTTGTATTCTGATTAAAAGGTTCAAACCAATCTACTTTGCTATCAAAAGGTGTACGTCTATTGTTTAAGAAACCTTGGACGGAGTGGAAAAAAATAAACAAACTACAACCCAAGGCAACGAAAGATGCTAAAGTTAACGACCAAAATGCTTTAAACCTAGGGACTAAATCTTTTTTATGTCTGAATAAGATTCTAATTGATAAGTATAGAATGCCAGTTAATAATTGATAATATGCAAAATAAAAATTGTTAATTAGTGAAATTGCAACAATTAGTATAAAGCAACCTATTTTCCCATTTTTGAGGAAACGTTCTATGGACCATAACAATAGCGGAAGCCATATAAATATATCGCTAAAAAACGGCCAATATACTGTAAATCTAAAGTAAAGCGGTGATATAACAAAAATGAACGCACCAAGTATAGCGATATTACGATTAAATGAAATCTTACGCACAAATATAAAGGTTCCTAGCATAGCGATAGCAGATTTAATGATTGAAATAATCAGGGCATTTGTTGTCCAAAATAAAACATCTGAAGTGTTTAATGGAATGAAAATTTTAAGTATTACAATGGTGAGTACATTGAATATAAAAATAATGTTAGTGGAGAAATAGTAGCTTAAATCAGTGGAAAAATCTCCTCCTAAACCGAAATCAGAAGCGTAGAACCAATTCCCCTTACTCCAATTATCAAACAAGTACATTTGAATTGGCACCATCTGTTCTATCCCATCATTGGGGCCGGTAAACAATACCCCATCATAAATATATCTATAAATAACATAGCTATGCCCAATAATTGCTAATACAATAAACAAACAGACATACAATAATTTACGTTTCATAGGTAATCTCCTATATATGTATTAAATATAATTCTATTGTAACGATTTTTTGCAAATTTAGTTTAAAAAGACTATATATTTTGTGTGAAATTAATCTTTTTTAAGATATATATCTTAATTTTCTCAAAAAAACAGAGATAAATAAAACATTAACCTATACACAGACATCTAAAGTGTAACTATAAATCATCTATATTTATATATTAAATAATAGTGTAAAATTGAAGGTGGTAAATAAGTCGTGACGTTATTTTGTTTATCAAGCACTATGTAGCGTGTTATGCTTTTAAAGCCAAAGCAACGTGCAAGTATAATTATATATTTAAATTTAAAAAAATCTGAAATTCGCAAAAATAGAAAGGTGATATAGATATGGTAATACAATGGTATCCAGGCCACATGGCTAAAGCAAAAAGAGAAGTATCAGAACAATTAAAAAAAGTCGATGTCGTATTTGAATTAGTTGATGCTAGAATTCCGTATAGTTCTAGAAATCCTATGATTGATGAAGTGATACAACAAAAACCACGCGTAGTTATTTTAAATAAGAAAGATATGGCAAATTTAAAAGAATTAGAAAAATGGGAATCATTTTTTAGGGATAAAGGTTATTACCCTGTGGCAATTGATGCAAAACATGGTAAAGGACTTAAACAAGTAGAACAAACGGCCATTAAAGCTACCAAAGAAAAATTTGAAAGAGAAAAACAAAAAGGATTAAAACCTAGAGCGATTAGAGCAATGATTGTCGGTATACCTAATGTAGGGAAATCAACGTTGATTAATAAACTAGCTAATAAATCTATTGCTAAAACAGGTAATACGCCAGGGGTAACCAAACAACAACAATGGATAAAAGTAGGGAATTCACTACAATTGTTAGATACGCCTGGGATTTTATGGCCTAAATTCGAAGATCAACTCGTTGGTAAGAAACTAAGTGTTACTGGAGCAATTAAAGATAGTATTGTTCATTTAGACGAAGTTGCTATTTATGCTTTAGATTTCATGAAAGCACATGATTACGAAGGTTTAAAACATCACTATAAGATTGATGTCCCTGTAGATGCAGAAAGCATAGAATGGTTTGATGCGATCGGACGTAGACGTGGATTGTTGCGTCGAGGTAATGAAATAGATTATGAAGCGGTAATCGATTTGATTATTCATGAAGTAAGAAATGCTAAGGTTGGCACGTACACGTTTGATATCATCAATGAAATGGACGTGTAGACAAACATGAAACAATCGATTCAAGAAGTGAAGACGTTATTACAAACAATACAATCTATAGAAGAGCTTAATGCACACACGTTTGTTGAAGATGAACGGAAAGGTGTGCAAAATGCTATCATACAAAGACGTAAACAATTAGAAAAAGAAGAGTTATTGCTAAAAAATTATGAAGAAATGTCAGAGTTTGAAACCGCATTGTTAACGCAAAATAGTGATGAGCTTATTTGCGGTATCGATGAAGTTGGTCGTGGCCCATTAGCAGGGCCGGTTGTAACATGTGCTGTAATTTTAAATGAGAATCATCATTTTACAGGGTTAAATGACTCTAAGAAATTATCTGCAAAGCAAAGACAAAGTATAGAGAAACAACTATTAAATGATGTTTTTGCATATGCTTATGGTTATGCAACAGTCGAAGAGATTGATCGATTAAATATCTATGAGGCCACAAAAATTGCTATGTTAAGAGCGATTAATGCATTATCAGTACGTCCTACACACTTACTTGTTGATGCGATGACTTTAGATATAGATATCCCACAAACATCATTAATTAAAGGTGATGCTAGAAGTGTATCTATTGCAGCTGCAAGCGTGCTGGCAAAAGAACATAGAGATAAATATATGCGTGAATTAGCTGAGAGATATCCTGGCTACGGTTTTGAAAAAAATGCTGGCTATGGTACCCAACAACACTTAGACGGCATTAAACAATTGGGCATTATACCTGAACACAGGAAAACATTTGAGCCAATTAAATCGCTCACAAATTAATAGTTAAAATGAAATAATTGAAATAAGTAGAATAAATGAGTTTACAATAGCGCTTTCATTTCTTATAATTGATTATGAACTTAACCTAAGAAACAGGAGGATGGAGAATGAATATCCACGAGTATCAAGGTAAAGCAATATTTCGTTCTATGGGCGTTGCTGTCCCAGAAGGACGCGTAGCATATACTGCTGAAGAAGCAGTTGAAAAGGCAAAAGAATTAGATTCAAAAGTTTATGTGGTAAAAGCACAGATTCATGCAGGGGGCAGAGGTAAAGCTGGCGGTGTGAAAATTGCAAAATCACTATCCGAAGTGGAAACTTATGCAAATGAATTATTAGGTAAGACGCTTGTTACACATCAAACTGGGCCTGAAGGTAAGGAAGTTAAACGCCTTTACATAGAAGAAGGCTGCGATATTCAAAAAGAATATTATGTTGGTTTTGTAATTGATCGTGCAACAGATAGAGTTACTTTAATGGCTTCAGAAGAAGGCGGTACAGAAATTGAAGAAGTAGCTGCTGAAACACCTGAAAAAATATTCAAAGAAACAATTGATCCTGTTGTCGGGTTAGCGCCATATCAAGCTAGAAGAATAGCGTTCAACATTAATATTCCAAAAGAATCAATTAATAAAGCGGCTAAGTTTTTAGTATCACTATATAATGTGTTCATCGAAAAAGATTGTTCTATCGTTGAAATCAACCCACTTGTAACTACAGGTGAAGGTGAAGTATTAGCGTTAGATGCAAAAGTAAACTTTGATGATAATGCATTATTTAAACATAAAGATATTCAAGAATTACGTGACTTAGAAGAAGAAGATCCAAAAGAAATCGAAGCATCTAAATATGATTTATCATATATTGCATTAGATGGAGATATCGGTTGTATGGTAAATGGTGCTGGTTTAGCGATGGCTACTATGGATACAATTAATCACTTCGGTGGAAATCCGGCTAACTTCCTTGACGTAGGGGGCGGCGCAACTAAAGAAAAAGTTACTGAAGCCTTTAAAATTATTTTAGGTGATGAGCAAGTTAAAGGTATCTTTGTAAATATCTTTGGTGGAATTATGAAATGTGACATCATTGCAGAAGGTATAGTTGCCGCAGTTAAAGAAGTAGAACTTACACTACCACTTGTTGTACGTTTAGAAGGTACAAACGTTGAAAAAGGTAAAGAAATCCTTAAAGAATCTGGATTAGCAATTGAACCAGCAGCTACAATGGCTGAAGGCGCACAAAAAATCGTAAAACTTGTTAAAGAAGCATAAGGAAAGGATGGGAGCACGAAGATGAGCGTATTTATTGATAAGAATACAAAAGTAATTGTACAAGGTATCACAGGGTCAACTGCCCTTTTCCATACAAAACAAATGCTTGAATATGGTACACAAATTGTTGCTGGGGTTACTCCAGGTAAAGGCGGACAAGTTGTTGAAGGCGTTCCAGTATTCAATACAGTTGAAGAAGCACAAGAAGAAACAGGTGCTACAGTTTCAGTAATCTATGTACCTGCACCATTTGCTGCAGATGCAATTTTAGAATGTATTGAAGCTGAATTAGATTTAGCAATCTGTATTACAGAACACATCCCAGTAGTTGATATGGTTAAAGTTAAACGTTACTCAGAAGGTAAGAAGACACGTGTTGTTGGGCCAAACTGTCCAGGCGTAATCACTGCTGATGAATGTAAAATCGGAATTATGCCAGGTTATATCCATAAAAAAGGCCATGTAGGCGTAGTTTCACGTTCTGGTACATTAACTTATGAAGCGGTGCATCAATTAACTGAAGAAGGTATTGGTCAAACAACTGCTGTAGGTATTGGCGGGGACCCTGTTAACGGCACAAACTTTATTGATGTATTAAAAGCATTTAATGAAGATGAAGAAACTAAGGCAGTGGTTATGATTGGTGAAATCGGTGGTACTGCAGAGGAAGAAGCTGCAGAGTGGATTAAAGCTAATATGACTAAACCTGTTGTAGGTTTCGTTGGTGGACAAACAGCTCCTCCTGGTAAGCGTATGGGCCATGCTGGCGCTATTATCTCGGGCGGTAAAGGTACTGCAGATGAGAAAATTAAAACGCTTAATAGCTGTGGTGTGAAAACTGCAGATACACCTTCTGAAATTGGTACTACATTGATAGATGCTGCAAAAGAAGCAGGTATATACGAACAATTATTAACTGTTAAGTAATTATTTGTTTTATAATGCGCACAAATTCCGATAATATGTTGGAGTTTGTGCTTTTTTAGGTTGTTTTTCTACCATATTAATAGTGAATATTATAAGAAAATAGTATTCATCAATACTTTCAGACTAACACGTTTATATAGTGATAATTACTCTTTAAAGTTATATTAAATTTCATGAAAAATGATTTTATAATGTAAAGTAAATTCAATAGAAACTCCTCTATAATGTATATATAAAGGAGCGCGATACATGAAAGGACAACTTTATTTAAAACTAAGATTTGCAGGATTAACTACACGTCATTTGTACCAACTATTTGAATTTTCACCTTCATTTATATATGAGCACGAATTAGAACAAAATCACACCCTTAAAAGGTTTTTAACAGAGTCAGCAATAACTCGTAAACACATCATTTATGACAATTTTTTAAATTTAGAGTATGAGCATATTTTCAAACTGCTAAAGCAATGGCATATTAGTTATGTGGCTATTGATTCCAATACTTATCCTAAATTATTACGTGAAATACACGATCCACCATTTATCCTTTTCTATAAAGGTAATCCTACATTAATGCAATCTACGCGAACACTTGCTATTATCGGTTCGAGGCAAGCTACTAATTATACTCGAAGAACACTAGAAACATTTTTTCCTAATTTTAAAAATGAGAATTTAATTATCATATCTGGTTTGGCTAAAGGGGCAGATAGAATAGCTCATGAGCAAACACTGAAACATAATATGGGGGCGATTGCTGTATTAGGATTTGGTCATAAGCATCATTATCCTAAAGAAACTTATGCTATTCGAAAACAAATTGAGGCTAAAGGTATAGTGATTAGTGAGTATTTACCAACTGATGGACCTCGAAAGCATTATTTTCCTGAACGAAATAGAATTATTAGCGGCATTTCTAAGGGAGTTTTTATCACAGAATCCACTTGTGAGTAGTGGGACAAATATAACGATGGATTGTGCATTGGAACAAAATAGGGAAATATATGTATTACCGGGATCTATATACAATCCTATGGTTCAAGGAAATTTAGTTAGTGCACAAGAAGGAGCTAAGATTGTTGTGAAGGCTTGTGATATTTTAGAAGATTACAGTTAGTCATTATAAAATAATGGTATATAATACTTAAATTGTTAAAAATTTAGTCTTGTAGAAAACATATGTAAAAGCAATGACTATTATAAAATTTTGCCACAATAATACGCTAATTTAATACACACTAAAATTAAAAACATTGACAAAAACAAAATACACCGTTTATCATTTATCTTTGTAATTAGAAAATGCAAGGGGGTAACTACTTTGGCAGAAAATTTAGTCATAGTTGAATCGCCTGCAAAAGCTAAAACTATTGAAAAATATTTAGGGAAAAAATACAAAGTTATCGCATCAATGGGGCATGTTCGAGATTTGCCTCGTAGTCAAATGGGCGTAGATGCAGAAAATGATTATGAACCCAAATATATAACAATACGCGGCAAAGGTCCTGTAGTTAAAGAATTAAAGAAACATGCTAAGAAAGCCAAAAAAGTTTTCCTAGCGAGTGACCCGGACCGTGAAGGTGAAGCTATTGCTTGGCATTTAGCAAATATATTAAATTTAGAAGATTCAAAAGAAAATAGAGTAGTGTTTAATGAAATAACAAAAGATGCTGTGAAAGATAGCTTTAAACATCCAAGAGGTATTGAGATGGAACTTGTTGACGCACAACAAGCACGTCGTATATTAGATCGTTTAGTAGGTTATAATATTTCACCAGTACTTTGGAAAAAAGTGAAAAAAGGGCTGTCAGCCGGTCGCGTACAATCAGTGGCACTAAGACTTGTTATTGATCGAGAAAATGAAATAAGAAACTTTAAACCAGAAGAATATTGGAAAATTGAAGGCGAATTTAGATATAAAAAATCTAAATTTACAGCTAAATTTTTACATTTAAAAAACAAACCGTATAAATTAACAAACAAAGATGACGTTGAAAAAGTGACAACACAGTTGGACGGAGATCAATTCGAAGTAACGAAAGTAACTAAGAAAGAAAAAACACGTTACCCTGCAAATCCTTTTACAACTTCAACGTTACAACAAGAAGCTGCACGTAAATTAAACTTTAAAGCACGTAAAACAATGATGCTAGCTCAACAACTATATGAAGGTATTGACTTGAAAAGACAAGGCACGGTTGGTTTAATTACCTATATGCGTACTGATTCAACGAGAATATCCGATCAAGCCAAAGCAGAAGCTAAAAACTATATTGAAGAGACTTATGGTCAAAATTATACATCAAGTCGCAAAGCAAAAGGTCAAGGGGCTCAGGATGCTCACGAAGCGATTAGACCTTCAAGTACTTTACGTACACCAAATGAAATGAAACAATTTTTAACTAGAGATCAACATAGATTATATAAACTAATTTGGGAGCGTTTTGTAGCAAGTCAAATGGCACCAGCAATCTTAGATACAGTTGCCATGGATATAACGCAAAATGATATAAAATTCCGTGCAAATGGTCAAACAATCAAATTCAAAGGTTTTATGACATTATACGTTGAAGCAAAAGATGATAACGATGATGGTAAAGATAATAAATTACCGAATATTGAAGAGGGTGAAATGGTTACAGCCACAGATATTGAACCATCACAACATTTCACTCAGCCGCCACCACGTTATACTGAAGCTCGCCTAGTTAAAACAATGGAAGAGTTGAAGATTGGGAGACCTTCTACGTATGCACCAACTATTGATACAATACAAAAAAGAAATTATGTAAAAAATGAAAGTAAACGATTTGTACCAACAGAATTAGGCGAAATCGTACACGAGCAAGTAAAAGATTACTTCCCCGAAATCATAGATGTTGATTTCACTGTAAATATGGAAACGTTACTAGATAAAGTGGCAGATGGTGAAATTCCATGGAAAAAGGTGATAAGAGACTTTTACAGTAGTTTCAGTCAAGATGTTGAGCGTGCTGAAGAAGAAATGGAAAAAATTGAAATTAAAGATGAACCGGCTGGTGAAGACTGTGAAGTATGTGGTTCACCAATGGTCATTAAAATGGGACGTTATGGTAAATTTATGGCATGCTCAAATTTCCCGGATTGTCGTAATACAAAAGCCATTGTTAAAACAATTGGGGTGACTTGTCCAAAATGTAAAGAAGGCGACGTCGTAGAGCGTAAGTCGAAGAAAAATCGTGTGTTCTATGGTTGTTCGAAATATCCAGAATGTGATTTTGTTACATGGGACAAACCAATAGGTCGAGACTGTCCGAAATGTGAACAATATCTTGTTGAGAAAAAACAAGGACGTAAGAGTCAAGTTGTATGTTCTAATTGTGATTACAAAGAAGAAGAACAGAAATAAATAATGAAATATCGCTTGTTGTTTTAAATAATTATATATGAATGATAGTAGCAGCTTACGACATATATTTATAATTTAGATGATATATTTATAAATATGATAGAATGTCTAAGTTGCTATTTTATAAGTAGGAGGTAAATAAATGACTCAAGTAGTAAACGTCGTAGGTGCTGGACTTGCCGGTTCAGAAGCTGCATATCAATTGGCTCAACGAGGTATAAAAGTCAATCTTATTGAGATGAGGCCGGTTAAGCAAACACCTGCACATCACACCGATAAGTTTGCTGAATTAGTGTGTTCTAACTCATTAAGAGGTAATGCGTTAACTAATGCAGTAGGTGTACTTAAAGAAGAAATGAGACGTTTGGATTCATTGATTATTCGTGCTGCAGATAAAGCAAGGGTACCAGCAGGAGGTGCTTTAGCGGTCGATCGTCATGATTTTGCAGGTTATGTTACAGAAACATTAAAAGAACATCCAAATATAACAGTATTAAATGAAGAAATTAATAGCATACCAGAAGGGTATACTATTATTGCTACTGGACCTTTAACAACAGATAAATTGGCAAATGAAATTGTCGAAGCCACTGGTAAGGATCAATTATATTTTTATGATGCAGCAGCGCCTATCGTTGAAAAGGATAGTATAGATTTAGACAAAGCATACCTAAAATCACGTTATGACAAAGGTGAAGCAGCCTATTTAAATTGCCCTATGACTGAAGAAGAGTTTAATACATTTTATGATGCTTTAATGGAAGCAGAAGTTGCTCCAGTCAATGAATTTGAAAAAGAAAAATACTTTGAAGGTTGTATGCCTTTTGAAGTTATGGCTGAGCGCGGCCGAAAAACTTTACTGTTCGGTCCAATGAAACCAGTAGGACTCGAAGATCCAAAGACTGGGAAAAGACCATATGCTGTTGTTCAATTGCGTCAAGATGATGCGGCAGGCACTCTATATAATATTGTTGGATTCCAAACACATTTAAAATGGGGTGCACAAAAAGACGTTATTCGCCTTATACCAGGCTTAGAGAACGTTGAAATTGTAAGATATGGCGTCATGCATCGTAATACCTTTATCAATTCTCCTGATGTTTTAACGGAAACGTATGAATTGAAAGGGAGAGAAGAACTATATTTTGCAGGTCAAATGACAGGCGTAGAAGGTTATGTAGAAAGTGCAGCGAGTGGACTCGTAGCTGGTATAAATGTTGCACATAAAATTCAAAACAAAGGTGAGGTTATTTTCCCTAGAGAAACAATGATTGGAAGTATGGCATATTATATTTCACATGCTAAAAATGAAAAGAACTTCCAACCGATGAATGCCAACTTTGGGCTTTTACCTACTTTGGAAAATAGAATTAAAGACAAAAAGTTACGTTATGAAACATTAGCAAATCGTGCATTGGACTATTTAGATAACTATAAAAAAACGCTTTAAAAACATCGCATTTAACAAACAAATTCGAAAATTTTGAAAGTTTTACTCAATTTAATAGTTTTTTTTCGCAGACTCCTCTTTCAATATGCTACAATTCATATTGATGGAGGGGTTTTTAATGGAAAAAATCCAACAAGCATATTTATATATGTTGAAAGTGGAGAAACATTTTTCAGAACATACATTGAAATCATATCACGATGATTTAGAGCAGTTTAATGATTTCTTATCACAAGAACATCTTGTATTAGCTACATTCGAGTACAAAGATGCTAGAAATTATTTAAGTTACTTATACTCAAAAAACTTGAAAAGAACATCAGTTTCTCGTAAAATTTCTACGCTGAGAAGTTTTTACGAATATTGGATGACGCAAGATGAACAAGTAGTTAATCCATTCATACAATTAGTACATCCTAAGAAAGAACAATATTTACCTCACTTTTTTTATGAAGAAGAAATGAAAGCCTTATTTGATACTGTTGAAAGTGATGCTAAAAAAGGTTTGAGAGACAGAGTTATTTTAGAATTACTTTATGCAACTGGAATTAGGGTTTCTGAATTGGTTAATATAAAAGAACAAGATGTAGATATGTATGCACCAGGAGTAAAAGTATTGGGTAAGGGTGGTAAGGAACGTTTTATACCCTTTGGTGAATTTTGCAAGCAAAGCATTGAACGTTACTTAACACAATTTAAACCTAAAACAATTAGTGATCATGCGTATTTATTAGTCAACATGAAGGGAGAACCTATTACAGAACGTGGTGTACGTTATGTATTAAATGATGTTGTAAAACGTACTGCAGGCGTGACTGAAATCCATCCTCATAAATTAAGGCATACGTTTGCAACACATATGTTAAATCAAGGCGCTGATTTACGAACAGTACAATCACTATTGGGTCATGTTAATTTGTCTACAACAGGCCGATATACACATGTAACAAATGAGCAATTAAGGAAAGTTTATTTAAATGCACATCCACGTGCAAAAAAGGAGAATTAGTTTATGAGTACATCTATCCATGCAACAACTATATTTGCAGTACAACACAATGGTCATTCGGCAATGGCTGGTGATGGTCAAGTTACTCTTGGAGAGCAAGTCATTATGAAACAAACAGCTAGAAAAGTAAGGCGTTTATATAATGATAAAGTTTTGGCGGGTTTTGCTGGAAGTGTAGCTGATGCATTTACCTTATTTGAAAAGTTTGAAACAAAACTACAACAATTTAGCGGTAATCTAGAAAGAGCTGCGGTAGAATTGGCGCAAGAATGGCGTGGAGATAAACAACTTAGACAGTTAGAAGCTATGCTTATAGTTATGGATGAAATTTCAATTCTTGTGGTTAGTGGTACTGGTGAAGTTATTGCTCCAGATGATAATTTAATCGCTATAGGCTCTGGCGGTAACTACGCATTAAGTGCAGGTAGAGCTCTAAAAAGTAACGCAACACACTTAACAGCGAGTGAAATGGCATATGAAAGCTTAAAAGTTGCTTCTGATATTTGTGTATTTACAAATGATCAAATCATCGTAGAAGAATTATAAATAATAAAAATAGAAATTTGATTGGTTGCAATGTAAAAATGTTTATCATTAAGATATAGTTGGAATAGTAAAAATTTTCCATAAATAACTATTAATATGTTACAGAGATAAAAAAATGATTATAACGGAGGTAACTTGTCTAATGGAGACGAATGGTATTAAATTAACACCTAAAGATATTGTTACAAAACTTAATGAATATATAGTCGGTCAAGATGATGCGAAACGTAAAGTTGCGATTGCTTTAAGAAATCGATATAGAAGAAGCCTTTTGACTGAAGAAGAAAAACAAGAAGTCGCTCCGAAAAATATATTGATGATTGGACCAACAGGTGTTGGTAAAACAGAAATCGCTAGACGCATGGCAAAAGTAGTAGGTGCGCCATTCATCAAAGTAGAAGCTACGAAGTTTACGGAAGTTGGTTATGTAGGTCGAGATGTAGAAAGTATGGTACGTGACCTCGTTGATATCGCGGTAAGGTTAGTAAAAGAACAGAAAAAAATATTAGTACATGATGAGGCACAAAATAAAGCTAATGAGAAGTTAGTTAAATTATTAGTGCCGAGCATGAAGAAAAAGGCCACGGCAAACAATAGTAATAATCCATTAGAGTCACTTTTTGGAGGTTCGATGCCTAATTTTGGTCAAAATAATGACGAAGAGGAAGAAACACCTACTGAAGAAGTTAAAACAAAGCGTTCAGAAATTAAACAGCAACTATTAGAAGGTAAGTTAGAAGAAGAAAAAGTAAGGTTGAAGGTAGAGCAAGATCCTGCTGCAATGGGAATGTTAGGGACGAATCAAAATCAACAGATGCAAGATATGATGAACCAATTAATGCCGAAGAAAAAAGTTGAACGAGAAGTACCTGTTAAAACAGCTCGCAAGATATTGACGGATGAATTTGCCGATGAATTAATTGATCAAGAGACAGCAAATCAAGAAGCGATTGAATTAGCGGAACAAATGGGAATTATTTTTATCGATGAAATAGATAAAGTAGCTACAAATAATCAAAGTTCAGGTCAAGATGTTTCGCGCCAAGGCGTCCAAAGAGACATTTTACCAATTCTTGAAGGTAGCATGGTTCAAACGAAGTATGGTACTGTTAATACTGAACATATGCTATTTATTGGTGCAGGAGCATTCCACGTGTCTAAACCAAGTGATTTAATTCCAGAGTTACAAGGTCGTTTTCCAATTCGTGTTGAATTAGAAAGTCTATCCGTGGGAGATTTCGTTAGAATATTGACTGAACCTAAACTATCACTTATAAAACAATATGAAGCGTTACTTCAAACAGAGCAAGTAACAGTTAATTTTACCGATGATGCAATCAAACGCCTAGCAGAGATAGCATTTCAGGTGAATCAAGATACTGATAACATCGGCGCACGTCGATTGCATACTATACTTGAAAAAATGTTGGAAGATTTATCTTTTGAAGCACCAAGTATGCCCAATGCGGTTGTAGACATTACACCACAATATGTAGACGATAAGTTGAAAACAATTTCAACAAATAAAGATTTAAGTGCATTTATTTTATAATATAAATAAAAAGGAGAAGGAATATGAGCTTATTATCGAAAACTAGAGAATTAAATACGCTTTTACAAAAACATAAAGGTATTGCTGTAGATTTTAAAGATGTAGCACAAACGATAAGTAGCGTAACAGTTACTAATGTATTTATAGTTTCAAGAAAAGGTAAAATTTTAGGATCAAGTTTGAATGAACTTTTAAAAAATGAACGTATCATCCAAATGTTAGAAAGTAGACATATCCCTGTTGAATACACTGATCAGTTGATGGACGTTAAGGAAACACAATCAAATATCGACATTGACAATGTATTAACAGTATTCCCACCAGAAAATAAAGACCTATTTGGTGATAGCAAGACAACAATTTTCCCAATCTTAGGCGGTGGTGAAAGATTAGGTACATTAGTACTTGGTCGTGTAACTGACGATTTCTCAGAAAACGACTTAGTTTTAGGAGAATATGCAGCGACAGTTATTGGCATGGAAATTTTACGTGAAAAACATAACGAAGTAGAAAAAGAAGCTAGAGATAAAGCTGCGATTAGCATGGCGATCAATTCGTTGTCATATTCAGAAAGTGAAGCGATTGAACATATTTTTGAAGAATTAGGAGGCAAAGAAGGTCTCTTAATTGCATCTAAAGTAGCAGATCGAGTTGGAATTACACGTTCAGTAATTGTAAATGCGTTACGTAAGCTTGAAAGTGCTGGTGTAATTGAATCACGTTCACTTGGAATGAAAGGTACTTTCATCAAAGTTAAAAAAGAGAAATTCTTAGATGAATTAGATCGCATTAAATAATTCATATGAACTATTAATTGTACAAATGTTATACAATTGTACACACTGAGAAAGGTAATATAGATAACATACAATACTAATTAAGAGGCTGAAACAGATTGTGACGTTTGAGCCTCTTAAATGTTTAAAATAGTAGTTTGAAAGTATTGATTTATAGAAATGTATATGTTATATTTATTGACGGCTATGAAGCCAATACACACATAAAAAGTGAAAGTATAAAGGGTGCGACATGTTTAATGTTGTGTTTATATGAGCTTTTTATGGAGGTAGAAAACCACTAGGAGGAATTTTATTATGGCAGTAATTTCAATGAAACAATTGCTAGAAGCAGGTGTTCACTTCGGTCACCAAACACGCCGTTGGAACCCAAAAATGAAAAGATACATTTTCACTGAAAGAAACGGTATTTACATTATCGATTTACAAAAAACAGTGAAAAAAGTAGAAGAAGCTTATAACTTCATTAAACAAGTATCAGAAGATGGCGGAAAAGTTTTATTCGTTGGTACTAAGAAACAAGCACAAGATTCAGTTAAATCTGAAGCAGAACGTGCTGGTCAATTTTACGTAAACCAAAGATGGTTAGGCGGAATCTTAACTAACTATAAAACAATTTCTAAACGTATCAAACGTATCTCTGAAATTGAAAAAATGGAAGAAGATGGCTTATTCGAAGTATTACCTAAAAAAGAAGTTGTAGAACTTAAAAAAGAATATGACCGTTTAATTAAATTCTTAGGCGGAATTCGTGATATGAAATCTATGCCTCAAGCATTATTTGTAGTTGACCCTCGTAAAGAGCGCAACGCAATCGCTGAAGCACGTAAATTACACATCCCAATCGTTGGTATTGTAGACACTAACTGTGATCCAGATGAAATTGATTACGTTATCCCTGCAAACGATGATGCTATCCGTGCAGTTAAATTATTAACTGGTAAAATGGCAGATGCAATCTTAGAAGGTCAACAAGGTGTATCAAATGAAGAAGTAGCAGCTGAACAAAACATTGATTTAAACGAATCAACTGAAGCTACTGAAGCAGAAACAACTGAAGAAAACACTTCTGTTGAATCAAACTAAGAATAATGTAAAATGGGTGATAAGATATTTAAGCTTATCACCTTTTTTTAAAATAAATATAATAAAATTCATTAAATAATGGAGGAATATGAAATGGCAATTTCAGCTAAACTTGTAAAAGAATTACGTGAAAAAACTGGCGCTGGCATGATGGATTGTAAAAAAGCGTTAACAGAAACTGATGGTGACATCGATAAAGCAGTAGACTTCCTACGTGAAAAAGGTATTGCTAAAGCTGCTAAAAAATCTGACCGTATTGCGGCAGAAGGTTTAGTACACGTTGAAGCAAGAGGAAACGAAGCAGCAATTGTAGAAATTAATTCAGAAACTGACTTCGTAGCTCGTAACGAAGGATTCCAACAATTAGTGAAAGAAATTGCTATCCAAGTATTGGATACAAAAGCTGAATCAGTAGAAGCTTTATTAGAAACTGAATTATCAGATGGTAAATCAGTTGACCAACGTGTTAAAGAAGCTATCTCTACAATCGGTGAAAAATTAAGTATCCGTCGTTTTGCTATCAGAACTAAAACTGATAACGATTCATTTGGTGCTTACTTACACATGGGCGGACGCATTGGTGTATTAACAGTAGTTGAAGGTTCAACTGATGAAGAAGCTGCTAAAGATGTAGCTATGCACATTGCTGCAATCAACCCTAAATATGTTTCATCAGAACAAGTAAGTGAAGATGAAATTGATCACGAAAGAGAAGTACTAAAACAACAAGCTTTAAATGAAGGTAAACCAGAGAAAATTGTTGAAAAAATGGTAGAAGGTCGCTTACGTAAATATTTACAAGAAATTTGTGCAGTGGACCAAAACTTTGTAAAAGATCCTGATCAAACAGTTGAAGCTTTCTTAAAATCTAAAGGTGGTAAACTTGTTGACTTCGTACGTTATGAAGTAGGCGAAGGTATGGAAAAACGTGAAGAAAACTTTGCTGACGAAGTTAAAGGACAAATGAAATAATTTTTCATAGTTAGAACAAGAAAGAAGACACCTTTTGTGCTCCGTATGAAAGATTCACTTTTGTATTGGAAGACCTATTGTGTCTTCTTTACTTGTATAATTACATATTTTACAATAGAGAGGATAAGACAATGGCTCAAACTTCTAAATACGAACGTGTTGTATTAAAATTAAGTGGCGAAGCACTAGCAGGTGACGATGGGTTTGGAATCAACCCAATTATTATTAAAAGTGTTGCAAAACAAGTAGCTGAAGTAGCAAAAATGGATTGTGAAATTGCTGTTATCGTTGGTGGAGGCAATATTTGGAGAGGTAAAACTGGTAGTGACTTAGGCATGGATCGTGGTACTGCTGACTACATGGGTATGTTAGCTACGGTTATGAATGCATTAGCTTTACAAGATAGCCTTGAACAATTAGAGTGTGATACACGCGTCTTAACTTCAATTGAAATGAAACAAGTTGCAGAACCATATATCCGTCGTCGCGCAATTAGACATTTAGAAAAGAAACGTGTTGTTATATTTGCGGCTGGTATAGGGAATCCTTACTTCTCTACTGATACTACAGCAGCATTACGTGCGGCTGAAGTTGAAGCTGATGTTATCTTAATGGGTAAAAACAATGTTGATGGTGTTTACTCTGCTGATCCAAAAGTAGACCAAAATGCGATTAAGTATGAACACTTAACACATATTCAAATGTTACAAGAAGGTTTACAAGTTATGGATTCAACGGCTTCATCATTCTGTATGGATAATAATATTCCATTGAATGTATTCTCGATAACAGAAGAAGGTAATATTAAACGTGCTGTTATGGGTGAAAAAATAGGAACGTTAATTACAAAATAATTTAGAGGTGTATGACTATGAGTGACATTATTAATGACACGAAATCAAAAATGCAAAAATCTGTAGATAATCTTTCTAGAGAATTAGCTAATATCAGTGCAGGTAGAGCTAACTCAAATTTATTAAACGGTGTAACTGTTGACTATTATGGTGCTCCTACTCCTGTACAACAACTTGCAAGCATCAGTGTGCCAGAAGCACGTTTATTAGTAATTTCGCCATATGATAAATCATCTGTAGGTGACATTGAAAAAGCAATCAATGCTGCTAACTTAGGTGTTAATCCTTCGAGTGATGGTGAAGTTATTCGCATAAGTATTCCTGCTTTAACAGAAGAACGTCGTAAAGATTTGGTGAAAGAAGTTAAGAAAATCGGCGAAGATGCTAAAGTGGCTGTTAGAAATGTACGTCGCGATGCTAACGACGAACTTAAAAAACAACAAAAAAATGCTGACATCACTGAGGATGATTTAAAATCACAAACAGCAGATGTACAAAAGCTAACTGACGATTCAATTAAAGAAATCGATAAATTGTTAGAAGAAAAAGAACAAGATATTATGTCAGTATAAACATGGTAATGGATGGTAAGACTTCGCTTCACTTCTATTGTTAGAAATTAACCAATGGAATTCAAGAATCAGAGGTTTATCATATTTTATCTGAACTGTATCAAATCAGACTTTGGTACAGTTTTTTTATTTGTTTATTCAATGCACTTATCTAGTATGATAAAATGGTAGATAATTGCATCTAGAACCTATTATAATAAACATAGATGATCACGCTCGGAGGAAATACCATGTTTAAAAAGTTAAATAAGAAGAAAAGTCAGCCTAACCAATCCGATTTCGAATTGGATCTACATAATATACCTGAACATGTTGCAATCATAATGGATGGTAATGGTCGTTGGGCGAAACAAAGGAAATTGCCTAGAATTAAAGGCCATTACCAAGGTACACAAACCGTAAAAAACATTACTAAAGTAGCCAGTGATTTAGGAATTAAATACTTAACGTTATATGCATTCTCTACAGAAAATTGGTCAAGACCGGAAAATGAAGTTAACTATATTATGAGCTTACCAGGCACATTTTTAAAAACTTTTCTACCGGAATTGATAGAAAATAATGTTAGAGTAGAGACGATTGGCTTTTTGGAACATTTGCCAAATTCTACACTCAAAGCAATAGCTAAAGCAAAAGAAGATACTAAAGATAATACAGGCTTAAAATTAATCTTTGCTATGAACTATGGTGGACGTGCCGAAATTGTAAATAGTGTGAAAAAAATTTATGACCAATTAACTGCTAAAGGATTATCAAGCGATGAAATCACTGAACAAATGATTGATGAGCATTTAATGACTCATGCATATCCTGACCCAGATCTTTTGATAAGAACTTCAGGAGAACAAAGAATTAGTAATTTCCTTATCTGGCAAGTATCGTATAGTGAATTTATTTTTAACGAAAAATTATGGCCGGACTTTAATAAGGAAGAATTAATAAATTGTATTAAAATTTATCAATCACGCCAACGTCGCTTTGGTGGGTTATAAATAGTTAGGAGATTAGTATGAAAGTTAGAACTTTAACAGCAATCATAGCACTTATCATTTTTCTCCCTGTATTACTAAAGGGCGGCTTTATTCTAATGCTATTTTCATATTTATTAGCTTTTATAGCTCTAAAAGAATTACTCAATATGAATATGATTAAATTCTTATCAATACCAGGTATAATAAGTGCATTAGGTATATTAATTATAATGTTGCCTCAAGAGGCGGGTGACTGGGTTAGTAACTTCCAATTGAAATCTTTAATAGCTATGAGTTTTATATTATTAAGTTATACTGTGCTTTCTAAAAATAGATTTAGTTTCATGGATGCAGCTTTCTGTCTTATGTCAATCGCATATGTTGGTATTGGTTTCATGTATTTATATGAAACGCGCTCAGAAGGATTGCATTATATATTGTTTGCATTTTTAGTTGTGTGGTTAACTGATACTGGAGCATATATATTTGGTAGAATGATGGGTAAACATAAGTTATGGCCAGTTATTAGCCCTAATAAAACAGTAGAAGGTTTTATTGGCGGATTAATTTGCAGTATTATTGTACCGCTTGTGATGATACTATTTGTCGATTTTAATCTAGCTATTTGGTTATTAATTATAGTTACAATTATTTTAAGTATGTTCGGACAACTAGGAGATCTTGTTGAATCAGGTTTTAAACGTCATTTTGGTGTTAAAGATTCAGGCAGAATTTTACCCGGGCATGGTGGTATTTTAGATAGATTTGATAGTTTTATGTTTGTGTTGCCACTATTGAATATATTATTAATTCAAAGCTAAACGTTTTTGCTTTTAAAAATTTTTATAAATCATACACAAGGAGTTAATGAATTGGAGTAACTGCGTAAAGAATACAGTTAATATGATTCTTAACTCCTTTAATAAATTTTAAGGTTTCAATTTAATACTCTATTTTGTTGTTTTAAAATATAAAAGTTAAATCAGGTGAAAATTTCTACATAATCATAACATCTAAAAAATTAAATAAAACTAAACTATAAGTTGATATGTTTTTACATAAAAAACGGCTACAATGATATATAATAGTTACGTGTGTCAGTTAGCATTATTGTGTTATAATTTTATAATCTGTAGTGAGAACAGTAATTTTGAATTGTTAGATTTTTAAAGTTAAACGTATTTAATTTATTAAGAATATATGAGGTGTATCAAATTGAGTTTTCTAGTAACAATTATTTCTTTTATAATCGTCTTTGGTGTCCTCGTAACCGTGCATGAATATGGTCATATGTTTTTTGCCAAACGGGCAGGGATTATGTGTCCAGAATTTGCGATCGGTATGGGACCGAAAATTTTTAGTTTTAGAAAAAATGAAACATTATATACAATACGACTATTACCTGTAGGTGGTTATGTTCGTATGGCAGGTGATGGCCTAGAAGAGCCGCCAGTTCAACCCGGGATGCATGTAAAAATTAAATTAAATGATAAAGATGAAATTACACACATCATTTTAGATGACCAACATAAATTCCAACAAATTGAAGCTATGGAAGTGAAACAATGCGATTTCAAAGATGGCCTGTTTGTGGAAGGTGTGACTGCTTATGATGAGGCTCGTCATCGTTTCTCTATTGCAGAAAAATCATATTTTGTAGAAAATGGTAGTTTAATTCAAATTGCACCAAGAGACAGACAATTCACATATAAAAAGCCTTATCAAAAATTCTTAACGTTATTTGCTGGACCATTGTTTAATTTCTTACTTACATTAGTCTTATTTATCGGCTTAGCTTATTATCAAGGTACACCTACAAATTCAGTAGATGAAGTAGCGAAGGATACGCCGGCTGCTCAAGCTGGACTTAAATCTGGTGACACAATTGTGAAATTAGATGGCAAAAAAATAGAAGACAAAAGTGATATCGATAAAGTTGTTGAACAGAATAAAGACAAAAAAACAACGATGATAGTAAAACGTGATGGTAATACTCATACGATAGATATAAAGCCTAAAAAAGTAGAACAAAAAGTTACTAAAAATAAGAGTCAAACAAGATATTTATTTGGTTATACTCCTAGCACAGAACATACTTTATTTAAACCAATCGTTGCTGGTATCGACCGCACACTAGAAGCTGGAAAACTTATCTTCACTGCAATTGTCGGAATGATTGCTAGTATTTTCACAGGGAATTTCTCTTTTGATATGTTGAATGGGCCTGTTGGTATCTACCATTCAGTCGATTCTGTAGTTAAAACTGGTATAATAAACTTAATTTCTTGGACGGCACTATTAAGTGTCAACTTAGGATTAATGAATTTGTTACCTGTACCTGCTTTAGACGGTGGTCGCATACTATTTGTCATTTACGAAGCGATATTCAGAAAGCCTGTAAATAAAAAAGCAGAAACAACAATTATTGCAATCGGTGCAGTATTTGTATTAATCGTAATGGTCTTAGTGACTTGGAACGATATACAACGTTATTTCTTATAAAGAGGGAGAGAAGTATATAAATGAAACAGTCTAAAGTATTTATACCAACTATGAAAGAAGTACCAGCTGGTGCTGAAGCATTAAGCCATCGTTTGTTATTGAAAGCAGGTTTAATCAAACAAAGTACAAGTGGCATATATAGTTATTTACCACTCGCAGCTAGAGTATTAAATAATATAGAGGCAATTGTCCGTGAAGAAATGGAACGTATTGATGCAGTGGAAATCTTAATGCCAGCACTGCAACAAGCAGAATTATGGGAAGAATCTGGTCGTTGGAGCGCATACGGACCAGAACTCATGCGTTTACAAGATCGTAATGGTCGTGAATTTGCCCTTGGACCAACTCACGAAGAAGTAGTTACTTCTATAGTAAGAGATGAATTAAAGTCTTATAAACAATTACCTATGACATTATTCCAAATTCAATCTAAATACAGAGATGAAAAACGCCCACGATTTGGTTTATTACGTGGTAGAGAATTTATTATGAAAGATGCTTATTCTTTCCATGCTGATGAAGAATCATTAGATGCTTCATATCAAGATATGTATAATGCATATGGTCGTATCTTTAAACGAGTTGGTATTAATGCGAGACCTGTTGTTGCTGATTCTGGTGCAATTGGTGGTAGTCATACGCATGAATTTATGGCATTAAGTGAAATTGGTGAAGATACGATTGTATTTAGCGACCAAAGTGATTATGCTGCAAATATTGAAAAAGCAGAAGTTATTTATCAACCAAATGAAAAGCATGATGAAGTTAAACCATTAACTAAAATAGAAACACCTAACGTTCATACTGCACAAGAGTTAGCGTCATTCCTTGAAAAGCCATTAGATGAAATTACGAAATCTATGATATTTAAAGTAGACGGAGAATTCATTATGGTCTTAGTGCGTGGCCATCACGAAATTAATGACATTAAATTAAAAGCATACTTTGCCACAGATAATATTGAATTAGCAACGGAAGATGAGATTGTTAATCTACTTGGTGCAAAACCAGGTTCTTTAGGTCCGATTTTCGATAAAGATATTAATATTTATGCTGATAATTACATTCAAGATTTAAATAATATCGTTGTTGGTGCAAATGAAGATGGCTATCATTTATTAAATGCAAATGTAGGCCGTGATTTTGAAGTTACAGAATATGGTGATTTCAGATTTATATTAGAAGGTGAGCCATTAGTAGATGGTTCAGGTTCAGCTCACTTTGCCGAAGGTATTGAAGTAGGGCAAGTATTTAAACTAGGTACAAAATATTCAGAAAGTATGAATGCTACTTTCCTGGATAATCAAGGCAAAGCTAAACCACTATTAATGGGTTGTTATGGTATTGGTGTTTCTAGAACATTAAGTGCGATAGTCGAACAAAATAATGATGAAAATGGTATTATTTGGCCAAAGTCAATTACACCATTTGATTTACATTTAATAACAATTAATCCTAAAAAAGATGATCAACGTGAATTAGCAGATCAACTCTACACACAGTTGAAAGAGCAATTTGATGTGTTATATGATGACCGTAAAGAGCGTGCGGGTGTGAAATTTAATGATGCAGATTTAATTGGTTTACCAATACGAGTTGTTGTTGGTAAAAACGCTGCTGAGGGTATTGTTGAGGTTAAGCGTCGTGATACTGGTGACAGTGAAGATGTTCACATTGACAATTTATCAAATTATGTAAATGACTTATATTCAAAGATATAAGTTGAAAGCAGAGTCGATGATAATTTGTTATAATGGCTAATGTAAATAGGTAAATAATGCCTATAAAAAATCATGAGGCTGAAACAAAATAAAGTGTTTAATGCTGATGTGTATAGATTTGAGCATACACAGTAGCTGTTTAGTATTTAAAAAAATAGTAGTTTCAAGATTTTTTAAATACTTATTCAGTCTTGTGGGGGCGGGCATATGAAATCAAATTTAAAATTTTGATTTCTGTCCCGCTCCTATTTATTTGTAAAAATTATGCATCTAATCCTATAAGTTGAACTATTAGAATTTCGAATATATTTAGTTATAATAGAGAGAATGAAAAATAATACATACACCGTCATAAAATGTAATTAATAATATACAAGTAAAACAGTGTAATTAATAGTAAGGTGGTTATCGTCATGGCAATGACAAATGAGGAAAAGTTTAAAATCCTAGCTGACCAAATTAAAATCGCAGAGCATTTGGATCCTGAAATATTAACAAAAAGCGAATTAACACGAGTGGACGTTAAAACAGTGGATCGTTCATGGGTATTTCAAATCACGTTTCCATATTTTTTAGCAATAGAAGATTACTTACTTTTCACAAGTGCAATTACTGAAGAATTCAAAACAATTGCTGATGTTAAGTGTAATATTACGATAAAAGATAAAGCTAACCAAGATGAATATGCTATTAAATACTTTAGCCATTGTATTGATCAAACAAAGTTATCACCAAAAGTTAAAGGTCAATTGAAACAGAAACGTTTGATTATGTCTGGAGATATTTTAAAAGTGATGTGCCAAAACGATGTTGAACGCGATCATTTTGATAAAGCTTGTAACGGTAGTTTAATTTCAGCATATCAACAGTGCGGATTTAGCATAAGTAAAGTTGTTTTTGAAACTGATAGTGCAGTCAACGATGGTGATTTAGCATCATTAGAGGCACACATACAAGAAGAAGATGAAAAGAGTGCACGTGAAGCAACGGAAAAATTAGAAAAAATGAAAGCTGAAAAAGCGAAACAACAAGATAATAACGAAAGTTCTGTCTCAAAATGTCAAATTGGTAAACCAATTCAAATTGAGAACGTACGTACAATTGATTCTATTATTGAAGAAGAGTTTAAAGTAGCAGTCGAAGGCGTTATTTTTGATATTAATCTGAAAGAGTTAAAAAGCGGCCGACATATTGTAGAAATCAAGGTAACAGACTATACAGATTCTCTAGTATTAAAAATGTTCACACGTAAAAATAAAGATGACTTAGCACATTTTAAAGCTTTAAGTGTAGGGAAATGGGTGCGCGCACAAGGTAGAATAGAAGAAGATACTTTCGTACGAGATTTAGTTATGATGATGTCAGACATAGAGGAAATTAAAAAAGCAACAAAGCAAGATAAAGCAGAAGAAAAACGAGTAGAATTCCATTTGCACACTTCAATGAGCCAAATGGATGGTATCCCCAATATTTCTACATATGTAGACCAAGCTGCTAAGTGGGGTCATAAAGCAATTGCTGTTACGGACCATAACGTTGTCCAAGCATTTCCAGATGCACACGCTGCAGCTGAAAAAAATGGAATTAAAATGATATATGGCATGGAGGGCATGCTTGTAGATGACGGAGTACCAATAGCGTATAAACCTAAAGATTGTAATTTGAAAACAGCAACATATGTTGTGTTTGACGTTGAGACGACAGGATTATCTAACCAATACGACAAGATTATTGAGCTTGCAGCAGTCAAAGTTAAAGACGGTGAAATCATAGATAAGTTTGAACGTTTTAGTAACCCACATGAACGTTTATCAGAAACGATTAAAAATTTAACTCATATTTCTGATGATATGTTAGTAGATGCACCAGAAATTGAAGAAGTGTTAACAGAATTTAAATCATGGGTTGGAGATGCAATCTTTGTTGCTCATAACGCTTCCTTTGATATGGGCTTCATTGATACGGGTTATGAACATGTAGGTATAGGTGCTTCCACAAACGGTGTTATAGATACATTAGAATTATCTAGAACAATTAATACTGAATATGGTAAACATGGTTTAAATTTCTTAGCTAAAAAATATGGTGTGGAATTGACTCAGCACCATAGAGCTATTTATGATACTGAAGCAACAGCATATATGTTTATAAAAATGTTGAAACAATTAGAAGAGCTCGGTGTTCATAATCACCAAGACATCAATACTTCTTTAACCAACGAAGATGCGTATAAACGTGCGAGACCTAACCATGTTACGCTTATTGTCCAAAACCAAGAAGGATTGAAGAATCTCTTTAAAATTGTAAGTGCTTCGTTAGTTCAATATTACTATCGTACGCCGAGAATTCCACGTTCACTGCTAGATGAATATCGCGAAGGGATACTAGTAGGTTCAGCTTGTGATGAAGGTGAAGTCTTTACCGCAGTAATGCAAAAAGACCAATCCCAAGTAGAACGAATTGCTAAATATTACGATTTTATTGAAGTTCAACCACCAGCACTCTATCAAGATTTAATAGATAGAGAACTTGTGAGAGACAATGAAACATTACATGAAATATATAATCGTTTAATTAGAGCAGGAGATGTTAATAATATTCCAGTAATTGCAACAGGCAACGCCCACTATTTAAACGAACATGACGCAATTGCACGTAAAATTTTAATTGCATCACAACCAGGTAATCCATTGAATCGCTCTACTTTACCACAAGCACATTTTAGAACAACTGATGAAATGTTAGATGAATTACATTTTTTAGGCGAAGAAAAAGCTTATGAACTTGTTATTAAAAATACAAATGAATTAGCAGATAAAATTGAACGTGTTGTACCAATTAAAGATGAATTGTATACGCCAAGAATGGAAGGCGCAAACGATGAGATTCGTGAAATGAGTTATAATAATGCCAAAGCATTATATGGGGAAGACTTGCCTCAAATTGTTATTGATCGTTTAGAAAAAGAACTAGAAAGTATTATTGGAAACGGATTCTCCGTTATTTATTTAATTTCACAGAGACTTGTAAAAAAATCATTAAATGATGGTTATTTAGTAGGTTCACGTGGTTCGGTAGGGTCAAGTTTTGTCGCAACAATGACAGAGATCACAGAAGTAAACCCATTGCCACCGCATTATATTTGTCCTGAGTGTAAAAATAGTGAATTTTTTAATGATGGTTCAGTTGGTTCTGGTTTTGACCTACCTGATAAAAAGTGTGAATCTTGTGGCTGTGACTTAATTAAAGAAGGACAAGACATTCCTTTTGAAACGTTCTTAGGATTCAAAGGAGATAAAGTACCAGATATTGACTTGAACTTTAGTGGGGAATATCAGCCAGAAGCACATAATTATACAAAAGAACTTTTCGGAGAAGATAAAGTATTCCGTGCCGGAACGATAGGTACTGTTGCTGAAAAAACTGCATTTGGTTTTGTTAAAGGTTACTTAAATGATCAAGGTATCCATAAACGAGGTGCCGAGATTGATAGACTAGTAAAAGGTTGTACAGGGGTTAAACGTACAACAGGGCAACATCCAGGTGGTATCATAGTTGTACCTGATTATATGGATATATATGATTTCACACCAGTTCAATTCCCTGCAGATGATCAAGCTTCATCTTGGATGACGACGCATTTTGATTTCCATTCAATTCATGATAATGTCTTAAAACTAGATATTCTGGGCCACGATGATCCAACTATGATACGTATGTTGCAAGATTTATCTGGTATTGATCCGAAAACTATCCCAGTTGATGATAAAGATACAATGGGTATATTTAGTTCACCAGAACCATTAGGTGTGACTTCAGAAGAAATTCTATGTAAAACTGGCACATTTGGTGTACCTGAATTTGGTACTGGATTTGTTAGACAAATGCTAGAAGATACTAAGCCTACGACATTCTCAGAGCTTGTTAGAATTTCAGGCCTTTCTCATGGTACGGATGTATGGTTAGGTAATGCGCAAGATTTAATTCGTTCTGGAAAATGTGATCTAGCTAGCGTAATTTGTTGTCGTGATGATATTATGGTTTACTTAATGTATAACGGTTTAGAACCATCACTTGCCTTCAAAACAATGGAGTTTGTGCGTAAAGGTAAAGGATTAACAGATGATATGGTTGAAGCTATGGTAGATAATGAAGTACCAGATTGGTATTTAGATTCTTGTAGAAAAATTAAATACATGTTCCCTAAAGCGCATGCTGCCGCTTATGTACTGATGGCTGTACGTATTGCTTATTTCAAAGTCCATTACCCGTTGTATTATTATGCAAGTTATTTCACAGTGCGTGCATCTGATTTTGACTTGATTTCAATGATTAAAGACAAAGAAAGTATTCGTAATACAGTAAATGACATGTATTCAAGGTATATGGATTTAGCTAAAAAGGAAAAAGATACATTAACTGTGCTGGAAATTATGAATGAAATGGCTCAACGAGGTTATCGTATGCAACCAATTAGTTTAGAAAAGAGTAAAG
Source organism: Staphylococcus sp. KG4-3 (assembly GCF_033597815.2). NCBI lineage: Bacteria > Bacillati > Bacillota > Bacilli > Caryophanales > Staphylococcaceae > Staphylococcus > Staphylococcus halotolerans. Next base: position 1,251,006 of record NZ_CP166245.1, read on the forward strand.
CCTTTGAATTTATTATTGAAGGTGATACTTTAATCCCACCATTTATATCTGTTCCAGGTCTTGGAGAAAATGTTGCACAAAGAATAGTTGAAGCACGTGAAGAAGGGCCATTCTTGTCTAAAGAAGATTTAAATAAGAAAGCTGGTTTATCACAAAAAGTAATTGAGTATTTGGATGAATTAGGCTCATTACCTAATTTACCAGACAAAGCTCAACTTTCTATTTTTGACATGTAACGTGTGTATCATAAAACAAAAAGCCAAAAGTATAATTAGTTAAAATAAATTTGAACAAGTATGTAAACTTTAAAGAAGTAACTTTAAGCTTAATTATTACATTTTTGAATAATATGTCATGGTATTAGTTTACTAAAACGACAAAACGGTTAAGATTTAATCACGATTTATTTGAAACAATACTTCAATGAAATAAATACTTTAAACGTATAAAATATAGCACAACAAAGTGACTATCTTGTCATTATGGGATTTTTAAAATATAGTTATTTGTATAGAAAATAAACATATGATATAATAACAGTGCTTAAAAAATTAGACTCAGGCAGGAAGAGTGGGCATATTACCCGCTCTTTTCTATTTGCCAAAAAAGGAGGTCAGCATGAGTAAAATAACTGAACAAGTTGAAGCAATTATTCAACCTGTCCTTAACGACTTAAATTTTGAATTAGTAGAAGTTGAGTTTACAAAAGAAGGAAAAGACCATTTTTTAAGAGTATCTATTGATAAAGAAGGCGGCGTAGACTTAAATGATTGTGCGTTAGCTTCTGAAAAAATCAGCGAAGTTATGGATGCGGAAGATCCTATTCAAGAAATGTATTACTTAGATGTTGCGTCACCTGGTGCAGAAAGACCAATTAAAAAAGAAAAAGATTTCCATAATGCTGTATCAAAACCTATTTTCGTATCTTTATACGCACCAATTGAAGGTTCTAAAGAATGGTTAGGTATTTTAAAATCTGTTGATGACGAAACGATAACTATGGAAGTTAAGGATAAGTCGAAAACAAAACAAGTTGAAATATTAAGAAGTAAGATCGCTAAAGCACGTCATGCTGTAATGATATAACATGATAAGGAGGATGATAAGTCGTGTCAAGTAATGAATTATTATTAGCAACTGAGTACTTAGAAAAAGAAAAAAAGATTCCTAGAGAAGTGTTAGTTGATGCTATAGAAGCAGCTTTAATCACTGCTTATAAAAAGAACTATGATAGCGCAAGAAGCGTACGTGTTGAATTAAATATGGATAATGGTACATTTCATGTTATCGCACGTAAAGAAGTTGTAGAAGAATCAATGGATGATAGAGAAGAAATTGATTTAAGTACTGCACTTGTTAAAAACCCTGCATATGAAATTGGTGATATTTATGAAGAAGATGTTACACCAAATGACTTCGGACGCGTGGGTGCTCAAGCAGCCAAACAAGCTGTGATGCAACGCTTACGTGATGCAGAGCGTGAAATTTTATATGATGAATTTATCGATAAAGAAGATGACATTGTAACAGGCTTAATTGATAGAGTAGATCATCGCTATGTTTATGTAAACTTGGGACGTACTGAAGCAGTTTTATCTGAAGCGGAAAGAAGTCCAAATGAAAGCTATATTCCGAATGAAAGAATTAGAGTATACGTAAACAAAGTTGAACAAACTACAAAAGGTCCACAAATTTATGTATCAAGAAGTCACCCAGGCTTATTAAAACGTTTATTTGAGCAAGAAGTGCCTGAAATATTTGACGGTACAGTAATTGTTAAATCTGTAGCACGTGAAGCTGGAGATCGTTCTAAGATCAGTGTACACTCTGATAATCCTGATATTGATGCAGTCGGAGCATGTGTAGGTGCCAAAGGCGCTCGTGTTGAGGCTGTAGTAGAAGAACTTGGTGGAGAAAAAATTGATATCGTTCAATGGAACGAAGATCCAAAGGTATTTGTTAAAAATGCTTTAAGTCCATCACAAGTTTTACAAGTTATTGTTGATGAAGCAAATCAATCTACAATTGTTGTCGTACCGGATTATCAATTATCATTAGCAATTGGTAAACGTGGTCAAAATGCCCGTTTAGCTGCAAAATTAACAGGTTGGAAGATTGATATTAAATCTGAAACTGATGCCAGAGAAGCAGGCGTTTATCCAACGGAGGAAGGTATCATTGAAGAAATTGATACTCCTTCAGAAACAGTTGACACAGAAGTAGCACATTCTGAGGATACTACAAGCGAAATCATTGAAGAAGATGTAGATACTGAAAAATAAATTGGAGTGATTACTTTATGAAAAAGAAAAAAATTCCAATGCGTAAATGTATATTATCAAATGAAATGCATCCGAAAAACGATATGATAAGAGTTGTGATAAATAAAGCAGGCGAAATTTTTGCCGATGCAACTGGAAAACAACAAGGTCGTGGTGCATATGTATCAAAAGATGTTAAATTAGTAGAAGAGGCACAGCAAAAAGGTATATTAGAAAAATATTATAAAGCTGATGCTGAAACACTAGAACCTGTTTATAAAGAAATTATACGTCTTATTTATCGTGAAGAGATTCCTAAATGACCAAGGAGAACATCGTAAATTTTTTAGGTTTAGCAATGCGTGCTGGAAAAGTTAAAACAGGTGAATCTGTCATTTTAAATGATTTAAAAAAGAACAAGTTAAAGCTCGTAATCATTGCAACAGATGCTTCTGATAACACAACTAAAGTGATACAGAACAAATGTGAAAGTTACCATATATCATTACGCATATTTGGAACGAGAGCTGAATTAGGACAAGCTTTAGGGAAAGCAGAACGTGTAAACATTGGAATCACTGATCAAGGCTTTGCTAAAAAGTTATTGTCAATGATTGATGAATATCGTAAGGAGTGACTATATGAGTAAAAAAAGAATTTACGAATACGCAAAAGATTTAAAATTAAAAAGTAAAGATATTATAGATGAGTTAGCTAAAATGGACGTTGAGGTAACAAGCCACATGCAAACGTTAGAAGACGACCAAATTAAGGCTTTAGATAAAATCTATAAACCAGAACAAGCTCAGCAACCTGCTAAATCAGAGCAGAAAAGCGCTCAAAATAAACAAGCAACGACGAATAATAAAAATAACCAAGGCAACAAAGGTAATCAAAATAATAAATCTAACAACAAGAAAAATAACAAAAATAATAAGAACACTAATAAAAACAATAAAAATAATAAACAACCTAAACAAGAAGAGCCAAAGGAAATACCTTCTAAAATTACGTATCATGATGGTATCACTGTAGGTGAACTTGCTGAGAAATTAAATATAGATTCTTCAGGTATTATTAAAAAATTATTCTTACTAGGTATAATGGCAAACATTAATCAATCTTTAGATGATGAAACATTAGAATTAATCGTAGATGATTATGGTGTAGAACTTGAAAAAGAAGTTATCATTGATGAAGAAGATTTATCAATTTATTTTGAAGATGAAGCTGACGAGGAAAATGGAATTGAACGTCCAGCTGTTGTTACAATCATGGGACATGTTGACCATGGTAAAACAACATTATTAGACTCAATTCGTCATACTAAAGTAACTGCTGGAGAAGCAGGTGGTATTACACAGCATATCGGTGCATATCAAATTGAAAATGATGGTAAAAAAATCACTTTCCTTGATACACCAGGTCACGCTGCATTTACAACAATGCGTGCTCGTGGTGCCCAAGTCACTGATATTACAATTTTAGTAGTAGCAGCAGATGATGGGGTAATGCCACAAACAATTGAAGCGATTAACCATGCTAAAGAAGCAGAGGTGCCTACAATTGTTGCTGTAAACAAAGTTGACAAACCAACAGCTAATCCTGACCGTGTAATGCAAGAATTAACAGAATACGGTTTAATTCCTGAAGCATGGGGTGGAGATACAATTTTCGTACCACTTTCAGCTTTAAGTGGAGATGGCATTGAAGATTTACTAGAGATGATTGTCCTAACCTCTGAAGTTCAAGAATTAAAAGCAAATCCAAGCAAACATGCTGTGGGTACTGTGATTGAAGCTGAATTGGATAAATCACGTGGACCATCTGCGTCATTATTAGTTCAAAACGGAACGCTTAATGTTGGAGATTCGCTAGTAGTAGGAAACACTTATGGTAGAATCCGTGCTATGGTAAATGATTTAGGTCAACGTATTAAGTCAGCTGGCCCTTCTACACCTGTAGAAATTACTGGTATCAACGATGTACCACAAGCTGGTGATAGATTTGTTGTCTTCAAAGATGAAAAACAAGCAAGACGTATCGGTGAAGCACGTCATGAAGCAAATGTATTGCAACAGCGTCAAGAAAGTAAGAGTGTTTCATTAGATAATCTGTTCGAACAAATGAAACAGGGTGAAATGAAAGATCTTAACGTAATTATCAAAGGTGATGTACAAGGTTCAGTAGAAGCACTTGCAGCATCCTTAATGAAGATAGATGTTGAGGGCGTTAATGTAAGAATTATTCATACTGCAGTAGGTGCGATTAATGAATCAGATGTTACACTTGCTAATGCTTCAAATGGTATCATTATCGGCTTTAATGTACGTCCTGATACTGGTGCGAAACGAGCTGCAGATAATGAGGGCGTAGACATGCGCTTACACCGTGTTATTTACAACGTTATCGAAGAAATTGAATCTGCAATGAAAGGTATGCTAGATCCAGAATTTGAAGAACAAGTTATTGGTCAAGCAGAAGTTCGCCAGACTTTCAAAGTTTCTAAAGTAGGTACGATTGCTGGTAGTTATGTGATAGATGGTAAAATCACGCGTAATGCTGGTGTTCGTGTAATCAGAGATGGTGTAGTACAATTCGAAGGTGAATTAGACACATTAAAACGTTTTAAAGACGATGTTAAAGAAGTAGCTCAAGGCTATGAATGTGGTATAACAGTTGAAAAATTCAATGACCTAAAAGAAGGCGACATTATTGAAGCGTTCGAAATGGTTGAAATTAAAAGATAACTTTTAATCTTTAATGATATTTTCCTTTTTGGAAAAGTTTATATATTAGAAACAAAGCAAACTTTTATTATGTTGTTTGCTTTGTTTTTTTGTCTTAATTTCTTTAATTAATTCTTAGCGGTATTCTGTAAACAATTAATAAAAAACGATATTATTTTTAACAATTAAATAAAAACATATTGCTCAAAATAAACAATCTAAAACTTTTCTTTTTTGAACAATAATAAAACATAAAAATTGAATCTTGCAAATGTAGACATATTAATTTATATAAATTATATACCTATTCATAGTTGTAAATTAGATTAAAAAAATATTGTAAATTTACACTTATCGAGGTACGCTGACAATAGTTGTCTATCCTTTTAATTATAGTTAAGTTAAATAGGAGGTTATAAATGATGAGTGAATATTTAAAAGATATAAATGAATTTTGGGAACAATATTTTAGTCAGTATAACTCTATTTATGACGAATCAACATTAAAGGCAATTATTAAAAATAATGATACAACAGCATTTTTACATCCTATGGATTATGCTTATTTTCAAGAACACTTTGGAAATAATTTTACTGACATTCCAAGGTTTAAAAAATGATAGACTTTGCGAACGGCAAAGTTACTTTAAATAAAAATAGACAAAGAGTCACATTCGAAAATGCAGATTTAAATCCAGCTATTGCAAGACCTTATTTTGGCAATCCAGAAATTGCAGATATAGTAATATTAAAGAAGCAACCAGAAAATGATTTTAAAACATACCAACTAAATCTAGCTGATGATGAGGCAATTGAATACAGAAAAAGAATTTTATTAGACATTCAAGGTAAATTATTATTTAATGGACAAAAATTATTTTTACCTTATATAGATAGACATAGATGGTTTGTGAAATATTTATATAGTAATGCGTCGACATTAAAACAATTTAATATCGATCCTAACAGGGTTATGGTACTCAATTTCTTTCCATATCAGACTGGACATTCTGCAGGTATACCTAAAGATTTTTTAACATTTAATCACAAACTTCCGTCTCAAGTAAAAAACTATGAGTTGTTAATAAAAATGTTGAAAGATGACAAACCACGTATCTATATCGTTAGTGAAGAAGAATTATATATTTCTATATTTAAGAATTTCGCAGATAGTGAATTATGTCAGTATTTAATTGATCATTTATTCGTACTATCATCGAAGCAAAATCGTCATCTTACAGTATGTAATGTGTTAAGTTATAGGGAACAACGTATTCGTATTAAGAAAAAGCAAGAACTTAGTAAAATCGAATATTATAAATGGAATCAAGAACAAAAAGTAGCACGTGAAAACGGAAATTCTGATTTTCACGAAAAAATAAAAATTTTACAACATACATTGGAAAGACAACATTAATAAACTTATAAATTGTATTATGAAAAGTAGTAATATAATTTATAAATATATGTATGAGTGGAAAAAATGATAATAGCTGAGTACATGCGTAGGTTCTAGTTATCTGGTAAAGTGAATAAATATGTGGGAACAAGAGATTAAGATTTAAATATCTCGTATACAGAACAAACGTCAATTTCTATTGAGATTATAGAAATTGACGTTTTCTTAGTTTTTATGTCATTTTGTAGTTTATTGAGCTATGAAAAACTTTGTTGTAGATGAAATTTACGTAAGTTGACTGATGAACGGATAATTTGAAAAATCATCGCATTTTTGTAACTTAAAATTCTTTTTAATATAAAGTTGTCATTCTGTTAAGCGTATTTTTAAAGATTAATTGTTTATAATTGATAAAAAAATTCATCGTTAATTTATCATTTTTAAATATTGGACACATATTAATTAAATTAACACTAGCCATAAATTAAAGCTATTTAATTAATATGTTTCTTGTTATCTAATTTAAATGTTGTAAGAGTTGAACAATGATTTTATAATTGCTTTGAAATCATCGACATAATGTTGAGGTTTTAGTAATGTGATTTGAGTTGGATGTTCATAAGCAATGTGCATGCATTCTTCTTTTGAAATAATGATATCTGCAATTCGTCCATTATCTACAGATTTCGTATTTACAATGATAAACTGACGTTTGATTTTTGGCCAAATATGATCTTGAATAAGCATAGTCACACTACTAATATCTTCAAATACAGATTGATCATAAACATCGTTAAGTTGTTCGACTTCTTTTACAGCAGATAAATCGAGAGTATAAACTATTCCATTAGCTAAATAAGTGAACCAATATTTATCGGCAAAATAACGTGTATAAATAGGGATAATGTCTGTTACACGTATGTTTTGTAATTGAACAGAAATTTTATGATTGTTTTCAATCGCTAATTGTATTCTAAAAATTAAAGTTGATTCACTAAATTCACGATGTATATTAAATTGACTTAATATTTTATTAGACAAAATTTTTTCTGCTAAGTTTGAATTGGCATTTAAGCCTCTTATAAGATTATATGTATCTTCATGAATTATAGGTGTGAAGTTTTTCATACGAAAAATCAAATTAAGTAACCTATTATTCTTAAATTTATATCTATCAATTTTTAAACGATGCTTGTCTATGGTATTATCGTATACAATTTGACCTTTTAGACCATGCCATTCTTGATCTTCATATAAAAAATTATTTATGTCACTTATGTCTCGTTGAATAGATCTTACATTTACATGTAGTTGCTGTGCGAGTTCTTCTTTGTTTAATGCCTTTCCGTTTAAAAATCGTGTATAAATGTACAAAAGGCGTTCTGGTTTCTCCAATAATATACGCTCCTATAATTTTGAAAATAAGGTCGAATTATTAAAATATTTTGACCTGTAAAGTGGTACTTAAGCATAAGTGAGATGCATGTAATCTGTTATTTAAAGCTAGTGGTGCTTGCATATTTATGTGTGCGTTCGTTAATTTAAGCCATGCATATGAGGGAAGGCGATAATATATATTTAAAAATATATAGTTACTGTCTCGCTCCCTTGAAGTATACCATTATAAATTATAAAATGTGTAATATTTTATTTTTTAATCACATAAATAATGAGAAAATTTTCAATCACAAAGGTTTACTAAATTAAATTTAACACTAAGGCAAAAAAATTAACAGATAGGCAATTAAAAATGAAATTCATAACATTTTCATGAAAAATTATTACATAATTTAACAGTTTGGAAATAAAATTATGCCTAACTGTCATAAGATGTTTAAATTTTATTGATAATATACAATTTACCTTTTCAAAAAGTGATATCTATTTACAATATATTATTTTGAACAGTGAATAAGTGAAATTTGTTTGACGTTATGAAATAAACTGTCATATAATCTGTAAGTAAGGGAAAGATTAACGGACTTATAAACAATGAGAGGTGAAATATAATGAATATGAGAGCAGAACGTGTAGGCGAACAAATGAAACAAGAAATCATGGATATCGCTAATAATAAAGTTAAAGATCCGAGAATTGGATTCTTAACAATTACAGAAGTTCAATTAACTAATGACCTATCTATTGCAACGGTTTATTTAACTGTTTTAGGAAATGAAAAACAAAAAGCAGATACATTTAAAGGTTTGGAAAAAGCGAAAGGTTTTATTAAATCTGAGCTTGGTTCGAGAATGAGACTTAGAATTATTCCTGAGTTAAATTTCGAATATGATGAATCGATCGACTACGGTAATAAAATAGAACGAATGATTCAAGATTTGCATAAGAAAGATTAGTCTTTCTTAATAATTAGCACATATATAGCATGCGGTGTTCGTGCTGTAAATTAGAACTTGCGCAATTGTCGAACTAATTCTAAATTATAATTAAATTAACTTGATTAGATGTTTTGACAAAATTGTGGGGGCGGGAATACGAAATCAAATTTAGTTTTGATTTCTGTCCCGCTCTTTTTACATAACTTTTTATCAATTATTACATGTTAATATGAGATTAGAGATTTAAAAAATCAGACTTTGAAGGTGAAATAAGAATGTATAACGGCATATTACCGGTATTTAAAGATCGTGGATTGACAAGTCATGATGTGGTTTTTAAGTTGAGAAAAATATTGAAGACTAAAAAAGTGGGACATACTGGAACATTAGATCCGGAAGTTTCTGGTGTGTTACCGATATGTATAGGAGCTGCGACAAAAGTTAGTGACTACATAATGGAAATGGGTAAAACTTACGAAGCGACAGTTAGTTTAGGGAGTGCAACCACTACTGAAGACCAAACTGGTGATGTGATAGAAGAGAAAGATATCTTAAATGGTGAAATTACTGCTGAGGATGTCGATTCAATACTCCAACAATTTGAGGGTGTTATTACACAAATACCACCAATGTATTCTTCAGTAAAAGTAAATGGGAAAAAATTATATGAATATGCTAGAAATAACCAAGAAGTTGTTCGACCTGAACGTCAAGCGCATATATATAAAATCAAACGTACAACTGAACTACGTTTTGACCACAACGGCTGTCAATTTGATATAATTGTAGAATGTGGTAAAGGTACATATATACGTACACTCGCAACAGATATAGGCAGGTCATTACATTTACCTGCACATATGTCAAAGTTAACACGTACACAGAGTGGTGGATTTGACATTAAGGACAGTTTAACTTTAAATGATGTAGCAGCATTACATGAGCATGAATCATTACAAGACAAGTTATTTCCTATAGAATATGGTTTGAAAGGATTACCACAAATTATAATTTCAGAAGAAAATATTAAGTCTAAAATTTTAAACGGACAAAAATTTGAAAAAACAATGTTCAAGCAAAATATAGACGATATAGTTACAATGGTAGATGAGCACACACACAAAGTGTTAGCAATTTATGAACCTCATCCAGAAAAACTAGATGAAATTAAACCTAAAAAGGTGTTTAACTAAAGGAGAAATACGCATGAAAGTGATAGAAGTAACTCATCCAATTCAGGAAGAACAATATATAACAGAAGATGTTGCTATGGCTTTTGGATTTTTTGATGGGATGCATAAAGGCCATGCAAAAGTATTTGATATTTTAAATCAAAAAGCAGAAGCTGCGAATTTAAAAAAGGCAGTAATGACATTTGATCCACATCCTTCGGTTGTATTAAATCCTAAACTAAAAAGAACTGATTATTTAACGCCGATTCAAGATAAAATAGAAATCCTAGAATCTTATGGTATTGACTATTGTATTGTCATTAATTTTTCATCTAAATTTGCAGAAGTAAGTGCTGAAGATTTTATACAAGATTATATTATCAAGAATCATGTTAAAGAAGTCATTGCTGGTTTTGACTTTACTTTTGGAAAATACGGCAAAGGTAATATGATGATTTTAGATGAAATGACTGAATTTAATTCTACAGTAGTAAGCAAACAAGAAATTAATTCTGAAAAAATTTCTACTACTGATATCAGAAAATCATTGAAAACTGGAGAGTTACAAAAAGCTAATGAAGAATTAGGCTATCGCTATCGCATTAAAGGTACGGTCGTGCAAGGGGAGAAACGAGGTAGAACTATTGGTTTTCCTACAGCAAACGTACAACCAAGTGGTGATTATGTATTACCTAAGAATGGTGTTTATGCAGTTAGCATGGAAATAGGTGCGGATAAACAGATTTATAGAGGGGTAGCTAATGTAGGTGTAAAACCAACATTCCATGATCCTTCTAAAGCTCAAGTGGTAATCGAAGTGAATTTATTTGATTTTGGAGAAAACATTTATGGTGAACGCGTTACAGTATTTTGGCATCATTATTTGAGACCTGAAATTAAATTTGATGGTATTGATCCATTAGTGGAACAAATGAATAAAGATAAAGAAAAAGCAAAATACTTGTTATCGGTTGATTTTGGTGATGAAGTATCATATAATATTTAAGTCGAATGTGTATAACACATTTTAGCACCTTTACCTTGGCACATCGAAACTCCGACGATTTGCTCGGATAAAGGCGAATAAAAATTAAAGGAGGAAATTGACAATGGCAATTTCACAAGAGCGTAAAAATGAATTAATTAAAGAATACCGTACACACGAAGCGGACACTGGATCTCCAGAAGTTCAAATCGCTGTATTAACTGCAGAAATCACTGCATTAAATGAACACTTACGTGAGCACAAAAAAGATCACCATTCACGTCGTGGATTATTAAAAATGGTAGGTCGTCGTAGACACTTACTTAACTATTTACGTGAAAAAGATGTTCAACGTTACCGTGAATTAATTAAATCATTAGGTATCCGTCGTTAATTTTAGGACGTATATTGATAGAGGCTGGGACATAATTAAATGTCTCAGCCTCAACTTTGATATAGGCACCGACAGATTTGAAAAAGTATTTGTAAAACATACTACTGTTAATGTAAAAGACTTAATTTACGGTGTAAGTAGTGTTTATACAAGAATTTAAACGCTTTTTCTACTCATCTTTGATAGGGGTGGGATAATGAAATCTTAGTTGAATTATTAGATTTCTGTCCTGCTCCTTTTTTATAATTAGAAGTGAGCATTTTTAAAAAATAATATACTAATATAAAAATTTTCTAAGAAATGATATGATAGTACTATTAGATATATGAGAGGAGATTTGTAATGTCTCAAGAGAAAAAAGTTTTTAAAACTGAATGGGCAAACAGATCATTGACGATTGAAACTGGTCAACTTGCTAAACAAGCCAATGGTGCTGTACTCGTTCGTTATGGTGATACAGTTGTCTTATCAACTGCGGTTGCTTCAAAAGAACCGCGCGATGGGGACTTCTTCCCATTAATGGTTAATTATGAAGAAAAAATGTATGCTGCTGGTAAAATTCCAGGAGGATTCAAGAAACGCGAAGGTCGCCCAAGTGATGAAGCGACGTTAACTGCGCGCTTAATCGACAGACCAATTCGTCCATTATTCCCTAAAGGTTATAAATATGACGTTCAAATCATGAATACTGTATTAAGTGCAGACCCTGATTGTTCGCCTGAAATGGCAGCAATGATAGGTTCATCAATGGCATTAAGTGTTTCTGATATTCCATTCCAAGGACCAATTGCTGGTGTGAATGTTGGTTATATCGATGGAGAGTACATTATCAATCCAACAGTTGCACAAAAAGAAGTATCACGTTTAGACTTAGAAGTTGCTGGTCATAAAGACGCTGTAAACATGGTTGAAGCTGGTGCTAGTGAGATAACTGAAAGTGAAATGTTAGATGCCATTTTCTTCGGACATAGTGAAATCCAACGTTTAGTTAATTTCCAACAAGAAATTGTAGATCATATTCAACCTGAGAAGAAAGCATTTGTTCCTGTTGAAAAAGATGAATCCCTTGTAGAAAAAGTTACTCAATTGACTGAAGCAAATGGTTTGAAAGATGCTGTTTTAACATTTGATAAACAACAACGTGATATTAACTTAGATAATTTAAAAGAAAAAGTTGCAGCTGAATTTATTGATGAAACTGATGCTGACAATGAAGCTTTAATTAAAGAAGTTAATAGCATATTGAATGACTTAGTTAAAGAAGAAGTAAGAAGATTAATTGCAGATGAAAAAATCAGACCAGATGGCCGTAAGACGGATGAAATTCGCCCACTAGAATCTGAAGTTGGTGTGTTACCGAGAGCACATGGTTCGGGATTATTTACACGCGGACAAACACAAGCACTTTCAGTATTAACGTTAGGCTCTATGAGCGAATATCAAATTCTAGATGGTTTAGGCGAAGAAGAACAAAAACGCTTTATGCATCATTATAATTTCCCTAACTATTCAGTAGGTGAAACAGGGCCAGTACGTTCTCCAGGACGTCGTGAAATCGGGCATGGCGCTCTAGGTGAACGTGCTCTAAGCCATATTATTCCTGATGTAAAAGATTTCCCTTACACTGTGAGAATTGTAAGTGAAGTTTTAGAATCAAATGGTTCTTCATCACAAGCGTCAATTTGTGGTTCTACATTAGCATTAATGGATGCAGGTGTACCAATTAAAGCGCCAGTAGCAGGTATTGCGATGGGTCTAGTAACACGCGATGATAGTTATACTATCTTAACTGATATTCAAGGCATGGAAGATGCATTAGGCGATATGGACTTTAAAGTTGCCGGAACTTCTGAAGGTATTACTGCTATTCAAATGGATATCAAAATTGATGGTTTAACAAAAGAAATTATTAAAGAAGCTTTAGAGCAAGCACGCGTAGGTCGTCTTGCTATTCTAGATCATATGTTACAAACAATCGATACACCACGTAACGAATTAAGTGCATTTGCGCCAAAAGTAGTAACTATGACAATTAAACCTGAAAAAATTAGAGACGTAATTGGACCTGGTGGTAAGAAAATCAATGAAATTATTGATGAAACTGGTGTTAAATTAGACATTGAACAAGACGGTACAATATTCATTGGCGCTGTCGATAAAGACGCGATTGATCGCGCGCGTAATATTATAGAAGATATCACACGTGAAGCAGAAGTTGGTCAAGTATACGAAGGTAAAGTAAAACGTATTGAGAAATACGGTGCTTTTGTTGAATTATTCCCAGGTAAAGATGCGCTTGTTCACATTTCACAAATTGCTAATGAACGCATTGAAAAAGTAGAAGATGTGTTGAAAGTTGGAGACACATTTAAAATAAAAGTAACTGAAATTGATAAACAAGGACGCGTTAATGCATCACATAAAGTCTTGTTGTAAAACCAAAATCTAAATACATTGAATTTTTAATTAGAGGCTAGTCATTGATTTGTGCTTTTATAGTAGAATGCCGTTAATTCTATTGTAAAAGCATGCTTAAAATCAGTATACACTAGTTTCTTTTTTATTATATAAAGGTCAATGATTACATTTTTAAGATAAAGTTATACATAAAATTACAATATTAGGTAATTGTTGCCATGCAACATATAATTATAATAAATATTTTTTGTTATTATAAAATTTTGACTTAATTTTCTGTACAAGCAATTTAAGTTAATGGAATTATGATTACATTTATAAGTTTTTAAGCTATATCAGTTATTACTTTAATAGTGTACATAATGCCTATTTTAACTTATAATAAATTATGAGTTTATATATGGACGGGAATTTAAATAGGAGGTAACATTTTGAGTTTAATAAAGAAAAATAATAAAAATATTCGCATCATTCCACTCGGCGGAGTTGGAGAAATAGCGAAAAATATGTATATCGTCGAAGTAGATGACGAAATGTTCATGCTTGACGCTGGCTTAATGTTCCCAGAAGATGAGATGTTAGGTGTAGATATTGTTATACCAGACATTCAATATGTTATTGAGAACAAAGATAAATTAAAAGGGATCTTCTTAACACATGGTCATGAACATGCAATCGGTGCTGTCACGTATGTTTTAGAACAAGTTGATGCGCCAGTTTATGGTTCAAAGCTTACAATTGCTTTAATTAAGGAGAATATGAAAGCTCGCAACATTAATAAAAAAGTAAGATATTATACAGTTAATAATGAATCTATTATGCGTTTCAAAGGCGTTAATGTAACGTTCTTTGATACGACACACAGTATCCCAGATAGTTTAGGTGTGTGCATTCATACTTCATACGGGGCAATTGTATATACAGGTGAATTTAAATTTGACCAAAGTTTACAAGGACATTATGCACCAGACTTAAAGAAAATGACTGAAATTGGAGAAGCAGGTGTGTTTGCATTAATCAGTGATTCCACTGAAGCAGAAAAACCTGGATACAATACACCAGAAAATGTAATTGAATCACACATGTATGATGCCTTTACAAAAGTGAAAGGTCGATTGATTGTGTCCTGCTATGCATCTAATTTTATTCGCATTCAACAAGTTTTAAATCTTGCACAAAGATTAAATAGAAAAGTATCATTTTTAGGTCGTTCATTGGAGAGCTCTTTCAATACTGCTAGAAAAATGGGATACTTTGATATATCAAAAGACTTATTAATTCCAATTAATGAAGTTGAGAATTATCCTAAAAATGAAGTTATTATTATTGCTACTGGTATGCAAGGTGAGCCTGTAGAAGCTTTAAGCCAAATGGCTCAGAAAAAACACAAAATAATGAATATTGAACCAGGAGATTCTGTATTTTTAGCTATTACCGCTTCTGCTAATATGGAAGTGATTGTCGGAAATACACTTAATGAATTAGTACGTGCTGGTGCAGAGATTATTCCAAATAGTAAAAAGATTCACACTTCAAGCCATGGTTGTATGGAAGAATTGAAAATGATGATTAATATTATGAAACCTCAGTACTTTATTCCAGTTAACGGCGAATTTAAAATGCAAATTGCACACGCTAAATTAGCAAATGAAGCAGGCGTGCAACCTGAAAAAATCTTTCTTGTTGAAAAAGGCGACGTAGTTAATTACGATGGGGAAGAAATGATTTTAAATGAAAAAGTTCACTCTGGTAATGTACTAATTGATGGTATCGGGGTCGGTGATGTTGGCAATATCGTACTAAGAGATCGTCACCTGCTAGCGGAAGATGGTATCTTTATCGCAGTTGTAACACTTGATCCTAAAAACAGACGAATTGCAGCAGGTCCAGAAATTCAATCTAGAGGTTTCGTATATGTTAGAGAAAGTGAAGCCTTATTAAATGAAGCTGAAGAAAAAGTCCGTGAAATCGTTGAACTAGGCTTACAAGAGAAACGCATCGAATGGTCTGAAATCAAACAAAACATGCGCGATCAAATTAGCAAACTTTTATTTGAAAATACAAAACGTCGTCCAATGATTATTCCAGTAATTTCTGAAATTTAATAATTCCTGTACTAAACAAAGAGGTTAAGACAAGCGCTTAGGTAAATATTTTGAAAGGTAAAATGTGATTGAATGTTTTTGAAGTAAATGACATTCATGCGACCTTTGAAATGGCTATAGGCGTTAAATGTCTTACCTCTTTTATGTTATTATAGATAGAAAGATTAAATATTAATCATACATAAATTTACATATATTTAACTGATGAAATTATTATTGCCAATATGAAATAATCTATTTTATACAGTAGTGTGTGAATATATACTGATTTTGAGCACAGTCGAAGAAAAGGTGGTAAATTTGGCACAAACAAAAAAGAGACAAACAACAAAAAGAAAACCTACTAATACAAGAAAGAAAACTACTAACAATAAGAAAAAGCAAGGGGATAGTCCGTTAAGATATATTGTGGCAATAGCTATATTTGTAATAGTGACGTTAGGTGCCTTTCAACTTGGTATTATTGGAACTATGATAGATAGTTTCTTTAATTATTTATTTGGTACAAGTAGATTCTTAACATACATTCTTATTTTAATAGGCACAGTTTTTATTACATATTATAAAGCTCTACCTAAAACTAGACGTACTGTTGGCGCATTTGTATTACAAGTAGCTTTACTATTAGTTACTCATATTATCTTTTACTTTACACATAAAGCTCAGGCCCAACGTGAACCAGTTTTATCTTTCGTATATAAATCTTATGAGCATTCTAATTTTCCAGTATTTGGGGGCGGTTTAATAGGTCATTACCTGTTAGCACTGTTTATACCGCTTATATCTATTGTGGGTATTATTATAGTGACGATACTACTAATCGCTTCAAGTGTAATTTTATTACTTAAGCAAAAACATCGTGACGTATCAAAGTTACTATTTGAAAAGCTGAAGGTTAAAAGTAAAGATGCTTCGGAAAATTATCAAGAGCGACGTAAACAGAATAAAGTGAAAAAAGAAGCCAAAGCGCGTGTTAAAGCTGAAAAAAAAGCAGAACAACAAGCAAGAACTGAAGCGCAAAAATCAGATGACAATGTTACAGATGTTAGCGATTTAAAAGAAATTCCTAATTCAAAATCTGAGGAACAACAATCTATCCCTATATACGGACATAGTGATAGTGAAGATGACCATAAGCAAACCTCAGAAAAACCTATAGGTAAACGTACTAAACGCATGTTTGATCAAGAAGGACAGCTAAATCAAACAGCAACACAACAAACCACTAACTCAAATCAAGCATCACTCGATCAACAAATAGCTGATATGGAGTCCGAACAAAGTGAACAAGGTGAAACGATTAATTCAATTTCTGAAGCAGGAGAAGTGGAAAATGAAGCATATACGCTACCTCCACTCACTTTGCTAAAGCAACCAACTAAACAAAAAGCTACTTCTAAAGCAGAAGTTCAGAAAAAAGGACAACTATTGGAAACGACGCTTAAGAACTTTGGTGTTGATGCGAGAGTTACGCAAATAAAAATAGGACCGGCAGTGACACAATATGAAATTCAACCAGCACAAGGGGTTAAAGTTAGTAAAATTGTTAACTTGCATAATGATATTGCACTCGCACTTGCTGCTAAAGATATTCGTATAGAAGCGCCAATACCTGGTCGCTCTGCTGTTGGTATTGAGGTTCCTAATGATAAGATTTCTCTTGTTTCATTAAAAGAAGTTTTAGATGAAAAATTCCCTGCTAAAAATAAATTAGAAGTGGGCTTAGGCAGAGATATATCAGGCGATCCTATTACAGTAGAATTAAACAAAATGCCACATATGCTTGTTGCAGGTTCAACAGGAAGTGGTAAGTCTGTTTGTATCAACGGAATAATTACAAGTATTTTACTTAATGCTAAACCACATGAGGTAAAACTTATGTTAATTGACCCAAAAATGGTAGAATTGAACATATACAATGGTATTCCTCACTTACTGATACCAGTTGTGACTAATCCTCACAAAGCATCACAGGCATTAGAAAAAGTAGTTGCTGAAATGGAACGTCGTTATGATTTATTCCAACACTCTTCAACTAGAAATATAGAAGGTTATAATGAGGCAATTAGACGCCAAAATGCTGAATTAGAAGAAAAACAATCAGAATTACCTTATATTGTTGTTATTGTTGATGAATTGGCAGACTTAATGATGGTTGCTGGTAAAGAGGTAGAAAATGCTATTCAACGTATTACGCAGATGGCACGTGCAGCCGGTATTCATTTAATTATTGCAACGCAAAGACCTTCTGTAGATGTAATTACTGGTTTGATTAAAAATAATATACCATCTAGAATAGCTTTTGCAGTAAGTTCGCAAATCGACTCTCGTACGATTATTGATAGCGCTGGCGCCGATAAATTATTAGGTAAAGGTGACATGTTATATGTTGCTAACGGTGGATCTACTAGAACACGTGTACAAGGCGCATTTTTAAGTGACCAAGAAGTACAAGATGTTGTTAATTATGTCGTAGAACAGCAAAAAGCCAATTATGTAAAAGAAATGGAACCAGATGCACCAGTTGATAAATCAGAAATGAAAAGTGAAGATGCACTTTATGATGAAGCATATTTATTTGTGTTAGAACAGCAAAAAGCGAGTACTTCTTTATTACAAAGACAATTCAGAATTGGTTATAACCGAGCTTCAAGATTAATGGACGATTTAGAACGTAATCAAGTTATTGGACCACAAAAAGGTAGTAAACCTAGACAAATTTTAGTGGATATTGATAGTGATGAGGTGTAAATATGGAATTAACTTCAGTTTATAAAGTAAAAGAATGGATGATTCAACAAATTAAGGAAGGCAAATTACAACATGGTGAGCCACTTCCGAGTAATTTAGCCATAGCAAGAACCTTAAAAGTAAAAACAGATGACGTTTATGATGCAGTAGACGAACTAATTACTGAACAAGTATTATCCAATAATTTAGAAGAAGGTGCACGTGTTAAATCACTGCACCCATTCTATTACCCATTAGGAGAAGTTGTAAGTATTAGTAGAATGATTAAAGATCAAGGTTACACACCAGGGACAGAATATATTAGTTTTGATGAAAAACCTGCGACCTCTTTAGATTCTAAAAGATTAAATACTACAGACAAGGCGCCTGTTACAATTATAGAACGTTTAAGAACTGCAGATAGAAAACCAGTCGTTTACTGTTTAGATAAAGTGCCTGCAAATTATCTAACTTGTGCACAATACCAAAGTAGTGATGAGTCACTTTTAGGTGCAATTGAAGCTTATACAAATAAAAAAGTTTCATATGCAGATACTGAAATGGAAGCGATTAGTTATGAGCCACATATCTCAGATCTCTTAGGAGCTTCACCACATGAAGGACTCATGTTGTTAAAATTAGTGCATTATGATACAGATGATCAACCAATATTATATTCATTTAATTATTTCAAAAGTAGTTTAGTTACGTTTAAAACGGTTAAAAATAGATTATAATAATAAATTTATGAAAGTGAGGTATGACAATTTGAAAATAGAAAACCCACAGAAAGATTTACATGTTAAAGTATTGCCGACAACAAAATTTAAAACCACAACGATTACGCTTAAATTTATGGCACCGTTAGACAGCCAAACAATGACTGCGCGATCTATTTTAAGTAAAATTTTAGTACGTGCTACAAAGCAATGGCCATCAGATAAGGATTTTAATCGACACTTATCTCATTTATATGGTGCGTATGTTAATAGTTTTGTTTCCAAATTTAAAGATAAGCATGTTATTACCATATCTTTAGAATTAGTAAATGAACGTTATTTAAAAGATCAAACACCGCTTTTTGAAAAAGGCTTAGAATTGCTTAAAGAAATGATATACAATCCTTTAATATCAGATAATAAATTTGATGAAACATTTGTCGCTCAAGAAAAATCGTTATTATCAAAAAAATTAAATGCTATGATCGACAACAAATCACAAATTTCATTTTTGAACTTATTGAAATATATGTTTGGGGAACAACCATATCGACATTTAGCAACTGGGCAAGTTGAATACATAGCTGACATTACATCAGAAAATCTATATCATACATATCAATCTATGTTGGAAAATGACTACTGTGCAGTATATGTGGTAGGCAACGTAGATGAACAACAGGTGAAATCCCAAATCCAAACATATTTTAATATTAATTCATTCTCTTTTGAATTATCACAGTCTACTCCAATAGGACAAGACCATAATACACCTCAAGTTATAGTAGAAACAGACGATGTCGATCAAGCTAAGTTAAATATGGGTTTTAAATTACCAGCAAAATACGGAGATCCAGAGTATTTTGCGATGATTGTTTTTAATGTTATGTTTGGCGGCGATCCATCTTCCGTATTGTTTAATGAAGTACGAGAAAAGCAAAGTTTAGCATATTCCATCCATTCCCAAATAGACGCAAAAAATGGTTTTTTATTTGTATTAAGTGGTGTTTCAACTGATAAATATGAAATTGCTAAAGAGACGATTGTATCTGAATTTGAGAAATTCCAACAAGGGGA
The DNA here is from genome assembly GCF_033597815.2 of Staphylococcus sp. KG4-3. NCBI lineage: Bacteria > Bacillati > Bacillota > Bacilli > Caryophanales > Staphylococcaceae > Staphylococcus > Staphylococcus halotolerans. The sequence continues at coordinate 1,271,331 of NZ_CP166245.1, forward strand.
TTTTGAAGAAGAGAAGATAGCTCTTGCTAAAAAAGTGATACTATCTCAAAGACAAGAATCTCATGATAGAGCTAAAAGTATTATAGAAATCATGAATAACAACATATTATTAGATGAACCGATGTCGGAAGAAAGTTATATTTCGGGGATTCAAAACGTTAATAAATCAGATATCCAACAACTAGCACAGGCAACTACATTAGATACAATATATATTTTGACAAAAGGAGGCGATGACTAATGAATGAAACCTACTATGATCAAATAGACGAACGAGTATTTGAAGCTGAATTAAAAAATGGTCTAAAATTATTTATAATTCCTAAAAAAGGATTTCAGAAAACCTTTGTGACTTATACTACGAAATTTGGGTCGTTAGATAACAAATTTAAACCACATGGTAGTGATGATTTTGTTACGGTTCCTGATGGAGTGGCACACTTTTTAGAACATAAGTTATTTGAAAATGGTGACGACGAAGAAGATTTGTTTACAGCATTTGCTGAAGACAATGCACAGGTCAATGCTTTTACGAGTTTTGATAGAACAAGCTATTTATTTAGCGCAACTGATAATATAGAGCGTAACATCAAACGGCTGTTAACTATGGTAGAAACACCTTATTTCACTAAAGAAACAGTAGATAAAGAAAAAGGTATAATTGCTGAAGAAATCAAGATGTACCAAGAACAACCAGCTTATAAGTTAATGTTTAATACTTTAAGAGCTATGTATGATACACACCCAATACGTGTAGATATTGCTGGCAGTGTTGAAAGTATTTATGAAATAACTAAAGACGATTTATATCTATGTTATGAAACATTTTATCATCCTTCGAATATGGTATTGTTTGTTGTTGGTGATGTGGACGTGAATCATATTTATAAAGTTATTGAAGAACATGAGAATCAACGTGATAAAGAAGCACAGCCGCAAATCGTAAGAGACCCGTTAATTGAACAAGCTTCAGTGAAAGAACTAAAAATTTCAGAAACGATGAAATTGCAATCACCAAGATTAATGTTAGGTTTTAAAAATGAACCATTATACGACGAGCCTAATGAAGCTTTTGTTAAACGTGATTTAGAAATGACTTTATTTTATGAATTGATATTTGGTGAAGAAACAGATTTTTATCAGTCACTTCTCAACGATGAATTAATAGACGAAACTTTTGGATATCAATTTTTATTAGAACCTACATACAGTTTTTCAGTTATAACAAGTGCAACGCAATATCCAGATAAATTAAAAACTTTATTATTAAATGAAATTAAAAACAATTTAGGGAAACTTGATGATTTAGAGGCCTTTAGTCTGTTGAAAAAACAGTTTATTGGAGAATTTATTTCAGGTTTGAACTCACCGGAATACATTGCGAACCAATATACAAAATTATATTTTGAAGGCGTAAGTTTATTCGACTTATTAGATATTGTTGAAAGTATAACTTTAGAAAGTGTGAATGATACAGCACGAACATGCTTGAATTTAACACAAGTAGTAGATAGTCGCTTGGAGATGAAATAATAGTGAAGGCATTAGTTATTGGTGGTTCTGGAACGATAGGAAAAGCAATTGTTAACAGGCTATTATCAGATGGTTTTGAAGTAATTGTACATTATAATAATACGAATATTGAAACACTTCAAAGCGATTATATTGGAAAACCAGTTGAGTTTTTACAATGTGATTTAAATCAAGACATAGATTTAGAATCATATTTTTCTTGTATAACAAAATTGGATTGTTTGGTATACGCAAGCGGAACAGCTTTATATGGTCAATTACAAGATGTGACTGATAAAGAAATAGACGATTGTTATCAAGTCCATGTTCGCCAACTAATTAGAATTTGTAGATTTTTTACTGATAAATTGCGACAAAGCAGTCATGGTCGTATCGTTGTCATATCATCTATTTGGGGAGAAACTGGTGCTAGCATGGAGAGTATTTACTCTGCAATGAAAGGTGCTCAAATTGCGTTTGTAAAAGCTTTAAGCCAAGAGTTAGCTATGACAACAGTAACTGTAAATGCGATTGCTCCTGGATTTGTTAGCGGAAATATGGCTCAAGTATGGTCTGAAGAAGAATTACAGGCAATTACTGAAGAATTACCACAACAAAGGCTAATTGATCCTGTTGAGATTGCACATACTTGCAGTTATTTGTGTCATCCGATGGCAAGAAGCATCACCGGAACGATTCAGAAAGTCAATGGTGGATGGTACGTATAGATTTTTAAATAATGTACAAAAAATAAACCAACTATGAAACATTCAATGATATAATATCATTACAATAAAATGGTTATATGCATATTTAAGTTGAAAATATGCCAAGGTTAAGTTGTTTTAAATGAGTTACATGCTCATGTATAAATTATTTGTACATGGTTTCTAAATAAAGGGGTGCTTATTTCATGACAGTTGCTACTAAAAAAGAATGGTATTTAGAGTATGAGATAACAATGAACCGAGCCGGACTTCTAGGTGATATATCAAGTTTGTTAGGCATGATGGGGATTAGTATAGTAACAATCAATGGTATTGATGAAGGTCGTAGAGGTCTATTAATTAAATCTGATAGTCTAGAAAAAGTAAGTCGTTTCGAAAATATTGTAACCGAAATAGATGATATTTCTATTACTAAGTTAAGAAAGCCAGAGTTAAGAGATCGATTGGCAGTGAGACATGGAAGATACATAGAGCAAGATGCTGACGATAAAAAGACATTTCGTTTTGAAAGAGAAGATTTAGGTTTACTAGTTGATTTTATGGCGGAATTATTTAAAGAAAAAGGTCATAAATTAATTGGTATTCGTGGAATGCCCAGAGTTGGTAAAACTGAATCAATTGTAGCAGGTAGCGTCTGTGCACATAAACGTTGGTTGTTTATTAGTTCTACACTTATTAAGCAAACTGTGCGTAGTTCATTAATTAAAGGTGAATATGATTCAGACCATGTCTATATCATTGATGGTGCTGTTACAGCAAGAGAATCTAGTCAGAAACACCAAGAATTAGTGAAAGAAGTTATGAGTCTTCCTGCTATTAAAGTAGTTGAACACCCTGACTTATTTGTTGAAGCAAGCGACTACAAGATGAGTGATTTTGATTATATTATCGAATTAAGAGAAAATAAAAATCAAGAAATTCATTATGAAGAAATGAAAAAACAAACAGTTAAGAGTAAAAACAATTTGGATTTTGGTAACGATCCATTTGGTGGCGGATTTGGTTTCTTTGAGTAATAAAGATTGTTGATTGAGGAGGGCTGATATTGTGAGCTTAGTTGGTCAGACATTAAAAGGACGACGAGAACGTTTAGGTATGACATTAAATGAATTAGAATCGCGTACACAAATTAAACGACAAACGTTAGTGATGATTGAAAATAATGATTTCGAATCATTAAAAAAAGCTGAGTATGCGGAAGGTTTTATTAGAAAATATGCTAAAGCAGTGAATATTGATTCAGTACAGTTGATTAATGCACACAGAGAAGAAATTCCCAATAATGATGAAGCGATACATCAAACAATTGCAGCCTTCGCTAATGATGACAAACCAACATACCGCAGCAAAAATAAAGAACCTTTACAAGTTGGTGTTGTGATTAGTTTAGCGATTATTATTACAGCATTGTTGTGGGTATTCTCAGTATTGATATTTTAAAGTGGCAAACAAACATAAACTATAAGTTATAAATAGAAAAGAGGACTTTGTATGAATATACCGAATTGGATAACTGTGTTTAGAGTTATACTAATTCCAATATTTCTTGTTTTTGCATTAGTAGATTTTGGATTTGGTAACCTTTCATTTATCGGTGGATATGAAATTAAAATTGAATTATTAATAAGTGGTGTGATCTTTATTGTTGCATCGTTAAGTGATTTCTTAGATGGTTATTTAGCAAGAAAGTGGGGACTTGTTACTAATATGGGGAAATTTTTAGACCCACTTGCAGACAAGTTATTAGTTTCCAGTGCATTAATTGCTTTAGTTCAACTAGGGCTAACAAATTCAGTAGTTGCTATTATTATCATAGCACGTGAATTTGCTGTTACAGGTTTACGTTTATTGCAAATTGAACAAGGTTTTGTAAGCGCTGCTGGTCAATTAGGTAAGATTAAAACTGCAGTCACAATGCTAGCAATCATTTGGATACTATTTGGTGATCCATTAGTTACATGGGTTGGTTTCCCAATAGGACAAGTATTATTGTATATTGGTGTATTCTTTACAATTTTATCAGGCATAGAATATTTCTATAAAGGTAAAGATGTTTTTAAAGTATAATTAAAAATTATTAATAAACTGGAAGATGTACTTATAGTAGAGACATTTTCCAGTTTTTTTAAGTTTTAATGATATGAAGTCAGATTTTTCGTTTTTTCGTGGTTTTCCTTTTATAATTAAGGGAAGTAAAAATGTATTGTATAAACAAAGGACATTAAAATCATATGATGGATAATTGGAACTTTGTTATTTGAGGAGGAGTATTTGTGAATATATCAATCATCGCAGTAGGGTCGGAATTGCTTCTTGGACAAATTGTTAATACTAATGGCCAATATTTATCAAAGCTATTAAATGGTGTCGGTCATAGTGTTGTAGAGCATTCTGTAATTGGGGATAATCCACAGCGTTTAGAAAGAGTTGTCAAGCAAGCCCTTAATCAATATGATACAGTGATTTTAACGGGTGGCTTAGGTCCAACAAAAGATGATTTAACCAAGCATACTGTAGCTAAAATATTAGGACATGAATTAGTCATTGATGAACATGCACTAAATTATATTGAATCATATTTTAGAGAGCAGGACATCGACATGACACCAAATAATAGACAGCAAGCACTTGTGATTGAAGGCGCACATATTTTAGAAAATAAAGTCGGTATGGCACCAGGTATGCTTGTTGATCACGGAGATAAAAAAATTGCTTTGTTACCAGGACCACCTAAAGAAATGCAACCAATGGCGAAACATGAGTTATTACCTTATCTACTTAATGGGGAGCAAACTATATTTTCAGAACTACTACGTTTTGCCGGAATTGGTGAGTCAAAAGTAGAAACTGACTTAATGGATTTGATAGATCAACAAACTAATCCAACTATTGCACCGCTCGCTGGAACACATGAAGTAAATATAAGGTTAACTGCAAATGGGGCATCGCAGCAAGCATGTAAGGATTTAATCGCGCCTGTGAAAAGCGCAATACTAAATCGCATTGGTAAATATTATTATGGTTCTGACGACATACTGCTAGAACAAGCTGTTATGTCATTAGTTAATGAATCCTTTGCTATATATGATGGTGTGACTGACGGTGAATTATATTCTAGAATGAAAAATTTTGATGATAGTGAAACGTTGAGAGGTATGTTACCTCATCACTCACAATTTATAAATGAACATGATACAATTGAATCTCAACTTTCCATAACAGCGCAAATTATAAGAGATTTATATAATGCAAAGGTTGGTATTTCGATATTGAGTCAAGGTGATATCGTATATTTAGGTGTTTTAAAAGGCGAAAACTTAACGATACAATCATTTAAAATGACTCGCAAAAGAAATTTAATGAAAAGTAGAACGCAAAATTATGTGTTAATTAGGTTGCTAAATTTATTTAAATAGCTAGTAACGCCTTGCTAAAAGTTAAAAATATAGTACGTGTGTTCTGTTTTTGGGTGGCTATCTCTTTTCTTTAGCGAACAAATATTCGCAAAATACTTGCGGAATAATCTAAATCAAGGTATAGTATGGTTAAGATATTTTTCAGAGAGAATTCTCATATAGGAGGTCCAACATTGGATAACGATCGTCAAAAGGCTTTAGATACAGTAATTAAAAATATGGAGAAATCATTTGGTAAAGGCGCGGTAATGAAATTGGGCGATAACGAAGCACGCAAAGTTTCAAGTGTTTCAAGTGGTTCTGTAACATTAGATAATGCTTTAGGAGTAGGTGGTTACCCTAAAGGTAGAATTGTAGAAATTTATGGTCCAGAAAGTTCTGGTAAAACCACTGTGGCACTTCATGCCATTGCGGAAGTTCAGAGAAATGGTGGCGTGGCAGCTTTTATTGACGCTGAACATGCATTAGACCCAGTTTACGCAGAAGCATTGGGTGTTGATATTCAAAACTTATATTTATCACAACCTGACCATGGGGAACAAGGATTAGAAATTGCAGAAGCATTTGTAAGAAGTGGTGCTGTAGACATAGTTGTTGTTGACTCTGTTGCAGCATTAACACCTAAAGCAGAAATTGAAGGTGAAATGGGAGATACACACGTTGGTTTACAAGCACGTTTGATGTCACAAGCCCTAAGAAAACTTTCAGGTGCGATATCTAAATCAAATACGACTGCAGTATTCATTAACCAAATCCGTGAGAAAGTCGGCGTTATGTTCGGTAACCCTGAAGTTACTCCAGGTGGTCGTGCACTGAAATTCTATAGCTCTGTTCGTTTAGAAGTACGCCGTGCGGAACAATTAAAACAAGGACAAGATATTGTCGGTAATAGAACTAAAATTAAAGTTGTTAAGAATAAAGTCGCACCACCATTTAGAGTTGCTGAAGTTGATATTATGTATGGTAAAGGCATCTCTAAAGAGGGGGAATTAATCGATTTAGGTGTTGAAAATGAAATCGTTGATAAGTCGGGTGCTTGGTATTCTTATAATGGCGACAGAATGGGACAAGGTAAAGAAAATGTAAAATCTTACCTTAAAGAAAACCCTGCTGTCAAAGCAGAAATAGATAGAAAGCTAAGAGAAAAATTAGGTATATTTGATGGAGATGTTGAAGAATCGGAAGCTGAAAATACAGCGACACTTTTGGATGAAGAAGAATAGGTTAAATAGTTACAATAATATATTTTGAATCATTAAGTTATTGTATTTATTTAGTAGTAAAACAAACTGAACCCTTAACAAGGCGTTTAGTTTGTTTTTTGTTTAATATAGATAAAAATTTGAAATTTTATTATTCTTTGGTTGTAATTTCTATAGGATTTTATAGTGATATATCTTAAATGGAATATGATTAGGGATGAAATATATTATATTTTGTCCTTATATACGAAGTACATATAAGAATATAAAAATATTATGTTAAACGATTTCGTTTCAAAAATAAGATAAATTAAGGTTTAGCCAACATTAAAGTAAATTTAGTGTAAAAGAGATGCCTCAAATATTGAATTATTGTGTAGTCAAACCTTGACACTTCTTAGTTTAAAACCGTACAATTACATTGTATGATTCTTATATAACTTCATATAATCATATTGAATTTTGATATACAGAGCAAAATCCTAGATAAAAGGGGGTGTTTGTGTGAATTTGTTAAGCCTCCTACTCATTTTGCTAGGTATTATTCTCGGAGTTGTTGTAGGGTACGTTGTTGCCCGAAATATATTGCATCAAAAGCAATTACAAGCAAGACAGACTGCCGATGATATTATCGAACAAGGTAATAAAGAAGCAGAGAATATCAAGAAGGAAAAGCTTCTAGAAGCTAAAGAAGAAAACCAAGTCATAAGAGAAAAAGCTGAAAATGAGCTTCGTGAAAGGCGTGCAGATCTTCAAAAGCAAGAAGCAAGACTTCTACAAAAAGAAGAAAACTTAGAGCGAAAATCTGACCTGTTAGATAAAAAGGATGAGATTTTAGAGCAAAAAGAGTCTAAACTTGAAGAACGACAACAACAAGTAGATGCAAAAGAGAGTAGTGTTCAAACATTAATAAATAAGCATGAACAAGAATTAGAACGCATCTCTGGTCTCTCTCAAGAAGAAGCTGCACAAGAGCAACTTCAAAGAGTTGAAGAGGAATTGTCACAAGATATTGCTATACTTGTTAAGGAAAAAGAGAAAGAAGCAAAAGAAGCAGTCGATAAAAATGCAAAAGAGTTATTAGCAACTACTGTTCAAAGATTAGCTGCAGAACATACATCTGAATCAACAGTATCAGTTGTTAATTTACCAAATGACGAAATGAAAGGTCGAATCATTGGTAGAGAAGGTAGAAACATTAGAACTTTAGAAACGTTAACTGGTATTGATTTAATTATAGATGATACACCAGAAGCGGTAATTCTCTCTGGTTTTGACCCAATTAGACGTGAAATTGCAAGAACTGCATTAGTTAATCTTGTTTCAGATGGTCGTATCCATCCTGGACGTATAGAAGATATGGTAGATAAAGCTCGAAAAGAAGTAGACGATATTATTAGAGATGCTGGGGAACAAGCTACATTTGAAATAAATGTGCATAATATGCATCCAGATTTAGTGAAAATCTTAGGTCGTTTACAGTATCGTACTAGCTATGGACAAAATGTATTGAAACATTCTATTGAAGTTGCACACCTTAGTGGTATGTTAGCAGCTGAACTAGGAGAAGACGTTACATTGGCTAAACGTGCTGGACTACTTCATGACGTTGGTAAAGCAATTGATCACGAGGTTGAGGGAAGCCATGTTGAAATTGGTGTTGAATTAGCTAAAAAATATGCTGAGAATGAAACCGTTATTAATGCAATTCATTCTCACCATGGTGATGTCGAACCGACTTCTATTATTTCTATATTAGTGGCAGCTGCCGATGCGTTATCAGCAGCAAGACCAGGTGCTCGTAAAGAGACTTTAGAAAACTATATTAGAAGACTGGAAAGACTAGAAACACTTTCAGAAAGCTATGATGGTGTTGAGAAAGCATTTGCAATCCAAGCGGGTAGAGAAATTCGAGTTATCGTATCACCAGATACTATCGACGACTTAAAATCACATCGCTTAGCAAGAGATATTAAGAGCCAAATTGAAGATGAACTTCAATATCCTGGTCATATAAAAGTGACAGTTGTTCGTGAGACTAGAGCAATTGAATATGCAAAATAAGATTTAAAATATTTAACAATGAATTTTTAAACAAACTAAACGAAATTATCGTTTAGTTTGTTTTTTATATTTAAATTAGCAGATAGATTTGATGCTTACATAATTCTTAACAAATGAAAACACCTCATATGCTAAAAGTACATATGAGGTGTTAAAATCATTTATATTCATTTCCAAATTAACTTTAAATATTTTGTGCTAAAAGACTAATCTAAAATTAAGTTAATTCTAAATCAGCATTTTTAACTTCTTTAATAATTTCAGCTGTATCATAACAGTTTGTTGAAATATTAGCGTATCTTTCAGCTAAACGATAAGCGTGGATATATAGTTCTAAACTTTCTTTTGCTATATCCTCTGGATCTTCGCTTTTGGATGGGTTTGCTGTAACAACTAAGTCAGCAAAATGTTGTGGGTCAATATTAATTGCCATGTATTACTTCCAACTCCTATATTTTGAATTATTTAATTCCTACTATAATTTATACCACCAATTTTATGATTAAAACTTAGTTAAATTAATGAAATTTTTATAATGATACTTTTCATCGTAAATAAATTGCATTAAACTAACATTAAGAGAGAGGATGAACATGTAAATGAGATTATTATTTATCGGAGATATAGTAGGTAAAGTAGGTCGTGAGGCTATTACAACGTATTTACCTAAATTAAAACAAACGTATCGTCCTACAGTTACTATTGTAAACGCTGAGAATGCTGCACATGGTAAAGGATTAACTGAAAAAATATATAAAGATCTATTGCGAGAAGGCGTAGATTTTATGACTATGGGTAATCATACTTTTGGCCAACGTCAAATTTATGATTTTATTGAATCGGCAAATCGTATGGTGAGACCAGCAAACTTCCCAGAAGAAGCCCCAGGGGTAGGTATGAGATTTATTCAGATCAATGAGATTAAATTAGCGATTATCAATTTACAAGGCCGTGCATTTATGCAAGATATAGATGATCCTTTTAAAAAAGCTGATGCACTTATCAAAGAGGCTCAAAAAGAAACAGACTATATTTTTGTAGACTTTCATGCTGAGACTACTTCAGAAAAAAATGCAATGGGTTGGTTCTTAGATGGTAAAGTGAGTGCGGTTGTAGGCACACATACACATATCCAAACCTCAGATGAACGTATCTTACCTGGTGGTACAGGTTATATCACAGATGTAGGGATGACGGGTTTTTATGATGGTATACTAGGAATTAATAGAGATGAAGTAATTACTCGATTTATTACAAGTTTACCTCAAAGACACGTAGTACCAGACGAAGGCAGAAGTGTATTATCAGGCGTTATTATTGATATTAATAAAGAAGGGAAAACAACACACATTGAACGAGTGTTAATTAATGATGATCATCCCTTTTAAAAAGTATCGTCCATTAGTATGAATTTGAAAAATACCACTCTTAACATAGTAATAGAGTGGTATTTTTTGATATGATGAATAATGAATTATTATAACCACTAGGAGGCAAGATGATATGAAATCACAAGTATCATGGAAAGTGGGCGGACAACAAGGCGAAGGTATTGAATCTACTGGAGAAATCTTCGCGACTGCTATGAATCGTAAGGGATACTACTTATACGGATATCGTCATTTTTCAAGTAGGATTAAAGGCGGCCACACAAATAATAAAATAAGAGTTTCTACTACGCCAGTACATGCAATTAGCGATGACTTAGATATCTTAATTGCATTTGACCAAGAAACAATAGAGCTAAACCATCAAGAAATGCGCGAAGATAGTGTGATTATTGCGGATAGTAAAGCAAAACCTGAAAAACCAGACGATTGTCGCGCACAATTAATAGATTTACCTTTTACTGCGACTGCAAAAGAATTAGGCACTGCTTTAATGAAAAATATGGTTGCAGTAGGTGCGACTTGTGCGATCATGGATTTTGATATTTCAGATTTTGAAACGCTGATTACGAATATGTTTACTAAAAAAGGTGACAAAGTTGTAGAAATGAACATAGAAGCATTGAATGAAGGTTATCGTTTAATGCATGAACAATTAACTACTGTGGATGGTGATTTTGTTTTAGAGGAAACAAAGGGTGCACCTCACTTATATATGATTGGAAATGATGCGATAGGACTAGGTGCTTTATCAGCTGGATCTAGATTTATGGCAGCTTATCCAATCACTCCTGCTTCTGAAATCATGGAATATATGATTGAAAACCTACCAAAGGTTGGCGGTACAGTTGTTCAAACTGAAGATGAAATTGCAGCGGCAAATATGGCTATTGGTTCAAATTATGCAGGTGTTCGCTCGTTCACAGCGAGCGCAGGACCTGGTCTCTCATTAATGATGGAAGCAATTGGCTTGTCAGGTATGACAGAAACACCATTTGTAGTTATTAATACGCAACGTGGCGGGCCATCTACAGGTTTACCTACAAAACAAGAACAATCTGATTTAATGCAGATGATATATGGCACACACGGCGATATCCCTAAAATTGTAATAGCGCCGACTGATGCTGAAGATGCCTTTTATTTAACTATTGAAGCATTTAATTTAGCAGAAATGTACCAATGTCCTGTAATTATATTAAGTGACTTACAATTATCATTAGGTAAACAGACTGTTGAAAAGTTAGATTATAGTAAAATTGAAATTAATCGTGGTGAAATCATCCAATCAGATATAGAACGTGAAGAAGATGATAAATCATACTTTAGACGTTATGCCCTTACAGACAGTGGCGTATCACCAAGACCTATACCAGGTGTTAAAGGTGGTATACATCATGTAACCGGTGTTGAACATAATGAAGAAGGAAAAACAAGCGAAGCTGCAGACAATAGACAACAGCAAATGGATAAACGTATGCGTAAAACAGAACATTTACTTATTCAAGATCCTGTTGAGCTAGCTGCAGAAAATGAAGTTGCAGATATTTTATATTTAGGCTTTATTTCAACAAAAGGTGCAATTCAAGAAGGAAAAGCTAGATTAGAAGAAGAAGGGCTAAAAGTAAACCATCTTCAAATTAGACAATTACATCCTTTTCCTAGTGAATCGATACAAAAAGAAGTAGATAAAGCTTCTAAAGTTGTTGTTGTGGAACATAATTATCAAGGACAACTTGCTAGCATTTTAAAAATGAATGTAAATTTAGGTGACAAATTAATTAATCAGACCAAATATGATGGTACACCATTTTTACCAAGAGAAATTGAAGCTAAAGGACTAGAAATTGCTAAAGAAATAAAGGAGTTGGTATAAATGGCAACATTTAAAGACTTTAGAAATAATGTAAAACCCAATTGGTGCCCTGGTTGTGGTGATTTTTCAGTGCAAGCAGCGATTCAAAAAGCAGCTGCAAATGTAGGGTTAGAACCTGAAGAAGTAGCTATTATTACTGGGATCGGTTGTTCAGGACGTTTGTCAGGATATGTAAATTCTTATGGTGTACATGGTATACATGGACGCTCATTGCCACTTGCTCAAGGCGTGAAAATGGCTAATAAAGATTTAACAGTAATTGCTTCAGGCGGCGACGGCGATGGTTATGCGATAGGTATGGGACATACAATCCATGCTTTACGTAGAAACATGAATATGACTTACATTGTAATGGATAATCAAATTTATGGCTTGACCAAAGGACAGACATCACCATCTTCAGCACAAGGTTTTGTAACCAAATCCACACCAAAAGGAAATATCGAACAAAATGTTGCGCCATTAGAACTAGCACTTTCATCAGGAGCAACATTTGTAGCACAAGGATTTTCAAGCGATATCAAAGGACTTACGAAAATGATTGAGGACGCCATTAATCATGATGGATTTTCGTTTGTAAATGTATTTTCACCTTGTGTAACATATAATAAAGTCAATACTTACGACTGGTTTAAAGAAAATTTAACAAGTATTGAAGAAATCGAAGACTTCGACACAACTGACAAACAAAAAGCGACTCAAAAAGTTTTAGAATATAATTCACTGCTTAAAGGTATTGTTTATCAGGATTCAGAAACGCCATCTTATGAATCGCAAATTGAAGAAATGAATGGTACACCACTTGCTAAACAAGATCTTCATATTGATGAAGCGCAATTTGAAGCCTTAACAAAACAATTCGTATAAATATATAGTAAAACTTAACTTCGTTAAGTAACAGACTGTCAACAAAGTCTTCGGCTTTGTTGACAGTCTTTTTGTATATGCTTTCCGCGAGCACTGCCTTAGCCTGTAGTCTTAGTCTAGCGTCCTTCCTATAGGAAACGGCCCAAATCTATGCTAATAACGAAGTGAAAAATATAGTATATAAATTAATTGATAAAAGAAAACTTATATTTTTCAAACAATTATATAAATGTAAATAAACAAACCTTAGCTGAACTATCTTCTAGGTTTGTCTACGTTCTAAAACTTAACATCGTTAAGTATTGTAACGGTTTTTTGTTTTGATTTAAATGTGAAATTGCTATAAAATTTCATAGTGTTATTAATTAACGGAGGCAATAGTTATGGTAGATAAATTTAAGTCGATGACTGAATTGGTTGCAGAGACTGCAGAACATAATGACTGGGAAATACAAACAGTAAGTAAGAAATCATCAACACTCATAACTGCAATTCATGGTGGGGCAATTGAGCGAGGAACGACAGAAATAGCACAGTTAATTAGTGAGCAAGGTAACCATAGTTTTTATACTTTTAAAGGTATAAGAAATAATAAAAATAATGAATTACATGTTACATCACGACATTTTGATGAACCAAAACTTACGCAAATGGTGTCTAGTCATCATAGCATTATATCTTTACATGGGTGTATGGGGAATGTTCCTGAAGTTTATATTGGTGGTAGAGACTTTGAACTAGCTTCTGAAATAAAATTACAACTGGAAAAAGTAAACATCATTGTTAAACCGGCGCCTTCACATATATCAGGTATGCATACGGATAATTTCGTCAATGCTGGTCAAAAAAACGCTGGTGTTCAACTAGAATTAACTGTGGCATTAAGAAAACAATACTTTAACAATAATAAGTATAATTTAAATGATAGAGAAAATAGACAGAATTGGTCACAACTTATGTATTTATTTTCGACAGCTATAAATAAAGCGATAAACAATGTAGAGGGAACTATATAAATATAATTGTATTGTGTTTGATAATTAAAAATATTAAGTTGCCCTTTACAAAATCTTAAGTTAATAGGAATGGGGTTTGGGAAATACAAATATAGAAACTTTGGAAGGAGTTTTTATATGACTGATAAGTATAATTCAATGTCAGAGTTGGAAGCAGAGACTATTGAACATAGTGACTGGGAAATTGTATCTCGTTACTTAGATAGTCAAGTAATTATCACTGCGATACACGGCGGAGGTATCGAACCTGGTACAACTGAAATTGCTGATTTAACTGCGCAAAAAGGTAAGTATGATTATTTTTCTTTTAAAGGTACTAAATCAAAAGGGAATGAAGATTTACATGTAACTTCTCGAAATTATGATCAGTCTGAATTGATGAAAATGATAAAGAACAAAACATGTGCAGTAGCAATTCATGGTTGTGAAGGTAATGAAAATATTATCTATGTCGGTGGAAAAGATCAAAAACTTATTTATGAAATGACTAAGCAATTTAGGCAATTGAATATAAGTATAGAGCAAGCGCCAGAACATATTTCAGGTGCTCATGATGATAATATAATTAATTGTTGCAAAACAGGCGCAGGCGTACAATTAGAGTTAACTCCTGGATTAAGAAAAAAGTGTTTTGACAACCAAAAATATAATAAAAAAAGTCGTGAAGATCAACATAATTGGAGTCAATTTATGGATGGATTTACCACTGCTATCGTGAAATCTATACAGAACATTCAATAATAGTGATTGCAAATTATCACTAATTGAGTTATTGTAGACTAACGATATCTACAATTAGGAAGTTGATAAAATATGAAATGTTCTAAAGCGACAGACTACGCATTACATGCACTTTTATATATGATTAAAAGTAATGGTGAATCAAGTAGGATTCCAGTACAAGATTTAGCAACAGCATTAAAAGTCTCAACAACATATTTATCGAAAATATTGACACGCCTTGTAAAGGTGGGCATCATCTCAGCTAGTAGTGGCGCGAAAGGTGGCTATCAATTAAAAACTGGTTGGGAAGACGTTTCGATATATGAAGTCATTATTACCATTGATGGCAAGCAAAGCTTATTAGAAGATAGTTTTAATCATGCTAAAGAATGTCCAATTAAACAAATTATGGACGAAGCAGAGCATAGTTTAATTACCAATTTAGAAGATAAGACGTTAAAGGACTTAGCTAATAGCTAAGTTCTTATAATTCAACCTAATTACAGATATTAAGAGTCTTTAAAAGTTATAAAGGAGCGAGGCAAATGTATTATGATGTAATTATCATTGGTGGAGGTCCAGCAGGATTAAATGCTGCACTAAATTTCGGTAGAGGTATGAAACAAACACTTGTAATCGATGAGGATAAACCACGTAATAGTGTTACTCAACTGTCACATAGTTTTTTAACGCAAGATGGTGTTACACCAACCGAATTCAAAAGAAAAGCTAAAGCAGACGTGATTAAATATAAAGATGTTACTTATTTGGAAGAACATGTAGAACAAATAGAGAAAATAGATAAGGAATTTATAGTTAAGACACAAGATCAGACATTTAATGCAAGACAAGTGTTATTAGCTACAGGATTAAGAGAACAAGGTCCTAATATTACAAACTTCAATGACTTTTATGGCCAATCTATTTTTTATTGCCCTTGGTGTGATGGTTATGAAATGCGTAATAAAAAACTTGCAGTTATTTATTCAGGTGAAATGATACTTCATATGGTCAAACTGTTAAGTAACTTTTCACAAGACTTAGTCGTGTTTACAAATGGAGAAAAGGAGGTTCTTGAAGAAGACAAAGTATTGCTTGACAAAAAAGGTATTGATATCTATACCGAACCTATTGCACGATTGATTGGCAAGAATGGACGTTTAAATGGTATTGAGTTAAACGATGAGCAAATTATTTCAGTAGAAGGTGCATTTGCTAAGATGTATTGGGATACACAATTTGATTTCTTAAATAAATTAAGTATGATACGAGACGAAGATGGTAAATTCGAAACTAATATATACGGAGAGACATCTGTTGAAGGGTTGTATGTAGCTGGTGAAGCTAAAGATAATTTTGCAGGTCAATTATTAGATTCAGCTGCTAATGGTGGCGTGATTGCAAAAATGATGATGATGAAACAGATAGAAGAAGATTTTTGATTACTAGGCACTATAATACTTTAATATATTCATTCACTTTTAACTATGCCTTTAACTTATAATTTGATAAACTAACAATAAGTTAAATAATTAAGGGGTTGTAATAACATGAATGATACTTTGATGAGTATTCAAATTATTCCTAAAATAGCCAACGGAGAAGATGTTATTCCCTACGTAGATGAAGCAATTAAAGTCATTGATGATTCGGGATTAACATACAGAGTTGGGCCATTAGAAACAACTGTTCAAGGTGAAATGAATGAGTGCCTAATCTTAATTCAAAAATTAAATGAGCGTATGGTTGAATTAGAAATACCTAGTACAATAAGTCAAGTTAAGTTTTATCATGTACCAGAAGGTATTACTATTGAGACGCTTACCGGAAAATACGACGAAGTTTAAAATTTAACACGTGAAATTACATTAAAAGACAAACTGTAAATGCGGAGTTTGTTTATAACCTTTATTTATGTTTAGCGAGTGTAGATTAGACAAAATAATATGAATGGCCTAAATTTTAGATAAAATCATGTATTAAGTGAATTAGAGCTTAATTATATAAGGGAGCAGGAAGTGGAGCTCAGACATAATCATTTTAGAAAGATATGATTTCAGTCAGAAGCTCTTTCCCGCTCCCTCATTTGTATTTTAAAACGTTAAATTGTGATTTGATAATCTTAGTATTGAGAATATTGTGCAATAAACTGATTATTTGTTAGTCTTTTTGCACTTTGAAGTCAAATTTAATATAATATAATAATGACTATGGATAAATTTATAGAACTTTGAACGTCAAGGTTGAAAAACAAAATCTTGAGGGATATTTTAAAATACTTGTTCTTAGTTTTTATGATATAGAAAGGGTTTTGTAGAGTGAATGAAGAACAAAGAAAAAGTACTTCTATCGATATTTTAGCTGAACGAGATAAAAAGGAAAAAGACTATAGCAAGTATTTTGAACATGTGTATCAACCGCCAAGTTTAAAAGAAGCTCGTAAACGCGGTAAAGAAGAAATTAATTATAACCGTGATTTTCAAATAGATGAGAAATATAGAAATATGGGACAGGGAAAAACATTTTTAATTAAAACATATGGTTGCCAGATGAATGCGCATGATACAGAGGTAATGGCTGGTATCCTAGAGGCGTTAGGTTATACACCAACAGAAGATATTAATCAGGCAGATGTAATTTTAATTAATACATGTGCAATCCGCGAAAATGCGGAGAATAAAGTATTTAGTGAAATCGGTAACTTAAAACATTTGAAAAAAGAGAAACCAGAAACAGTAATTGGTGTCTGCGGATGTATGTCCCAAGAAGAATCTGTCGTAAATAAAATCTTAAAATCATATCAAAATGTAGATATGATTTTTGGCACACATAATATTCATCGTTTACCAGAAATACTTGAAGAAGCTTATTTATCAAAAGCGATGGTAGTTGAAGTTTGGTCAAAAGAAGGCGATGTCATTGAAAACCTTCCAAAAGTAAGAGAAGGCAATATCAAAGCGTGGGTGAATATTATGTATGGTTGTGATAAGTTTTGTACATACTGTATCGTTCCGTTTACAAGAGGTAAGGAACGTAGTAGACGACCAGAAGATATCATTGAAGAAGTAAGAGATTTAGCACGTCAAGGGTATCAAGAAATTACATTGTTAGGCCAAAATGTTAATGCTTACGGCAAAGATATAGACGGTTTAGCATACGGTTTAGGTGATTTGTTAGAGGATATCTCTCAAATTGATATTCCAAGAGTCAGGTTTACAACAAGTCATCCTTGGGACTTTACAGATAGAATGATTGAGGTTATTGCTAACGGCGGAAATATAGTTCCTCATGTTCATCTTCCAGTTCAATCGGGTAACAATGCCGTGCTTAAAATTATGGGACGTAAATACACACGTGAAAGTTACTTAGACTTAGTTAATCGCATCAAGTCAAGAATTCCTAATGTTGCTTTAACTACTGATATCATAGTTGGCTATCCAAACGAGACAGATGAACAATTCGAGGAAACATTAACACTTTATGATGAAGTTGAATTTGAACATGCATATACGTATATTTATTCTCAAAGAGATGGTACACCAGCAGCTAAAATGAAAGATAATGTGCCTTTAGACGTGAAAAAAGATAGATTACAACAATTGAATAAAAAGGTTGCATACTATTCTGAACGTGCTATGCAAGAATATGAAGGCAAAGTTGTACAAGTTTTATGTGAAGGATCTAGTAAAAAAGACGAAACAGTCTTAGCCGGTTACACTTCAAAAAACAAATTAGTCAACTTCAAAGCGCCTAAATCTATGATTGGCAAAATTGTAGATGTACAAGTAGATGAAGCGAAACAATTTTCTCTTAATGGTACATTCTTAAATGTAAGTAAACAAGCGATGGTGACACCATAATGTATGAAAAAGAAGAAATTTTAGCCGAAGCGGATCGTATTAGCGAACGCATTAAATCTTTAGATACGGTTAAGGAATATCATAATGTTGAATCGCAAATACATCAAAATAAAAATATAGAGCAGCGAATGAAAGAATTAAAAAAAAATCAAAAGCAATCGGTTAACTTACAAAATTACGGTAAGACGCAAGCATTAAAAGATTCTGAGGATAAAATTCAGCATATTGAAGAAGATATTAATATTTTACCTATTGTAGAAGAGTTTAGAGAATCACAGACTGAAGCTAATGATTTATTACAAATGATGATTAGTACCATGTCAGATCGTTTAAATCAACAACATGGAGATAAAGATTAACAGAGATTGTGGTGGAACTTGTTGGAAAGGAAATGAGCCATATGAAGACGAGAAAGTTAACGCTAACTGCAATTTTTATTGCTATAAACGTTGTGTTAAGTAGTATTATTGTAATCCCGTTAGGGCCAGTTAAAGCAGCGCCAATTCAACATTTGATTAATGTGTTATGTGCTGTACTAGTAGGGCCATGGTTTGGGCTTGCTCAAGCTTTTATTTCATCTATCATACGTATGATTTTTGGTACAGGAAGTTTCTTTGCTTTTCCGGGAAGTATGGTAGGCGTGTTGCTTGCTAGTGGTTTCTATTTTTATCGTAAACATATCTTTATGGCAGCAGTAGGAGAAGTAATAGGTACAGGCATTATTGGTAGTATAATGTGCATACCGTTAGCATGGATTTTAGGCTTTTCAAACTTTGCCGTTAAACCTTTAATGACAGCCTTTATTGTATCAAGTGTTATTGGTGCCATCATTAGTTACATCATTTTAATGATATTGAAAAGAAAAGGTATATTAAAAAAATATTTATAATCAATCTTAATAAATTAAGTTAAGGCACTTTGTTACTAATATGAGTATGGTTTAATAGATTTACTGCAGAAGTATATCTATTAAATCAATCATTTACAAAGTTGTCTTAATTTTTTTGTTCTTAATTAATCTTTAAATTATGAAAAGATTAAGTTAATAAACAAGGGTCTGTATATTAATTTAATAAATGGGCGAAAATTGAAAACATATGTTAAAATTTAAGAGTTAAATTAACTAAATTAGTTAAAGAATATGAGCGGGTATGATTAAAAAATCAATGAAAAGTATTCAGAAACGCACGGTATCGCATGTATATTCAGTAAGTAAATGTGCCTGATTGTTGATGAAAAGTAATCATTAAATTAATTTATAAAACAAAAATTTTAAATGAAAACCAATACATAAGAATTTAAAAAAGGACTGTGACATATTAATATGACAAATCAAACGCCAATGATGCAACAGTATTTAAAAATCAAATCGCAATATCAAGATTGTCTCTTATTTTTTAGATTAGGGGATTTTTACGAAATGTTTTTCGAGGATGCTAAAGTTGCATCTAGAGTTTTAGAAATAACATTAACAAAACGTGACGCTAAAAAAGAAGACCCAATACCAATGTGCGGTGTGCCTTATCATTCCGCGGATGGTTATATTGAAACTTTGATCAGTAATGGCTATAAAGTAGCTATTTGTGAACAAATGGAAGATCCAAGGCAGACAAAAGGTATGGTTCGCCGAGAAGTGGTACGTATAGTTACACCAGGGACAGTGATGGACCAAGGCGGCGTCGATGAAAAGCAAAACAATTATATATTAAGTTTTATTCAAGGTGCCTCATCATATGCATTAAGTTATTGTGATGTATCAACAGGTGAATTGAAGGCTACTCATTTTGAAGATGAAGCGACATTAATTAATGAAATTACAACAATTAATCCTAATGAAATCGTTGTTAATGAAGAAATTGGTGAAACGTTAAAACGCCAAATTAGTTTAACTACCGAGACAATTACTGTGTTATCAGATATTTCTAATGCGAGTTATGAAGTGAATAATATGACGGAAACATATTTGTTTAATGCAACTCAACTATTGTTAGATTATATCCACCATACACAAAAAAGAGATTTATCACATATTGAAACCGTAATTAAGTACGAAGCTATTGATTTTATGAAAATGGATTTCTATGCAAAACGTAATTTAGAATTGACTGAAAGTATACGTTTGAAAACTAAAAAAGGTACATTGTTATGGCTAATGGATGAAACTAAAACACCCATGGGGGCTAGACGCTTAAAGCAATGGATTGATCGTCCACTTATTCAAAAATCACAAATCGAGTCTCGTTTAGATACAGTTAGTCAATTTATAAATCATTTTATTGAAAGAGACACTTTACGTAATCATTTAAATCAAGTATATGATATTGAGAGATTAGTGGGACGTGTGAGCTATGGCAATGTCAATGCACGTGATTTGATTCAGTTGAAACATTCAATTTCAGAAATACCAAATATTAAACACTTATTAGAAGATTTCGATGAACAAATGACTGCACAGTTTAAAGCATTAGAACCTTTAGATGATTTATTAGCTTTATTAGAAGAAAGTTTAAAAGAAGAACCACCGATTTCAGTTAAAGAAGGCGGCTTGTTTAAAGCTGGCTTTAACAGTGAATTAGATAGTTATTTGGAAGCTTCAAAAAACGGAAAAACATGGCTAGCAGAATTACAAGCCAAAGAACGTGAAAGAACTGGTATTAAATCACTGAAAATCAGTTTCAATAAAGTATTTGGTTACTTTATTGAAATCACACGAGCTAACTTACAAGGTTTTGACCCTACAGATTTTGGTTATCATAGAAAGCAGACACTTTCAAATGCCGAACGTTTTATAACAGACGAGTTGAAAGAAAAAGAGGATATTATCCTAGGAGCTGAAGACAAAGCAATTGAATTAGAGTATCAATTATTTGTAGAGCTTAGAGAGCAAATTAAATCATATACAGAGCGATTACAAAAACAAGCAAAAGTGATATCGGAGCTTGATTGTTTACAAAGTTTTGCAGAAATTGCTCAAAAATATAATTACTCACGACCTACTTTTAGCGAAGATAAAACGTTAGAGCTTATTAATTCGAGACATCCAGTTGTAGAACGTGTGATGGATCATAATGACTACGTGCCTAATGATTGTGCACTTAATCAAGATACATTTATATATTTGATTACTGGTCCAAATATGTCAGGTAAATCAACTTATATGAGACAAGTAGCCATTATTAGTATCATGGCGCAGATGGGAGCTTATGTGCCATGTGAATCGGCAACATTACCTGTTTTTGATCAGATTTTTACTAGAATTGGTGCTGCCGATGATTTAGTTTCAGGTAAAAGTACATTTATGGTTGAAATGCTAGAAGCGCAAAAAGCACTTGCTCATGCTACTGAAGATAGTCTAATCATTTTTGATGAAATAGGACGTGGTACATCTACTTATGATGGTTTGGCATTAGCCCAAGCGATGATTGAATATGTTGCACATACTTCAAATGCTAAAACGTTATTTTCAACACATTACCATGAATTGACTACACTAGATCAGTCGTTGCCTTGTTTGAAAAATGTACATGTTGCAGCAAATGAATATAAAGGTGAATTGATATTCCTTCATAAGGTGAAAGACGGTGCGGTTGATGATAGTTACGGTATACAAGTAGCTAAATTAGCAAATTTACCAGATGCAGTGATTGATAGAGCTCAAGTAATATTAGATGCTTTTGAACAAAGCAATAAACAAGAAACTAAAGTTGACGTAAATACTGTAGAATTAGAGAATAGTAGCAACGAGCCATTTAATGATTCAGTAAATGACTCACATGCAACGTATCAATATCAAACACCAGATGCTAAGAAATCTGCTAGCCAAGAGCAAAGTCAATTTGAACAGGCGGCATTTGATTTATTCGATACCTCTGCAAAACAAAGTGAAATTGAAAATGAAATTAAAACATTAAACCTATCTAATATGACGCCTATAGAAGCACTTGTGAAACTAAGTGAATTACAAAGACAATTGAAATAGAGGTGAAGTCAAATGGGTAAAATTAAAGAGTTACAGACATCATTAGCAAATAAAATTGCTGCTGGAGAAGTTGTTGAACGTCCAGGGTCAGTAGTTAAAGAATTATTAGAAAATGCCATTGACGCCCAAGCGACCGAAATCAATATAGAAGTAGCGCAGTCTGGTGTTGAGTCTATCCGCGTAGTCGATAATGGTACTGGGATTGCCATAGATGATTTAGGGCTCGTATTTCATCGCCATGCTACGAGTAAATTAGATCAAGATGACGATTTGTTCCATATACGTACGTTAGGCTTCCGAGGAGAAGCTTTAGCAAGTATATCTTCAGTGTCGAAAGTGACACTGAAGACTTGTACAGATAATGAAGAAGGGCAAGAAATTTATGTCGAAAATGGTGAAATTCTTAATCAAAAACCAGCAAAAGCTAAACGTGGTACAGATATTTTAGTTGAATCACTATTTTATAATACACCTGCACGTCTCAAATATATTAAAAGTTTATATACAGAATTAGGTAAAATAACGGATATTGTGAATCGTATGGCAATGAGTCATCCTGATATACGTATTTCATTGATTTCTGATGGTAAGACTATTATTAAGACAAATGGTTCTGGCCGTACAAATGAAGTTATGGCTGAAATATATGGTATGAAAGTAGCTAAAGATTTAGTTCATATTACTGGAGATACGAGTGATTACCATTTAGAAGGTTATGTCGCAAAACCTGAGCACTCTAGAAGTAATAAACATTATATTTCTATTTTTATAAATGGTAGATACATTAAAAACTTTTTACTTAATAAGGCAATTCAGGAAGGTTATCATACGCTATTGATGATTGGCCGATTCCCTATTTGTTACATTAATATAGAAATGGACCCTATACTAGTAGATGTCAATGTACATCCAACTAAACTAGAAGTAAGACTTTCCAAAGAAGATCAACTCTTTGACTTAATAGTTGAAAAAATTCGTGATGCATTTCAAGATCGTATTTTAATTCCGCAAAACGACATGGATAAAATCGCTAAGAAAAATAAAGTGCTGGATAAATTTGAACAGCAAAAAATGGATTTTGAAAAACGTAAACAACAAAACGAACTTCAACAACAACCTTTTCGTGATGAGGTACAAGGCTATGAAAACCATGAAAGTCATGAACCAAAATCGCAAACTCAATTAAAATATAATACTGAAAATAAGCCTAATAATAATGATGTTCAATCAACTATACAGGAAACAGATGTCAATAATGACGAGTATGCACAATCGCAAAGAGCGTTATTAAATGAAATGGATACTTATGAACAAGAACCAACGCTTGATCAGAAGAACCGACACGAAACTTTTAACCAAGATGACATGGAGCAAGATATCGCAAGTCAAGATATCAAAGGTAGTGTTAGTAAAGATGCCTCAAGACGTGTACCTTATATGGAAGTAGTTGGCCAAGTCCATGGTACATATATAATCGCTCAAAATGAACAAGGTATGTACATGATTGATCAACATGCGGCTCAAGAACGGATTAAATATGAGTATTTTAGAGAGAAAATTGGTGAAGTTTCAAATGAAATCCAAAATTTATTAATTCCTTTAACGTTCGACTTTTCTACAGATGAACTGATGATTATAAATCAACACAAAGAAGAATTAGATAAAGTTGGTGTGCATTTAGAACCATTCGGTGGTAATGATTATATAGTAGATAGTTATCCAGTTTGGTTCCCTGCGTCTGAAGCGGAAGAAATTATAAAAGATATGATTGAATATGTATTAGAGCATAAGAAAGTTAATGTCAAAAAAATACGTGAAGAAGCTGCAATTATGATGAGTTGCAAACAATCTATTAAAGCCAATCACTATTTGAAAAATAATGAAATGGCCGATTTAGTTAATCAATTAAGAGAAACTGAAGATCCTTTTACTTGTCCACATGGCAGACCGATTATTATCAACTTTTCAAATTATGAATTAGAGCGACTGTTCAAACGAATTATCTAGGAGGTTAGTGGATGAAACCACATATTTTACCAGCTATTCGATCAATGAAAGACTTGGAGAAAATGATACAAACGGATTATAAAGAATGTGTGTTACTAGATACACATATTGGACATGTTAAAAGCATTATGGAATTACTTAAGAAGAACAAAATTGAAACGTATATGCATATCGATTTAATTAAAGGTATGAGTCATGATGAATTTGCATGTGAATATATCATACAAAATTATCATCCTAAGGGTATAGTTTCTACTAAAACAAAGGTAATCAATAAGGCGAAATCATTGAATACAACGACTGTTTTTCGAGTGTTTATATTAGATAGTCACGCTTTATCACGAAGCATAGAATTAATTAAACGTGTAGAACCTGATTATGTAGAAGTTTTACCAGGAATTGCCAGTAAAGTAATTCAAATTATTAATGAAGAAACAAATACTTCTGTAATAGCTGGAGGTTTAATCAACACAGTAGATGAAGTTGAAGTAGCGGTCGAAAATGGTGCTAAATATATTACCACAAGTGATAGACATTTATGGTAAATCGATAGTACTTTAATTAATTCAAAAACAACAAATTAAATTCAAAAGTTAGCCATTTAAGCATAAGGTAATCTCATTGCCGCATTAAATGAGCTAGCTTTTTTTATAAAATTTTTATGGGGTGATTAATTATGTTAAAACCGCAAAAGTTAAAACGGGGAGATACGGTTGCTATTGTATCGCTATCCTCAGGTATCGCAGGTGATGATTCTATTATATGGCGAACATATCAAGGAATACAAAGATTACAAGAGATTTTCGGTTTGAAAGTAAAAATAATGCCGCATGCACTAAAGGGCAGTGAGTTTATACAACAACATCCAGAATTGCGTGCCTCAGACCTAAATGAAGCTATAAGAGATAGAGAAGTTAAAGCTATTATAAGTTGTATTGGTGGAGATGATGCGATTAGGATATGGCCTTATGTAGATCGTGAAGCACTCCAAAACTTCCCGAAAATTTTCTCAGGGTATTCAGATTCAACAACAGTACATATGATGTTTTATAAAATGGGAATCACTAGTTTTTACGGTCCAGCGTTGTTAACAGATTTTGCAGAGAATATTAACATGGATTGTTATACTATAAAAGATATAGAAAAGAATTGGTTTAATAGTGAACCAATTGGTGAAGTGAGCCCTGCAAAATATATTAGACCTTATGGATTAAGTTGGAATGTTGAAAATAAAGCAATAGCGAGACCGGTTATACAACAACAAGGATATATTTTCTTACAGGGACAAAGACAAGTTAATATCAAAGGACACTTAATAGGTGGGAATTTGGAAACACTTGTAGATATTATAGATTCTGAATTATTTCCACAACTAAATGATTTTGAACAGGCTATTTTATTTTTAGAAACTTCGGAAGATATGCCTAACCCTGATGAATTTAGAGACATGTTGTTTCAATTGCTTAAAAAGGGAGTGTTCCATAGAGTTAACGGTATAATATTCGGTAAACCATTTAACAATACTTATTATGAGCAATATAAAGATGAAATATTGACATTTTTCAACGTAGAACCACTCAAGCAATTACCTATATTATATAATTTGTCATTTGGTCATAACGAACCTAAACATATATTGCCTTATGGTGTTGAAGCACAAATTAATTGCGAAACTAAACAATTTTTTATTACTGAAAAAGCTGTTACTGAGGATTAATTTGTGACAAGATTTTAACAAAATATTTGACAACGCTTACAAAATCGGTGTAAGATAAATTTAAGTTAATAATTAGAACAGAGATGGGAGATTTCTACAGTAATTAAACCGGTGGTTCGAAACTGGCTATAATTGTAGGGGTCTCTCTATCTATTTTTAGGAGGAGTCTCTATGAGTGTATATTTTGCTGAATTCTTGGGAACAGCAATATTAGTATTATTTGGGGGAGGCGTTTGTGCCAACGTCAATTTGAAAAAAAGTGCTGGTAACGGCGCGGATTGGGTTGTTATTGCATTAGGTTGGGGACTTGCGGTTACAATGGGAGTCTATGCTGTCGGTAATATTTCAGGCGCGCATCTTAACCCCGCGGTAACACTTGCGTTCGCTATGGATGGTGCTTTAAGTTGGGGCATGGTACCAGGGTATATAATTTGCCAAATTCTAGGTGGTATTACTGGTGGTATCGTTGTTTGGTTAATGTATTTAGCACACTGGAAACAAACGGAAGATCAAGGAGCAAAATTAGGTGTATTCTCTACTGCGCCTGCAATTAAAAACTATTTTGCAAACTTCTTAAGTGAAATTATTGGTACTGCTGCTCTAACATTAGGCTTAATGTTTATAGGTATGAATAAAATCGCTGATGGTTTAAATCCATTAATCGTTGGTAGCTTGATTATTGCAATTGGTTTAAGTTTAGGTGGTCCAACTGGTTATGCGATTAACCCAGCTCGTGACTTAGGTCCGCGTATTGCGCATGCGATATTACCAATTGCAGGTAAAGGTAATTCGAATTGGAGTTATGCAATTGTTCCTGTTTTAGGCCCTGTCACAGGTGGTATGATTGGTGCTGTTATTTATAGATTAGTTTACAAAGGGGCATTTGATATGATGTCAGTTGTAGCAATAGTATTACTAATAGTTACAGTTGCCCTTGGTATTGTGTTAAATAAATCTAAAAGTGCAAAAGGTATCGAATCGGTTTATTAATTAAGTTTCAACAGCCCTGTTTATAAGTTAAAATATAAACAGGCTTTATAATATATAAATATAAGTAATAAAAGCATGTTTGTAGAGTGAGTTATTTGGCAATGTGTAAATTAGACGTTTAAAGTGTCAAATTTTACATATACTATGTAAAAAGCGAACATGATAAAAGGGAGATTATAATTATGGAAAAATATATCTTATCAATTGACCAAGGAACTACAAGTTCAAGAGCAATTCTCTTTGACCAAGATGGTAAAATCAAAGGTGTAGCACAACGCGAATTTAAACAATTCTTCCCTAAATCAGGTTGGGTAGAACATGATGCAAATGAAATTTGGACATCAGTTTTAGCGGTTATCGCTGAAGTTTTAAATGAAGAAAATGTCGGTGCAGATCAAATCGCTAGTATCGGTATTACTAACCAACGCGAAACAACAGTAGTATGGGATAAAGAAACATCACGTCCTATCTACCATGCAATTGTATGGCAATCTCGTCAAACTCAAAGCATTTGTCAAGATTTAAAAGAACAAGGTCTAGAAGATAAATTCCGTGAGAAAACAGGTTTGTTATTAGATCCTTATTTTGCAGGTACAAAAGTAAAATGGATTTTAGATAATGTTGAAGGTGCGAGAGAAAAAGCTGATAATGACGAACTATTATTCGGAACAATTGATTCGTGGTTAGTTTGGAAATTATCTGGTGGTAAAGCACATATTACAGATTATACAAATGCAAGCCGTACATTAATTTATAACATTCATGAGTTAGAATGGGATCAAGAGTTACTTGATATTTTAGAAATTCCTAATTCTATGCTACCTGAAGTGAAAGCATCAAGTGAAGTCTATGCAAATACAATTGATTATCACTTCTTCGGTAAAGAAGTACCGATTTCTGGTATTGCTGGTGACCAACAAGCAGCTTTATTTGGACAAGCTTGCTTTAACCGTGGTGATGTGAAAAACACTTACGGTACTGGTGGATTCATGTTGATGAATACTGGTGAAGAAGCTGTTACATCTAAGAGTGGTTTATTAACAACTATTGCATATGGGATAGATGGTAAAGTGAATTATGCACTTGAGGGTTCTATCTTCGTATCTGGTTCTGCAATTCAATGGTTACGTGATGGTCTTAGAATGATTAATTCTGCTCCACAATCAGAGAATTATGCTGAGCGTGTTGAATCTTCAGAAGGTGTATATGTTGTACCAGCGTTTGTTGGTTTAGGTACACCTTATTGGGATGCAGAAGCACGAGGTGCAATTTTCGGCTTAACACGTGGTACAGAAAAAGAACATTTCATCCGTGCGACATTAGAATCATTATGTTATCAAACGCGTGATGTATTAGAAGCAATGGAAAAAGATTCTGACATTACAGTAAATAATCTACGTGTTGATGGTGGCGCTGTAAAAAATAATTTCATTATGCAATTCCAAGCTGACTTATTAAACGTTGGGGTAGAACGCCCAGAAATTAATGAAACGACAGCTTTAGGTGCTGCATACTTAGCAGGACTCGCTGTAGGATTCTGGGACAGTAAAGATGAAATTGCTAATCGTTGGAAACTTGAAAAAGATTTCACACCGAATATGGAAGATAAAGAAAGAGAGAAATTATATAAAGGCTGGAAAAAAGCTGTAGAAGCAACTCAAGTCTTTAAATTAGAAGATGAATAAAAAAATAGACTAAAAGTTGTTATGTATGCTACAATATGGGTAAGTTAATAATACAGAGATGAGAAATGAGAGATTCAGTTCGTACAATTATATATGTATGGGATGAGTCTCTCTTTTTTTATTATTTTAGGAGGCCTAGTTTTTATGAGTTTATCAACATTAAAAAGAGAACAGATCAAGAAAGATTTGAAAAATAAAGATTTTGACGTTGTCATTATTGGCGGCGGTATTACTGGAGCAGGTATTGCTTTAGATGCTAGTCAAAGAGGTATGAAAGTTGCTTTAGTAGAAATGCAAGACTTTGCACAAGGTACAAGCTCACGTTCTACTAAATTAGTACATGGTGGTTTACGTTACTTGAAACAACTACAAGTTGGAGTTGTAGCAGAAACTGGTCGTGAACGCGCAATTGTATATGAAAACGGACCACACGTAACAACACCTGAGCGTATGCTTTTACCAATGCACAAAGGTGGTTCAATGGGTAAATTCACTACTGCTATCGGTTTAACAATGTATGATAGATTAGCTGGTGTTAAAAAGGCAGAACGCAAAACAATGTTAAATGCTAAAGAAACATTAGAAAAAGAACCACTTGTTAAAAAATCTGGTCTTAAAGGTGGCGGTTCTTACGTTGAGTATCGTACTGATGACGCTCGTTTAACAATAGAAGTTATGAAACGTGCAGAAGAAAAAGGCGCAACGATTATTAACCATACAAAATCTATTCATTTCACATATGATTCAAATGAACAAGTTAATGGTATTCAAGTAGAAGATCAAATTAACAATGAAACTTATCCAGTAAAAGCTAAAAAAGTTATCAATGCAAGTGGTCCATGGGTAGACGAAGTTCGCAGTGGTGACTATGCTAGAAATAATAAACAATTACGCTTAACTAAAGGTGTTCACATTGTTATTGATCAATCTAAATTCCCATTAGGTCAAGCTGTTTATTTTGATACTGAAAAAGATGGTCGTATGATTTTTGCTATACCACGTGAAGGTAAAGCTTATGTAGGTACAACAGATACATTCTATAATAACGACAAAGCTTCACCACTTGCTACGCAAGAAGACAGAGATTACTTAATTGAGGCAATCAATTATATGTTCCCAGATGTAGAAGTTAAAGATGAAGACATTGAATCATCATGGGCTGGAATTAGACCATTAATTTTAGAAGAAGGTAAAGACCCATCTGAAATTTCTCGTAAAGATGAAATTTGGGAAGGTAAATCAGGTCTATTAACAATTGCTGGTGGTAAATTAACTGGTTACCGTCACATGGCTTTAGAAATTGTAGACTTATTATCAAAACGTTTGAAAGAGCAATATGGTATGAAATTTGCTAAATGTGCTACAAAACATTTAACAATTTCTGGTGGAGATGTTGGTGGCAGTAAAAACTTTGAACAATTCATCGACCAAAAAGTTGAAGAAGCAAAATCATACCAAATAGACGAAGCAACAGCACGTCACTTTGCTTCTAAGTATGGTTCTAATGCTGAAGAATTATTTAAAATTGCACAAACAGCTCAACATCAAGATACTGGATTGCCATTAGATATTTATACGGAATTAATTTATTCAATACAAAATGAAATGGTGCACCGTCCAACTGACTTCTTTATTCGTCGTACGGGTAAACTTTATTTCAAAATTGATGATGTATTAAATTATAAAGAGCAAGTTATTGAAGTTATGAGCGACTTATTAGGTTACACTAATATTCAAAAAGAAGCTTATACAAAAGAATTACAAATTGCTATTGATGAAGCGCAAACTGGTAACCAGCAACCAGCAGAAAAAGAATAATTATTTTAAATTTTGTACTACAAAGTTTAAAAGAAAAGCAGCTACTGACTCTATTGAGTTAGTAGCTGCTTTTTATAAAATAGAAATTGTCACTTATGACTAAACACTTAGCGTAGTATTTGATAACATGATATTTTGAAGGTATATTGTATAATATAGATAATGATAATCGTATGGTATGGGAGGCTAAACACATGAGTAAAAATGAATTTAAAATAACAGTTTCAGACGGGACAATGTTAGAAGTTAAATTAGATAAAGCTAAAAATGAAACAATTGGTATCGTGCATTTACTTCATGGTATGGCTGAGCATATGGATAGATACGATCATCTAGTTGAATCGTTAAATCAGCAAGGTTACGATGTATTGCGTCATAACCATAGAGGTCATGGTAAAGAGATTGACGATAGTGAAAGAGGAAATATTGATAATATGTCGCAAGTAGCTGATGATACATATGAAATAGCACAAACAATGTGTGCACATTATTATAATATACCTTACATTGTAATCGGGCACTCTATGGGGTCAATTATTGCACGTATTTTTGTTCAAAAATATCCAGATGCTGCACAAGGGGTAATTTTATCAGGAACGACACAATATCCTAAATATAAAGCTGTATTGCTAAGAATGGTTTTAAAATTAATCACACTAATTTCAGGGAAAAAACGGCGTTTAAATTGGTTGAATCGTATTATGTATAGAACATTTAACAAAAATATAGTTAATCAGCAAACAACAAGTGATTGGTTATCTAGTAATCCTGAAGAAGTGAAACAATTTATCAAAGATCCTTATACAGGTTTCTTAGTATCTAACCAATTGATCTACGAATCAATGAAACATATGTTACTGACAAGCAGTGGTAAAAATATGAAAAAAATCAATCCAAGTCTTCCAATTTTATTAATATCTGGTAAAGATGATCCATTAAGTGAATATGGTAAAGGAATAAGAAAATTAGGTAATTTATATAAAAAAGCAGGGGTTAAGCATATCACTGTACACTTGTATAAAAACAAGAGACATGAAGTATTATTTGAGCAAGGTTATACAGAAACATGGCAACATATGTATGAGTGGATAGAAAAACAAATTTTAAAAAAGTACAAATAGAAAAAGAGAGTTGATACACGTGCAAAGCGACAAACCATTTTTAATCGTATTAGTAGGACCAACGGCTGTGGGCAAAACAGAATTTAGCATTGAATTAGCAAAGAAAGTGAATGGTGAAATTATTAGTGGTGATTCAATGCAAGTTTATAAACAAATGGATATTGGAACTGCTAAAATTACGCAAGACGAGATGTCAGGTATCCCTCATCATATGATTGATATTTTAGAACCGGATGAAAACTTTTCAGCATATGAATTTAAAAATAGAGCGCAACGATTAATTAAAGATATTATAGCGAGAGGACGTGTGCCTATTATTGCAGGCGGCACAGGTCTATATATTCAATCTCTTATCTATAATTATGAGTTTGAAGATGAAACTATTTCAGAACAGAAAAGTTTAGAAATTGAAGCAAAGTTATCTGAACTTGATAAATTATCAAATGAGGCGTTGCATCGATACTTGGCGTCTTTTGATGAAGTCTCTGCACAAGAAATACACCCAAATAATCGAAAAAGAGTTAGAAGAGCGATACAATATTATTTAAAAACAAAAAAACTTTTAAGTTCTCGCAAGAAAGTACAACAATTTACTGAAAATTATGATACATTATTATTAGGGATAGAAATGTCGCGTGACATATTATATCAAAGAATTAATAAACGCGTAGATATAATGTTGGAGCGTGGATTAGTTAGTGAAGTGCAACAACTCGTTGATAACGGATATGAAACTAGTCAAAGTATGCAAGCGATAGGATACAAAGAAATTGTACCAGTCATCAAACAAGAATTAAGTTTAGATGAAGCAACTGAAAAATTAAAACAGCATTCTAGAAATTACGCTAAGCGACAAATGACTTGGTTTAAAAACAAGCTCGACGTGTTGTGGTTAGATAGAGAGAAAATGTCACTATCATTGATGTTAGAAGAGGTTTCAGTCCAAATACAGAAAAGGAGAACATAATATGAATACAACAGAGAACATCCAAGATAAATTCCTTGGGCAATTTAAGGCTGATCAAACAAAGGTAGTTGTGTTTTTAGTGAATGGTTTTCAAATGAAAGGTATTATCGAAGATTATGATAAGTATTTAGTATGCTTATTATCACAAGGCAAACAGCATTTAATTTACAAACATGCGATTAGTACATTTACAATTGACGATTCAAACAATAACGAGGAAGTATAAAAATTCTACATTTTAAAAATTAACATTTAATATGATACTTTATGTATAAAGTAGAAGAGGCAGAGACGTAAATATCTCTGTCTAAAGCATGAACGCCAGTTTCTATTTATCTCAATAGGAAACTGGCGTTTTCATTTTTTGAACAATTTATGGCTTATGGCATACTCTCACTCTTATGTACAAAGCAGTGAGATTTGTACATAAAAAGAACTAATCCATTTTTTAAATCTGGATTAGTCCTTTTGAGAAAGGGTATTTAAGTCCCTATCTTTAGTATCTTTCTATAAGTAGCGATAACTAAATCTTTATTGATCATCGGTTTAAAGTATAACTTATTAAATTACATAGTCTGAATTATGATCTTATTGCTTTTAAAAATTATTCGAACATTTATTGAGATTCTTATTTCAAGTGATTCCAGTTATATTAAAGTAGAGCTTCAATCTCAGATTCAATTTGATTTGGTTTCTTTTGTGGAGAGAAACGATGAACGACG
Organism: Staphylococcus sp. KG4-3; assembly: GCF_033597815.2. Classification (NCBI taxonomy): domain Bacteria; kingdom Bacillati; phylum Bacillota; class Bacilli; order Caryophanales; family Staphylococcaceae; genus Staphylococcus; species Staphylococcus halotolerans. The sequence goes on from NZ_CP166245.1 coordinate 1,304,989, forward strand.
TTCCCTTGTTTATCAACTAAGAATTTTGTGAAATTCCATTTAATTTTTTCGTTAAATAACCCATTTTGCGCTTCTGTTAAAAATTTATAAAGTGGGTGTTGGTTTTCTCCTTTAACATCTATTTTTTCATGCATTGGAAAAGAAACACCGTAATTAATTTTGCAATTTTGTGTGGCTTCTTCACCGTTACCAGGTTCTTGACCACCGAATTGGTTACATGGGAATCCTAAAACGATGAAATCTTGATCTTTATATTTCTCATACAATTCTTGTAAACCTTCAAACTGAGGTGTGAATCCACATTCACTAGCAGTATTCACAATCAGCATAACTTTATCTTTATATGTGTCTAAATGATATGTTTCTCCATTTGGCTGTTGAACTTCTATATCATATATAGTCATTTTAATTCACCTCTTTATATTAATTTAACACAATTTGAGTTTATAGTCTTTATATTGGCACTGTGATAGAATGGCTAAGAAAACTTGGAAAAGAGGTGCATATTATGACCCAATATCAAACGCATACCACCGAACAAAAATTAGAGACAGCTATATTAATTGGAGTACACGCTCAAACAGATAATGATTTTAATTTCGAATCTACGATGGAAGAGTTGGCATCTCTTTCCAGAACATGTCAATTGGACGTTCAAGAGCAATTTACTCAAAATAGAATAAACGTTGATAACAAATATTATGTTGGTAAAGGTAAATTAGATGAGATAAAAGCATATGTTGAATTTCATGATATTGATGTTATCGTGGCGAACGATGAATTGACAACAGCGCAATCTAAGACACTCAACGGTAATTTAAATGTTAAAATCATTGATAGAACACAGCTTATATTAGAAATATTTGCTTTAAGAGCACGTAGTAAAGAAGGTAAATTACAAGTAGAATTAGCTCAATTAGATTATTTAATGCCTAGATTGCAAGGACACGGGAGAAGCTTATCGCGTTTAGGTGGTGGAATCGGTACAAGAGGCCCTGGTGAAACAAAGCTTGAAATGGACCGCAGACATATAAGAACAAGAATGAATGAAATCAAGAACCAGTTAGAAACTGTAGTAGAGCATCGTGAACGTTATCGTAACAATCGCGAACAAAATCATGTGTTTCAAGTTGCACTGGTTGGTTACACAAATGCTGGTAAATCATCGTGGTTTAACGCATTAGCTAAAGAAACAACGTATGAAAAGAATTTATTGTTTGCAACGCTTGATCCTAAAACGAGACAAATTCAAATTAACGATGGGTTTAATCTCATTATTTCTGATACGGTTGGTTTTATACAAAAATTACCAACAACGCTTATTGCTGCTTTTAAATCCACTTTAGAAGAAGCTAAAAATGCAGATTTACTGTTACATGTAGTAGATAGTAGTCATCCAGAATATCGAGCGCAATATGATACGGTGAATCAAATTATTGGTGATTTAGAAATGGGACAAATCCCTCAAGCGATTATCTTTAATAAAAAAGATTTGCATGAGGGGACATTACCAGCTACAAATAAACCGCATGTTTTTGTTTCGAGTAAAGAACAAGAAGATGTAGAAAAGGTTAAAGAACTTTTATATAATGAAGTGAAAAAAGTATTAACTTATTATGAAGAGGATGTACCAAGTTCAGATGCCGATCGTTTATATTTTTTAAAACAAAATACATTAGTGTCTGAATTGAATTTTAACGAAACAACTGCGACTTATGAAGTGAAAGGCTATAAAAAAGAGTAGAAGGAAGTAATGATTAATGGAAGAGATGAAACAACTGATTGCAGAAACTGAAGAAACATTAGCACCTTATTTTAAAGATATTGAAGAGGTTGCCTATGCGAATCAAGAAAAAGTATTAAATGCTTTTCATGCAGTCAAAGCAACAGAAAATGACTTACAAGGTACTACTGGCTACGGTTATGATGACTTAGGTCGAGATCACCTTGAAGCAATTTATGCACACGCTTTTAAAGCGGAAGATGCGATTGTAAGACCTCAAATTATCTCTGGTACACACGCGATTACAATTGCCTTGCAGAGCGTTTTGAAATATGGAGATGAACTTTTATATATTACAGGTAACCCATATGATACATTGTTAGAAGTAATAGGTATTAATGGCAATGGGATAGAAAGTTTGAAAGAACATGGCGTGAGTTATGATAAGGTTGATTTAAAAGAGGGCGACATTGATATTCAAGCCGTGTTCAAACAAATTAAACCACAAACAAAAGTAATTGCTATCCAAAGATCGAAAGGTTACGATCAACGCCCTTCAATTAAATTAGATTTAATCGAACAGGCAATACAACAAATAAAAGCACAATATCCTGATATAATCATTTTTGTAGATAATTGCTACGGTGAATTTGTTGAAAAACGTGAACCTATTGAATGTGGTGCAGATTTAATTGCGGGATCATTGATTAAAAATCCAGGTGGCGGCTTAGCAAAAATTGGTGGTTATATCGCAGGTGAAAAAGCGCTAGTCGAAAGATGTGGTTATCGATTAACTGCGCCAGGTATAGGAAAAGAAGCGGGTGCTTCGCTAAATTCCCTTCAAGAAATGTATCAGGGATTTTTTCTTGCGCCACACGTAGTAAGCCAAAGTTTAAAAGGCGCATTATTTACTAGTTTATTATTAGAGAAAATGGATATGCGTACAGCACCGCGCTATGACGTAGAGAGAACTGATTTGATACAAACTGTGTCATTTGATACAAAAGAACAAATGATTCTATTTTGCCAAAGTATCCAACAAGCTTCTCCAATAAATGCACATTTCAGTCCAGAACCAGCTTATATGCCTGGTTATGAAGATGATGTAATCATGGCGGCAGGTACCTTTGTACAAGGATCTTCTATAGAATTGTCGGCAGATGGCCCGATAAGGCCACCGTATGAAGTGTATGTACAAGGTGGTTTAACATATGAACACGTTAAATTAGCTGTTACTAGAGCGGCACAAAAATTAAAAACACAACAACTTGTATAAATAATAATTATTTACCATATATTTTATTTTATGATGAACTAAAATTGAGTACTAATTTTATGAATCATAGGCAAAATATATGGTATTTTTTTGAAAAAATTTAAGGAATTTTCTAAAAACTTAGCTGATTAATGGATAGAAAGCGTCTTAAGAGTAGTTATAGCAAGGGGTTAAATGACATGTAAGAAAACCTTACATATCTTTGAATTAATTTAGTTATTATGCTAAATTTATTACAAGTTCAAAAATAGAGGTGATCGGATTGAAGTCAAATGATACATTAAGACGAAGTATGCCGGTTTTCCCTATGAGTGTTGTAACAAAATTAAGCGAATTGACTGCAAGACAAATTCGTTATTATGAAACACATGAACTGCTTAAACCACATAGATCAGACGGGAACAAAAGACTTTTTTCATTGAATGATTTGGAACGACTTTTAGAAATTAAAAGCTTAATTGAAAAAGGTTTTAATATAAAAGGAATTAAACAAATTATAAAAAATGATCAAGATCACCTGACTGATGATGAACAAGAGACAAGAAAACAAATGATAGTTGAAGCCACTCAGAAACCGCAGCGAGAAGCAATTCCGATAAATCGTGGAGACTTATCACGCTTTATCAAATAAAATAATGGGGGACATTTACAATGCCAAAACGTTCATTTACTAAAGAAGATATTTATAAGTTTGCTAAGGAAGAAAATGTAAGATATCTAAGATTGCAATTTACTGATATTTTAGGAGTTATTAAAAACGTTGAAGTACCAGTTAGCCAATTAGAAAAAGTTTTAGATAACGAAATGATGTTTGATGGTTCTTCAATCGAAGGCTTCGTACGTATCGAAGAATCTGATATGTACTTATATCCTGATTTAGATACATGGGTTATTTTCCCATGGACTGCTGGGCAAGGTAAAGTTGCTCGTTTAATTTGTGATGTATATAAAACAGATGGAACACCATTTGAAGGGGACCCTCGTGCAAACTTAAAACGTGTGTTAAATGATATGAAAGAGCTAGGATTCACAGAATTAAACTTAGGGCCTGAACCTGAATTCTTCTTATTCAAATTAGATGAAAAAGGTGAACCAACATTAGAACTAAATGATGATGGTGGTTATTTCGATTTAGCACCAACGGATTTAGGTGAAAATTGTCGTCGTGACATCGTATTAGAGTTAGAAGATATGGGCTTTGATATTGAAGCGAGTCACCACGAGGTTGCACCAGGACAACATGAAATTGACTTTAAATATGCAGATGCGATTACCGCATGTGATAATATCCAAACATTTAAACTTGTTGTAAAAACAATTGCTCGTCAACACAACCTACACGCAACATTTATGCCAAAACCATTATTCGGTGTGAACGGTAGCGGTATGCACTTTAACATGTCATTGTTTAAAGGCAAAGAGAATGCATTCTTTGATCCAGATGGTGATATGCAAATGACTAAAGATGCGTTCCACTTTGTTGCAGGTATCTTGAAAAACGCACGTGGATTTACAGGTGTATGTAATCCGTTAGTAAACTCATATAAACGTTTAGTTCCAGGTTATGAAGCACCTTGTTATATTGCATGGAGTGGTAAAAACCGTTCTCCATTAATCCGCGTACCATCATCTCGTGGATTATCAACACGTGTTGAAGTACGTTCAGTTGATCCAGCAGCAAATCCATACTTAGCATTAGCAGCAATCTTACAAGCTGGTTTAGATGGTATTAAAAATAAATTAGAAGTACCAGAACCAGTTAATCAAAATATTTATGAGATGAACCGTGAAGAACGCGAAGCAGTTGGCATTGAAGATTTACCTTCAACTTTATATACAGCAATTAAAGCTATGAAGAACAATGAACCAATTAAACAAGCACTTGGTAATCATATTTATCACCAATTCATTAATTCTAAATCAATTGAATGGGATTACTACAGAACTCAAGTTTCTGAATGGGAAAGAGAACAATATATCAAACAATACTAGGTGCTAAACAAAGGGGTTAAACACTAGGTATATAAGCAACTCGAGTCATTCTAATAGGATGGTCTCGGGTTGTTTTTTTGCACCCACTTTTATTATTTTGAGTATTTTGGGTGCAGAATGGGTGCAATATACGGAAGTAAAGTTTGTTAAAAGTTATTTTTCACTTTTAATAAATTAGTACTAATTACAACATGAACATACATTTCTTTGCAATTGTAAAATATCTACTTTACTTAATGCATTTAAATAAAATTGTTGTTTATTTGATTTAGCGTTATTTAGTTAACCTTTTAATTTTTATTATTTAAAAATTAATGCTATATTATTAATGAATTGAGAATAATTCATTAAGGCAAGAATAATTTATTTAATTAAAAGGAGTGGTTGGAATGGTAAAACCATTATACGAAGTTACTGTTATTAGCAATGGTGGTAGAGATGGTAAAGTTTTTAGTGAAGACAATACTTTTTATCAGGATTTAGCTGTACCTAAAGAAATGGGAGGAAACGGTGTTACTGAATCAAATCCAGAACAATTATTTGCAGCTGGCTATAGCTCATGTTTCAATAATGCACTTATGCACATTTTAAAAAGTGATGGTAAAGGCTCAATTGAACCAGAAGTGCGTGTAACAGCTTACTTATTACCGGACAAAACAGATGGCGGAGTTAAATTGGCTGCTGAATTAGATGTAACCGTTAAAGATCTTAGCCAAGAAGATGCAGAATTGTATGTAGAAAAAGCACATAATTATTGTCCATATTCAAAGGCATTAAAAGAAACAATAGATATTGAAATCAATGTAAGTGTTAATTAAAAAATATGTTATAAAATTTTCCATTAATGTGCGAAATTTATGGTGAAATAATTTTAGATATAACGAGTAAATACAACTGAGAAATTATTTTTATTTAGGGCTTTCCCTAATATATGTAATTGACTTAATAATGCTAAATTATATATAGAACTCCCTAGTTCAAAAGTAGATTATCAAAAGCCATTTTAATCTAAGGCACTCCCTAAAATAAACACTTTAGTCAAATTAAAGTGCATACATTTAGGGAGTGTATTTTTTTATGGCTAAAGTAAACTATTTTAAATGCTGTAATATGGAATGATTTTTTTGAGAAGTAATTTTATAAATTTGTATATATAATAGAATAAGGTTAAAGATTGAATGTTTTTACATTAATCATCTGTTAGGGGGCTTTTATATTGTATATTCCTAAATATTATGAAATGAAAGATTATCAAAATGTAAAAGATTTTATAACAGCTAATAATTTTGCAACTATTGTAACTAACCATGAATCAACGCCTATTGCAACACATTTACCACTTAACATTGAGGAAAAGGAAAATAGTTTATATTTATCAGGTCATTTTGCAAAAGCTAATAAACAATGGCAAACAATAGACGGAAATGACAAAATATTAATTATTTTTTCAGGGGCACATGGCTATATATCTTCAACGTGGTATGAAACTGAGGATGTTTCAACGTGGGACTATCAAAGTGTTCATGCATATGGTACAGGAGAGTTATTAAATGAAGCGCAATTGAAAAAAGAGTTAAGTATGTTACTAAATAGATATGAAAGTAATCATATAAATGGTGCGACGTGGGAAAACTTATCAGAAAAAACAAAGCAACAAATAAATGGAATAATTGGATTTAAAGTAAAAGTAGATAAATTAGAAACTTCATATAAATTAAGCCAAAATCGTAGTCAAAAGGAAAAGGAGAATATTATGAAACACCTTAAGCAAACTGGAGCGCCTTTAAATTCACAGTTAGCTGATGCAATCAAAGATCAACAGTGATTAAAAAACGATTGGACGGGCGAAAGCGTATGTAGTTTTATAAATAAAAGAATAAACGTTGGATAACAATTTCAAAAGGTTTAAATAATAATCAATTTTTGAAAGGTGAAATAGATTGAGGTGGACAAAAAAAGATTGAAATAACTCAGTTTAAATTACTGTGTTATTTCAATTAAATAGCTTAATTTTAGATATAAGCTATTAACCAAATATTGCATGCGAAAATGGTATCAAATATAATATAAATAAAGTAAGACATACTGCAAAATAGATAATAAACGCACGCACTTCTTTTGTTTTAAAGAAAATAATCACCTCAATCATACTTAGTGAACTTTAATTTTAAAATAAGCTATAAGTCGCGTCAATTTAGAGTTATATTAAGAGTGAAATAATTTTATTGAGCTGCGTACATTTTTGTTTTATTGTTTGAATGTCATTCGTCGAAATAGTATGATATAAGCAATATAAATTTAAGATTCTAAAGGGGATGGCAATATGCAAGAAGTTAAATTATCTACATTAAAGGCAACAACATTAAAGGAATTAGAATCTAGCATTAATGCTTATTTACAAGATGATGAAGTTGCTGGTTATAAATTATTGAATTCTACAGTGCGAGAAATTGAAGAGCGTACTTTTTCAGCGAATGAACAAGAATTTCATGCAATTCTAACTTTTATAAAAGAGCGTTAATATTTAGGGGACTGGAACATAAATCTCAGCAAAAAAGTACTCAGGTGATTTAATTCAATTCATCTGAGTGCTTTTTTGTATTCAATACTTCGTATTGCTGGCTCTCTTTCATAGGGATTAGCTTCAGCCTGTAGTCTTCAGCTTGTCCTATTCCCTTAAGAGTCTCGCCAAAATACGTTGTATCCATATAGCATTTTATATTAAAATGCTTTTAAAAAAATACGAGACTTACGTATTATTTAATAAACATTTTTTATTTTATCAAGATTAGCAACTAGGTAATTTATGACCATAAATAATATATATAAATCTAAGTGAGTCGTAAGTAGTATAATTTAGGTATTACTTCTTTAATATTAAATATAGTTTTGAATTTAAAGCAATCAAATGCAATCGATATATTTTATATTTGAATAGTCGAGTTGGATTTATAAAAATTGATTACTATATAGGTGAAAGGTGATGGAAATGATTATAAACCAATTAAATCAATCTATAGATTATATAGATAATAACTTAACAAATGAATTGAACTTATCTGATATCGCAAATTATATTGGTATGCCTGAACAACATTACAGAAATTTATTTATATTCTTATCTGAGATGAGTTTGTCAGAATATATCAAAAAGAGAAAATTATATTTTGCCAATAAAGATTTACTAAATAAGTATTCAGTTACAACAGTAGCTACAAAATATGGCTATTCCATTGATGGATTTACAAGAGCGTTTAAAGCTTGGAGTGGTTACTTGCCATCGCAAGTTTATGAACATCAAATTTTAATATCATTTCCTAAACTTTCATTTTCTATTAATACCAAAGGAGGAATAAACATGAAAACAAGAATCGTAGAGCAACCTGAATTTAATATTGTCGGTGTTCAAAAACGAGTACCTATGCAATTTGAAGGAGTTAATGATGAAATTGTAGCATTGGCAAAAAGCATTACAAATACACAAAAAGAAGAAATGCATCAATTACAAAATATAGAACCTAAAGAAATCGTAAACGTGTCATATGATGCTGATGAATCATTTACAAAAGAGCAAGGCGAATTGACACATATGATTGGAGTTTTAACTACTGAAAGTAACCCTAGTGAGCAATTAGAAATCTTAAACTTTAAAGCAAGTAAATGGGTTGTTTTTGAAAATGAAGGCGAGTATCCAAACGTTTTACAGGAGACTTACGCTAAAATTTACTCTGAATGGTTACCTGATTCAGAATATGAATTATCTGATTTGCCAATGTTTTCATTTACTAATTTTAAAGATAATGAACAAGACATTGCTTACAGTGAGATTTGGGTAGCTATAAATAATTATTAGTCTAATTATTTATATTAACTAATTTGTAGTGAAGAATAAGTAATCTAATAGACAACTAAATCATAAAGAAAGGATAGGTAATCTCATAATATATGAGGTTAGCTATTTTTAGTAACAATATCTTTATTATGTAAACCTAATTGAGGTGAATTTAAATAATGATATTTGTCACTATGAAGTTGTGACACCACACACTAATTTTTTGCTTAGCTTTATCTGAAAGCGTATTAGATAATAATTTTAAGATATAATTGCAATTAGGTAAAGGTTAAAATAATTAAATGAAATCAGTGGGATAAGTTGTACACTGAACTATTATTCATATAAGTTTAGAAAGGCTAGATATAAAATTATTTGATGTTGAAGTAAAAAACTGCCAGCATTGAATATGCGGCAGTTATATTTATTTATTCTTAATTTTTAGTGATAATTGCTTGGATTACAAATACGATAAAACCAACTAAGAGGCCTAATAAAATAGCTACAACTGCTGATACCATTGGGGGTAATTGGAATTGAAACTGTAATACCATACCAATAATGATCGCTATAATAACTGCGATAATCGTTATCATGTTCTCTTTAAATATACTCAACTTGTTCACTCCTATTCATCAAGTATTATAGCATGAGTTATTTAAATAGATAAATAAAACAAAATAGATTTGGTTGAACTTCTAATTTTTATATAATCTAATGATTATATTGAAAATGGGAATTTTTAGTATAAATAGTCCCTTTACAAGAAGATTATAATGGCTCGATTAATAGCTCAATAATTTTTTATTGTTTAGAAAGTATATCTGTTATGTTGACGCAGGACGCTTTTTTCTATATGCTAATTTGGACAATTAAAAAGAAGTGGGTGCAACAGTGAAATCAAAAAAGAAAACGACATCTTTGATTGCAATAGTAATTGTATTGGGTGTATTAGCATTTCAATTTATTAATCATACGGGGCCATTTCAAGAAAATGGTAGTAGTGATACCTCTTCAGGGCCTGATAATTCAGAAAAGGTTCATGTTGATCGCGTTGTAGATGGAGATACCTTAGTTGCTAAAAACAGTGATAATGAACAATTGAAGGTAAGGTTAATAGGTATGGATACACCAGAGACAGTTAAACCTAATACGCCTGTACAGCCTTATGGTAAAGAAGCCTCGGATTATTCTAAAAAACATTTAACGAATAAAGATGTGTATTTAGAATATGATAAAGAAAAAGAAGATCGTTATGGAAGAACATTAGCATATGTATGGCTAGATGATAAAACGATGTTCAATGAGGAATTGGTAAAAAGAGGATTAGCTAGAGAAAAATATTTTTCTCCAAATGGAAAGTATAGAGAAGTATTTAAACAAGCTGAAACACAGGCTAAAAATGACCAAATAAACCTTTGGAGTAAGTAAACTTATTCTAAGTAGCTGATATGCCTTTATATTATTTAGTGGAAAAATAAAGTATAAAATAAACCTGTTACTTAAATTTATTTTAAGTAACAGGTTTGTTTTGTTAAATTAGCTAAAACGTGCAACTAATTTATCATATTGTTCTTTAGTTAAAACATCATTATTTGAATTTAAAGTCTCTTTTATAATCTTTTGTAAAGAAGATTTTGAAGAAACAGTTTCCACGTAATTATTTCTAATTGCTGGACCATCGATTAAATTAACACTACCATCTGTGAAGTAGACTAGACCAACATTTGGAATTTGTTGATTTAAACGTTCTTGGATTTTTGCTTCTAATGCTTGAGTATTTTTAGAAGCTTGTTCATAAGGATCATAATTGTAAAAGTCATAAATGACAGAATTGTTTTTAATACGTTCTATAAATGTATAAGTTGTAGAACGCGATGATTGAAATTGTCCATGAAATTGATTGGCAATATATCTTCCTACAATTTGATGTACTGAATTCTCTTTATCAATTTCAGTTTGTTCTGCTGAATCAGGTGTAAAGTGATAAAAAGTTTTTTGCTTCCAATTTTTGACATTAATATTAAAGATTCCTTTTTCAGTAAAAACAATATAGTCAAAAGCTCTTGCATATTCAAATAGAGGATGCTTAACAGCTAAATTACCAGTAGCAATAATATCGAAGTACGCTATTACGCCTTGTTCTTTTTGTTCATTTAAAATGACTGTTAAATCTTGTTTAGCTTTTCTGAGACCATGGTGATGCGTGTCATTATTTGAATCAATATCCAACATTTTATTTTTCAAATTTGTATTTTCACGAGTAACTGTACTTATTTTAGTTACTAATTGATCCTTAGCATAACTTTCAGTTTCAAGTTTATTTTGCATAACACGATGATCTATAAATATTATAATAATAAGTAGTACTATTATTATTAGTAATATAAGTGGTAAAAACATGAATATCATCCTAATCTTATTAAATTTTTTAACATAGCTCATTTTACGCTTTTATTTAACTTTCTACAAATGCTATTTATCAGTTCATTATAGTTACTATAATTATATTCATAGTAATATATTATAACAAACCTGTACATAATTTATATTTGTAAATTAATTCCTTTCGTATCTTTTGAGCACTTAAGTGGTATTTTTTAAAATAGATAACGGTTTAACTTATGCAGATTAATAGCTATAATAAATTATATGCAATATAAATTAAGGAAGATGGTGAAAAGCGATTTGAGTGCGATAAAAGAATATCTCGAGCACATTACTCGAACAATTAAACATGAGGATATTATAGCTTTTGATAATCATCCTTTTGCATATAAAATTTTAGACGAACTTTCTAATTATGATATTAAAATATCTGTGATTAGTTACTCTACAGATATTATTAAATACGTATCGAGGTGCACAAATTTTAATATTATTGTACCTAATGGCGTGGTTGATAGTGCTTTCCATATCATTGTGGGATCGGATGTAGTACAAACATTTTCAAAATACCGTATTCGATATTACTTCATCACTGTACCATATATATTTGATAATAATTTATACCAGACAATACCTGCTATTGCCGACATTCAAAGAACACTTAATACAAATGCTAAGGGTGTTTTTCTGTTAAACAGACCAGATGTTTTAGATAATCACTCCAACCATGATTATACTTTGGTAGGCAGTTTTTAAAATAATTTGTGTTTTATTTCACGATTTTGTATTTAATACATTGAAATATCTATGGACAAACTATATAATATTAATTATTGGAAACGCTTACTTTTTGTCGGGAGGTGCACATTTGGAAAATGAAAAAAATAAATCGATAAAGAGAATTGTCGAAATTTTAAACATTAATGTACCAAATTTAATTAAATATAATGGTGAAGTAGCAAAACAATTGTTTTTACATGATGCATTTAACCTTGAGAATAAAGTTGATATTAGTGTAGAGAGAAAGTTTCTAGGTGAAGTTTTAAAATATATTCCAAATGAATATCGAACGTTATTGCATGATACTTCACATAGTACTTCTGATTTTACAGCAGTAGACTTTTCAAAGATAACTCATGCTAATATATATGATGGTGATACATTGGTTATGACCGTGATTGTATACGATGTGAAAGATGAAGAATGGATGTTTAGATGGAACCATAATATAAGGTTGCCAGAGAAAAATATTTACTTCCATTCTATTAAATGGGATGTAGATTATATTAAACCAGAAATTGTATTAATGTATGAACTATTAGATCCAATAGATTATCATCAACTACCAAATTATAGAAATGTAATAGATTCATTAAGTTATTATCAGTTTGTAATATTGAGGTTAGTTGTTGGAGATGAACGTATTAATCAAGCACTTATTTCAGAGAAAAAAGCAATATAAAATCCTTCAAATCATTCGTTAGTCCTAATAGGAAGACAAAATGAATTTGAAGGTTTTTTTGCTTGTTAAGTAATGTGTGATGCTATATTTTTAAGCATTTTCCGTTGTAGCAATATTCATAAGTTGATTTCACAGCTTTATCTGCATCAGCTACATCAATACCGAACATAATTGAAATCTCCGAAGCACCTTGGTTCATCATTTTTAAATTTATTTTAGATTCTGCCAAAGCGTGTGTAATTGTGTTAGCGGTACCAACGATTCTGTGCATACCTTCACCAACAATCATTAAGATGGCTAAATCATGTTCTACGCTTAACTCATCAACGTCACATTTATCACGAATATCATTAAGCACTTGTTCTTCTCTGTTATGAATTTCTTTTGAGCGCATAATGATACTGATGCTATCAATACCTGAAGGCATATGGTCGAAAGAAATATTATAATCTTCTAACACACCTAAGATTTTACGAGTGAATCCTACTTGTCTATTCATTAAATATTTTTTGATATTTAATACAGTAAATCCTTTATCACAACTAATACCACTCACGATATTATTAGAATTAATTTCTCTATCATGGCGAATAAACGTTCCTGTATCATTTGGTCTATTTGTATTTTTTATAACGACAGGAATTCTATCTTTATGCAAAGGCTGTAAAGCTTCATCATGAAAGACGCCGAAACCTGCATAAGACAATTCCCTCATTTCTCTATAAGTAATTTCATCAATAACTTCAGGATTTTTGACAATTGTTGGGTTTGCTCTAAAAATGCCTGAAACATCAGTGAAGTTTTCGTATAAGTCTGCTCTGACACCTCTTGCAACAATAGCACCAGTGATGTCAGACCCACCACGAGGAAATGTTACGATATAGTTTTGTCTTGAAACACCAAAAAAACCTGGGATGATTAATTTTTCGTCATACGCTCTTAAGTTATATAGCTCTTCATATGATTGATCTGAAATTTGTGCGTTTTGGGGCAAATCGGTAACTTGAATGCCTGCTTCGCCAGGAGATATATAACGAGTTGGTGTGCCCTGACTATTATTATATTCTGCAATTAATTGTGCATTGAAATTTTCACCACATGAAAGTAAAGCATCTAATAAACGTGAAGGTTTATCTTTTAATGTAGCAATAAAATTTTCTAACGTTTGATCTATGGTAGTTAATAAGTTATCACTCATATTTAATTCATAAATGATATCAGCGTAACGCTGAACAATTTCTTCTTTTTTAGAAATGTAATCTAAATCATCAATGACTTTTTCATACAGACGAATAAGTAAATCTGTTGTTTTAACATCTTCTTTATGACGTTTACCTGGTGCGGAAACAATGATAATTTTCCGATCTTCATCGGAATTAACAATATTTAATACTTTTTTAATTTGATCTGCAGTAGATACAGAACTTCCTCCAAACTTGGCAACTTTCATGGGACATACAACCTTTCTAAAAAATCAGAAAATTTTGTTTAGTTTTTATCACGAGAGTGATAGGATAGATATAGAATCTAAATTTTCACCTTTACAAAAATAATGAATGAATTTATACTATACCATATTCAAGTATTTTTCAACTGTACAACTGTATTTTTTAGAAGAACAATCGGAGGAATGAAATTATGAAGGAATTAAATGTAGCCTTACTAGGTTTAGGAACTGTGGGTTCAGGTGTAGTAAAAATTATTGAAGAAAATAGAGAACAAATAAAAGAAACAATGAATAAAAACATTAATATTCGACACATATTGGTTCGAGATAAATCAAGACAACGTCCAATCAATGTGTCGAATTATAATTTAACTGAAGATATTGATGAAATATTAAACGATGATTCAATTGATATTGTAGTAGAAGTTATGGGTGGTATTGAGCCAACAGTGGATTGGTTGAAACGCGCATTAAGTCAAAAGAAACATGTTGTGACTGCAAATAAAGATTTATTAGCGGTGCATCTAAACGTATTAGAAGATTTAGCACAAGAAAATGATGTAGCTTTAAAATATGAAGCTAGTGTCGCAGGCGGTATTCCAATTGTAAACGCAATTAACAATGGATTAAATGCTAATAACATAAGTAAATTTATGGGTATTTTAAATGGAACATCTAATTTTATTTTAAGTAAAATGACAAAAGAACAAACGTCATTCGAGGATGCATTAGATGAAGCGAAAAGATTAGGCTTTGCAGAAGCAGATCCGACTGATGATGTTGAAGGTATCGACGCTGCTAGAAAAGTTGTCATTACTTCATATTTATCATTTAACCAAGTTATTAATTTAGATGATGTGGTAAGACATGGCATTAGTGATGTTGAGCCCTCAGACATTAAAGTTGCCGATGATCTTGGATATAAGATTAAGTTGATTGGTAAAGGGACATATGAGCACGGCCAAGTACAAGCTTCTGTCTCACCTACACTTATTAACAAAGCCCATCAATTAGCCGCTGTTGAAGATGAGTTTAATGCAATTTATGTTATCGGCGATGCAGTAGGCGAAACAATGTTTTACGGGAAAGGTGCTGGTAGCCTCGCTACTGGAAGCGCGGTTGTAAGTGATCTATTAAATGTAACATTAAACTTTGATACAAATTTACACACTTTACCACCACATTTTGAATTAAAAACTGAAAAAACAAAAGCGATTATGGATGATGGAGATACGGTATCAATTAAGGAAAAAGAAAGTTACTATGTTGTAGTGCAAACAGACGGTGAAGATATCAATAAAGTTGAAACTTTACTTAAGGGTGCTTTACCTTTCCATAAATCATTAGCAGTAACTGAACGTGACGCTCATACAGTAGGTGTTGCAGTAATCGGGATTGATGAAAACCCAGAAGCGTCAATTACAGAGTCAGGTTATATCGTTAAGAAAATTTATCCAGTAGAAGGGGTTTAATTAATATGAAGAATTGGAAAGGTTTAGTAGAAGAATTTAAAAATTATTTACCAGTAACTGAAAAAACA